>DASWAI010000100.1:0-14238 GCA_036391215.1 Gemmatimonadales bacterium
TGTAGCGCCAGCCGTTGATGCCGTTCGCCTTGGCCGAGACCGTGACATCCTGGGTCGCTCCGTCCGCGAGCGCGGGAACCGTTACGTCCTGCGTCGCCACCACGCCCCCGTCGGCGCCCAGCAGCTCGAAGGTCAGGCTCACGGGCGCCGCCTTGATCGGCTTGTCCTTCGCATCCAGCGCGGCCCGGCCGGTGGCCGTCAGCGACAGGGTGATGTCGGTCGGGCTGATCGCGATCTTCTTGGTCTCGAGCTTGGCCGGGAGCGAGCGCCGCCGGTTCACCAGCGCCAGCTGCTTGTCCACCTGTTTGGTCGCTCGGTACCCCTGCTCCAGCAGCTGGATGGCGATCTCGTTCAGCGGCTCGAGCGCAACGAGCGGCTCCGCCGCCGAGACCAGCTTGGGCCCGTTCTTCGACCGGAAGTAGGCGTTCGCCTGGTTGAGCAGCGCGTCGTGGTTGTACGGCTGCTTGGCGAAGGCCTGGCCGAAGAGGTCGGCCGCCTCGTCGAACTTGTTCGCGTTGAAGGCCGCGACACCCTTCTCGACCAGGCTGGACGCGTCGCCTCCCGCTACCCCGCACGGCGGCAGCCCGTATTGCTTCTCGAGCGGCTGCGCCTTGTCTGCCTGGTTCGCGCCGCAGTAGGCCGTGTGCAGCGCCGTGCCGCCCTGCTTGTCGTCGGGCGCGAGCTTCCGGTACGCCTCCAGCGTCGCGACCGCTTCGTCATAGTGCTTGGCGCGGGCCTGCACGATGCCGAGGTTGAGGGTCGAGAACTTCAGCTCGTCGCGGAAGGTGGTGTCCTTGGCCGAGATGTCCGCGGCCTGCTTGAAATAGCCCGCGGCGCTGTCGTTCTGTCCCCGGTTGGCGTAGATGACGCCGAGGTTGGCGAAGGCCGAGGGGCTCCCGCGATAGATCGTGTTCGCTTGGTGGAACAGCACGGCCGCCGAATCCGGGTTGTTCGCGTTGGCGAAGGCGACGCCGTCGTTTACCAGCGGCGTCCACACCGCCTGGCGTGCGCGCTCCGTCTCGTCCTTGCAGTCCGGCGCGATCTTGTCCGTCTGGCTGAAGGCGCTGTCCGCGCCTGCGACGTCTCCCTGGTACAGGTAGGCGCGTCCCAGGTAGATCCACGCGGCCGCGTTGCCCCCTTGGTCCTGCTTCAGGATGGCGTGGGCAAACCCGTCCTTTGCCTTCCCGATGGCGGCAGTCCGCTTTGCCTCGTCCGGCTGGCTCACCGCCGCCTTGAAATCGGTGACGAGATCATTGATCTTGCCGCTCCCCGTGAGAGCGGACTTGCAGAACGGTGGCAGCACGCCCTTCTGCTGCGCCATGAGCTTCGCGACGCGGTCGCTCCCGGGCGCCTGCGCGGAAACGGCGGACGCGCTGGCGCCGAGGGACAGCGCGAAGACTGAAAGCAGTACGGTGGTACGGCTCACGCGTCAGGACTCCTTCGTGGTGGAAGACGGCCCGGCGGCGCGAGTCGCCACCAGGTCGAGCGCTCGGGTTTGCAACTCCCTTGCCAGCTCGTGGGCGGGGCGACCCGACCGCCGGGCTGCCGCCGCGACATCATCGTACTCGGGCTTTGCCCGCAATCCCCCCGGCCCCTCGAGCACCTTCACCCGGACCGTGCCCCCGCCCGCCTCGAGCGTCAGCTCGTGCCGCGGCAGGGTCACTCGCTCGGCGACGACCCGGCGCACACCCGCGGTGGTGCTGTGGCGGAAGAACGCGTCGGTGACCCGGTCTGCGGCGTCGGGCGGGACTATGGCCTCGACCCGGAACCCGGTCCGGCCCTTCTTCATCTGCGTGGTCCAGACCTGCACGTCGAGCGCTCCGGCGGCGGCCAGCGCCTCCCGGAGCGGGTCCAGGTACTCGGGGCTGAGATCGTCCAGATCCGTGGACAGAACCACCACGTCTCCGGCCTCCTCGACCGGCTCGGCCAGGATGAGCCGGAGGGCGTTGGGATACTGCTCCGGGTCGCGGGTGCCGGCGCCCCAGCTCCCGGCGGAGACGCCGCGCCAGCGCGCGGGCGGGGCGCCGGAGGAGAGGACCCGGAGCATCGCCGCTCCCGTGGGCGTCGTGGCCTCGCCCGTGACTGGTCCATTCGGTGCGATCTCGAGCCCCTCCAGCAGGAGCGCCGTCGCCGGCGTGGGCACCGCGAGCACGCCATGCGCCGCGCGTACCCAGCCCGCACCGATCGCGACCGGCCGATGATGGATGCGGGTGACGCCGAGCTGCTCGAAGCCCTCGATTCCGCCTACGATGTCCACCAGCGCATCCAGCGCCCCGACCTCGTGGAGCGCGACGGATTCCGCCGGCATCCCGTGGACCTTGCCCTCAGCCTCGCCGATCAGCCGGAACGCGCGCACCGCGCGCTCCCGGACCCAGGGCGAGAGCGGCGCGCGCTCCACCATCGCCACCAGCTCGGCCACGTGCCGGTGCGGGCCGTCGACGTGCCCGTGGTGGTGCGCGCCCTCGTGCGGGGAGTGGTGATCGTGCTGGGGGAGCGTGTGGGGATGGATGTGGGATTGCGGGTGTGACCGGGGCTCGGGACCGTGGTGAGGCTGCTCCACGTCGCCCGGGCCTTCGAGCCTGCCGCCGGGAAGTCGGACGTCCACCTTGACCGCGCCGATTCCCGAACGGCTCACCCGGCGGACCGCGATCTCCACCTCGGGGATCCCCAGCCGGGCGGGCAAGCCCCTGAGCCACGCCTCCGGCGCGCCGGCCGAAACCAGGGCGCCCAGCAGCATGTCCCCGCTGATTCCGGCCGCGGGGTCGAGGATGGCGAACCGGCCCTCTGACATAGGCTTGGAATATACACCGCCATTCACCCTCCGAGCCCCCTCATTCCCTCTCACCTCTCACCTGTACAGCCACCCCGCCCCCGTGTTGAACAGCACCACCCGGTCGTCCGGTCCCAGCATCCCGCGCCGCCTGAGGGCCGCGGCCCCGGCCGCCGTTGCGCCCCCTTCCGGGGACAAGTCAACTCCCTCCCGCGCGGACACGACCCGGGCCTGCTCCGCCAACTCCTCGTCGCTCACGGCGACCGCCCCGCCTCCGGTTTCCCGGATGGCGCGGAGCATGAGGGCCCCGCCGAGGGGATTCGGCACGCGAAGCCCGCTGGCGATAGTCCAGGGATCGGGCCAAGGCTCGCACCGCTCCGCCCCGGCTTCCGCCGCTCTCACCACCGGCGCGCAGCCGCTCGACTGCACGGCGAACAGCCTCGGCGGTCTCCCGCTGACCCAGCCCGCCGCTGACAGCTCCGCGAACGCGAGCCACATGCCGATGAGCCCGGTGCCGCCGCCCGCCGGGTAGACGACCGCGTCCGGCAGCGTCCAGCCGAGCTGCTCGGCCAGCTCGAGGCCAAGCGTCTTCTTGCCCTCGATCCGGTAGGGCTCGCGCAGGGTCGAGACGTCGAACGCGCCGGTGCGCGCGGCATACTCGCGCGCCGCGCGCCCGCAGTCGCCGATGTGGCCGTCCACCAGCTCGAGGTCCGCGCCGAATACACGCATCTGGCCCAGGATGGTCGCCGGCGTCGTGGCCGGGGCGAAGACCTTGGCGGTGAGCCCCGCCCGCGCGGCGTACGCGGAGAGCGCCACACCGGCGTTGCCGGCCGTGGGCGCTACGAACGCGCGGGCTCCGCCCGCCGCCGCCCGCGTCACCGCCATGGCAAGCCCGCGCGCCTTGAACGACCCGGTGGGATTGGTGCTTTCGTCCTTGAGCCAGACCTCGCCCAGGCCGAGCCCTCGGCCCGTGCGCTCAAGTCGGAGGAGCGGCGTGCCGCCCTCCCCCAGGGTGACGGGCATCTCCTTCGGGAGGAGCGGGAGGAATCGGCGGTAGCGCCACATGCCTTCGCCCGGCGCCGCTCCCGTCGCGCCTGCGGCGCCCGCTCCCGTGGCACCCCCGAGCGCCGCCCGCGCCTCGCGCGGATGGCTCCGCCCGGGATACCGCACCAGCCAGGGCTGGCCGCAGGCAGGGCACACGGTCGGGAGCCCCGTTGGCTCGGCAGTGGCGCCGCACGCCGAGCACACGAGCGTCCAGTCGGTCATCGGGCGAGTCGCTCCTCCATCTCTTCCAGGCTCCGGGGCCAGTCCTCCTTGAGCAGGCGGGACAACGCGCGGTCGGCCAGGAGCCGGCCACCCGTCTGGCACGCGGGGCAGTAATTGGTCTCGTTGTCGGCGTAGCGGATCCGCTGCACCGGCGTGCCGCAGATCGGGCACGGCTCGCGGAACCGGCCGTGCACGGCCATCCCCTCGCGGAACGCGGTCACGTTCTCGGGGAAGCCGTCGCCCGCCTCTCGCCGGAGGCGATCGGTCCACTCGACCAGGACGGCCCGCGCTGCATCGTAGAGTCGCTCGATTCCGTCGTCGTCCACCCGCCGAGTGAGCGCGACCGGAGAAAGCCGGGCCCGGTGCAGGATCTCGTCGGAATAGGCGTTGCCGACGCCGCTGAAGAGCCGGGGGTCGGTGAGCGCACGCTTGAGCGTGTGGCTCTCGGACACGAGGCGATCGCGGAACCCGGCGAGAGACGTCTCCAGCGGCTCGAGTCCGCCGCGGTCGAATTCGGCGAGCGCCGCCTCGCCCCGTACCAGATGCAGGGATGCCCGGCGCTTGCTCCCCGCTTCGGTGAGAAGGAGCGTGCCGCCGGGGAAGTCGAAAGCCGCGAGCCCGATCCGGCCGGGCGTCTTGGCGCCCGGAGGCCGCCATCGGAGCCGGCCTGCGATCATGAGGTGGATCACGACGAAGAGCCCGCCCTCGAGCGCCAGCACGATCCGCTTGCCGAGGCGCCGGACCGCGACGACCCTCCGCCCCTCGGCTTCCCTGACCGGTGGGTCCACGCTCCGGAGGACGAACGGGCTTGCGATCCGCACCCGCTCGAGGGGCCGGCCGAGGATCCGCTGCTCCAGGGCCTCGACGTAGACCACCACGTCCGGCAGCTCCGGCATGCCCGGCCGGGCCTCAGGCCTTCCGGTTCAGGTGCTCGAGAATTCGCTCGGCCAGCGCAGTCGAGAGCCCGGGCACGGCGGCCAGCTCGACCGCCGTGGCCGAGCGGACGCCCGCAAGGCTTCCGAACTGCTCGAGCAGCCGGCGGCGCCGCGCGGGGCCGACGCCGGGGATGTCCAGCAGCTCCGAGGTGATGGTCCGCTGCGCCCGGCGCTTGCGGTTGTAGGCGAGGCCGAACCGGTGCGCCTCGTCCCGGGCGCGCTGGAGCAGCCGGAGCGACGGGCTCCGCCGCGAGAGCCGGAGGCTGTCCGCCCGTCCCGGGATGAACACCTCCTCCTCCCGCTTGGCCAGGCTCACGATGGGAATCCGATCGAGCCCGAGCGAGCGGGCCGCCTCCACCGCCGCGTTGAGCTGGCCCTTCCCGCCGTCGATCACCAGGAGGTCGGGCAGCGGGTCGCCCTCGTCTCGCCGGCGGGTGAGATAGCGGGTGAGCACCTCCTGGATCGCCGCGAAGTCGTCCTGCTCCGCCAGACCCTTGATCTTGAACTTGCGATATTCGCTCTTCTTGGGCCGGCCGGCCTCGAACCACACCAGCGACCCCACGATGTCCCGCCCCTGGTTGTGGGAGATGTCCACGCACACGAGGCTCCGGGGCACGGCGCTGAGGCCCAGATCCCGTCCGAGCGCGTACACTGGGTCCTCCGCGCGCTCCTCGGTTTCGAACGACTCGATCCTGAGGCTTTCGAGCAAATGCCGCGCGTTCTGATCGGCCAGCTCCCGCCAGCGGCTTGCCGTGCCGCGCTGCGGTACGGTCCAGTCGGTATCCGGCAGGATCTCCCGCAGCGTATCGAAGTCGTCCGGCGCGAACGGGAGCACCACCCGGCGGGCGCGGTTCTCCGCCGGCACGTAGTAGCGGACCAGGAACGCGCTCAGGATCGCCTCGTCGGTCTCCTCCTCCACGCCCTCGAGGAACTTGTGGTCGCGGGAGATCACCCGCCCGTCGCGCACCCGCATGAGCACGCCCACGGCGTCGTCTCCGTCGCGGGCGTAGCCGACGGCGTCGGCGTCGCCGGTGCCGAGCAGCTCCACGCTGGACGGCTCCTCCAGGCGCTCGAGCCAGCGGAGCGCGTCCCGGAGGCTAGCGGCGCGCTCGTAGTCCTCCCGCTCGCTCGCCGCCAGCATCGCCTCCCGCACCTTCTGGCGGACGTCGCCGGTGCGGCCCTCGAGGAAGTCCACCACGTCGCGCACCATCGCGCGGTAGTCGGCCTCGCTCTGCCAGCCTACGCAGGGCGCCTTGCACCGGCCGATGTGGTAGTCGAGGCAGGGCCGCTCCCGCTGCTCGCGCGGGAGGTCGTCCGGGCAGCTCCGCACGGTATAGAGCCGGCGGATGATTGCGAGGGTGCGCCGGAGCTGGGCGACGTCGGTGTAGGGGCCGAAGTACTTCGCGCCCTCGATGTTCCGCCGCCGGGTGACGAGAACCCGGGGGAACGGCTCGCCGAGCGTCACGGCGATCGAGGGGTAGCTCTTGTCGTCCTTGAGCCGGACGTTGAACCTCGGCCGGTACTCCTTGATCAGGTTGTTCTCGAGGATGAGCGACTCGGCCTCGCTCGCCACCACGATCGTCTCGACGTCGGCGATGAGCCGCCGAAGCAGCTGGTGCTTGGGACTGCCGGAGTAGTCGGCGGCGAAATAGCTGCGCACCCGGGACTTGAGGCGCTTCGCCTTCCCGACGTAGAGCACGTCCCCCTGCGCGTCCTTCCACAGGTACACGCCGGGGCCGTCGGGGAGGGTGTCGAGCTTGCGGCCGAGCGCTTCGGCTGGCTCGGTCATCGGAGGCATGGAGGCGCAGAGAACTGCGAACCACAGAGACACGGAGGCACGGAGAACGACCACGGAGAACAACAGGGTGTAGCGACACGGAGGCGCGAAAGCCCGAGCTGCATAATCATGGTCGCTCTGTGGTTCCTCTGTGCCTCGGTGCCTCTGTGGTGTGCAGTCCTCCGTGCCTCCGGGTCTCTAACGCCGGAACCGGCGCCACAGGGCCGCGGCCTCGGTCACCCCTAGGGCGGAGGCCACGGAAAAATAAACCGGCCCGTAGACCCCCAGCACGGCCAGCGCGTAGAGCACCGGGTGCCGCTGCAGCGGCGCGTCCAGCGTCCAGGCCACGGCTCCCGCCAGCCCCGCCGCCAAGAGCGCGGCGCCCCAGAGCCGGGCGGCGAGGGGCCGCTGGAGCCCGGTGGGCCCGATCCGCTCGTTCAGGGCTCGCCGCAGGAGGACGAACTCGACCCACCCAGCCATCCCGGCGGAGGCGGTGAGTCCGGCGACGCCCCAGCGCGACGGGATGCCGAGCCATCCGGGCAGCGGGATGGCGGCGAGGTAACCCAGCGCGGTGGTGAGCACCACCCGGATCACCGCGAATCGAAGCGGCGTGCGGGTGTCCCGCAGGGCGTAGAAGCCGGAGGAGTAGAGCCGGCCCATCGTGCCGGCCAGCAGCCCCACGGCCGAGCCCGCGAGGATCCCCCAGACGTAGAAGCTGTCGTCCCGGGTGAACTGGCCCGACTGGAACAGCGCGGCGGCCAGGACCTGCCCCAGTGCGGCGAATGCCACCGCCGAGGGGACGATGTAGAAGGCAATCTGCCGGAGCCCCGCGTCCAGCCGGGCGCGGAGCTGGGCCGCTACCTCCGCTGCGTCGCCGGTGGCGCTCGCCATGGCCGGCAGCTCCGCCGCGGATACCGACATGCCGAACAGGCTCACCGGGAGGGTGTAGAGGGTCTGGGCGTACGCCAGCGCCGCCACCGCTCCGGTGGGCAGGAGGCTCGCGAGCAGCGCGTCGACGTAGGCGCTGATCTGCACTACGCCCCGGCTCAGGAACGTCGGCATGAAGTTCCGGATGACGGTGCGGACGTTGGCCGACGCGAGATCGAGCGACGGCCGGATCCCGCGGGCCACGGCGAGCACCGTCGGCAGCTGGATCGCGATCTGGAGCGCGCTCCCGGCGACCGAGGCCCAGGCCGCGACCACCGCCAGCGGATACTGGCCCATCCGGGGGCCGGCCACGATCAGGGCTGCGATGATCGCGAGGTTCCAGATGACCGGCGCCGCGTACGAAAGGAAGAACTTCCGATGGCTGTTGAGGACCCCCAGGCACCATGCCGAGAGCACCAGCAGGCCGGCGCCGGGGAACAGGATCCGTACCAGGCGGATCGCCAGCTCCCGCTTCTCGCCTTCGAACCCCGGGGCGATCGCATCGATCAGGATCGGCGTCGCCAGGACGCCGGCCAGCACCAGCACCGACATGGCGAGGGCGAGGATGGCCCCGATGGCCCCCGCCACCCGCCCCGCTTCCTCCCGGTCGTCGCGGGCGAGGAGCGCGGCGTAGACCGGGATGAACGAGGCGCTCAGCGCGCCCTCGCCGAACAGGTTCTGGAGGAAGTTGGGGATACGGAACGCGGCGGCGAACGCGTCGGCGGCGTCTGACGTGGCCAGGAAGTGCGCCAGCACGCGCGAGCGGATCAGGCCGACGATGCGGCTGAGCAGGATGCCCGCGGCCACCATCGCCGCCGGACGCTGGGACCGGGCGGGCTCGGGGCTCAGGGACCGGCCGGCGGCGGCAGGGTGGAGCGCTGCGGGGACTGCAGCAGCCGCTGCAGGAACTGGTTCTCTTCTTCCAGGCCCTTCACCGCGCGCGTGAGGTCGTCCACCTCGGCCTCGAGCAGCTCGACCTTCTGCGCCAGCTCGCGGAGGCCGGGCGGCGCCGCTTCGGGGCCCTCGAGCCTCCGGGCGAGCGCGCGACCGATCGGCGAGTCGATGACGATGCCGACGATCGGGATCATCAGCGCCACCAGCAGGACCAGCAGGATGATCCACATTGGGCGGAGTCTAGGCGGAGGCCGGAGCCCTCTCAAGGGCGCCGGCGTACCACGCGCCGATGGCGTCGCGGATCTCGCCCAGGAGCGACGGCCCGTAACGGGCGAGGAACGGGACCACATTGAGCACCCGCTCCTGCGGCTTGCCCTGGGGCCACACGGCCGCGCGTGCCCGGGCGAGCTGGGCCAGCTCCGTTTCCTGCCGCTTCTTGAGGTGCTGGAGCAGCTTCTTCTCCACCTCTTGCGCACCCGCAAGCGCCTGGTTCTTCACGCCCTGCACCGGCTTCTCCAGCGTGGGGTCTACTTCGATCGCCGCCCGGCCGATGGTGGCGTAGCCGCTTTCGATGGCGGCCCGGAGCGCCGCCAGGGCGGTCACCCCGCTCTCGGGCAGCCGGGAGCGAACGATCCGGGCCTCGAGCGGGCCGGGGGCCTGCATCAGGTCGCGCAGCTCCACCCCGAACTTCTCCAGCACCCGGTCCACCCGGGCCTCCACCAGCACGCCCGACCACCTGGGTAATGGGCGCTGGGGCGCCACCCCCATGCGGCGGTACACCGGTGGCGTGAGCCCGAGGTAGCGGAGCTCACCCGGTCCGCCGAGATAGGCCACCGTGGGGAGCAGCGCGCTCTCCACCACCGGCCGGAGCAGCACGTTGGGCGAGAAGCGCTCCGGCTCCCGCGCTGCCAGCGCCTCGAGTTGTGCCAGCGAATACTCGGTCTTTCCCCGGCGGGTGATGAAGCCGTCGCCCTGCCGGATCAGCCGGTCCCGGCCCAGGCGGCACTCCAGCATCACCAGGGTGGCGCCCAGGCCGATGTGCATGCCCGAGTCGGTGCCGGCGGCGCTCAAGGCCTCCGCCTGCGCCGCGAGGTCCGCTTCGAGGGTCGCCGCCAGGCCGAGGGCCCGCAGGAGGAGCGGGGCGGCCGCGCGCTTCATCGCGGCGTGGGTGCTGTCGAAGACGAGCACGCCGAACGGCGCCAGCAGCTCGGCCAGCGCACCCGCATAGCTCCCCGCCACCGTTGACTCCGGGCGGAAATGCCGCTGGATCCACCCGAGGCTGGCATCGCGAAAATCCGAGGGCGGGACATCGCGCTCGAGCGCTGCCAGCGCGTCGGTGACGCCCGGACCCAGCGCCTCGCGATACATCGGCGTGAGCGGTGCGTCCGGCGACCGCGGCGGCAGGGCCGCCCCGGCGACCGAGCCGTCGGCGCCCAGCCACTCGGCGTGGCTCGCCTCGGCGAAGTCGTGGTCGTCGCCCGCCACCCAGAAGAGCGGCACCACCGGCCGGCTCCAGCGGCGCTCGAGCAGCGCGGCCAGGGCGGCCGCGGACAGGGCCTTGTGGATGTGGTACAGCGGTCCGGTGAAGAGCGCCGGCTGCTGGCCCGTGGTCACCACCAGCACGCCGGGCTGCTCGAGCCGGGCCCGGAGCGCCTCGTGGCCCGGCGCCGTGACGATCGCCGGCAGGAGCGCGGGGTCGAATCCCCCGGCGCGCTGCTCCGGCGCCACCAGCGCTGCGTCGAGCGGCGTGCTGGCGATCCGGACCGTCACGCGGCTCGGCCCATGAGCACCGTCCGCGGCGAGCCGGGTGCGAGGGGCCCGCCGGCGTAGTCGCCGAAGCGGTACTCGATGCGGATCCCCGCCGCGCTCAGCATCGCCTCGAGCTCCGCCGGCTCGAACAGCCGGACCCGCTCCTCGAAGCGCCGGCCGTCCTCGAGGCGGATCGTCTTGCACACGAACCGCTCGTCCGGCGAGAGCCGGCGCGCGGCCGTCGCTCCCTCCGCGAATCGCCGCTCCCCCGGAACCAGGCCGAGGCGCACGGTCGCGGCGTGGAGGAAGTCCAGCACGAACCAGCCTTCCGGCCGGACGGTGGCCGCCATCTCCCGGAGGACGGCGGCGTGCTCCTCGTCCCGGTCGAAGTAGCCGAAGCTGGTGAAGAGATTGACGGTGAGATCCATGGAGCGGGGCCGGACGGGGAGGGCCCGCATGTCGGCCCGGATCAGCGGGGCGCTGGTCACGCAGCGAGCGCGGCGGAGCAGGCTCGCGGACAGGTCCAGGCCGACCGGCCGCGCGCCGCCCAGCTCGAGCGCGCGGGCATGGCGGCCCGCCCCGCAGCCGACGTCGAGCGCGCGCCAGCCCGGGCGCCACGGCAGCGTCCGGCGGATGAGCGCCACGACCCGCTCCGCGTCGGCGTCGTCACGGTGCGGATACAGCTGGAGGTACTCTTCCCCGAACCATTCCTCGAACCACTCGGCCATGCGGGAAGGGGGTGATTGGTGAACTTCATCGTCCCTTGTGGTACGGCTCCCGGGCCAGGATCGTGAACCCCCGATACACCTGCTCCACCACGACGACCCTCGCAAGCTCGTGCGGGAGGGTGAGCGGTCCCAGGCTCCACCGCGCCGCCGCCCGCTCCAGGACCGCCGGTCCGAGCCCGTGCGATCCGCCAATCACGAGCGCGAGGGGCCGGCCCGCCTCGCGCCAACGCTCCAGCCTCCCGGCCAGTTCCCGGCTGGTCCAGCCCGAGCCCTCGCGCGCGAGCGCGACGAGCGTAGCTCCCTCCGGCACGCGCTCGAGGAGCGCGGCGTCGTCCCGCCGCTGACCTACGGCCGGCGCCGCCCCCGAGGTCTCACGGACCTCGCGCTCCTCGACCCGGGCGTAGCGGCGGAGGCGCCGCAGGTAGTCGCCGCAGGCGTCCCGGTAGTACGCCCGCAGCCGGCCCACGGCCAGGATGACGATGTCCACCGGACCGGTACCCCGGTCACGCGTAGAGGCCGCGGAGCCGGTGCACGGCGGCCACCCGCTCGATCGCCACCATGTAGGCCGCGATCCGGAGGTTCACCCCGTGGCGCTCCGCCATGGTGGTCACGTCCTCGAACGAATGGACCATGATGCGCTCCAGCCGCTGGTTCACGGTCTCCTCGTCCCAGAAGTAGCCGCCCCGGTCCTGCACCCACTCGAAGTAGCTGACGGTGACGCCGCCGGCGTTGGCGAGGATGTCGGGGATCACGAAGACGCCCTTCTCGTCGAGGATGCGATCGGCCCCGGCGCTGGTGGGCCCGTTGGCGCCCTCGCAGATGATCCGGGCCTTGATGGCTCCCGCGTTGTGGGAGTTGATCACGTTCTCGAGCGCGGCCGGGACCAGCACGTCGCAGTCGAGCGCGAGCAGGTCTTCGTTGCTGAGGTGGTCCGCGTCCTTGTAGTCGCTCAGGAACCGCTGCCGGCGCACGTGCTCCAGGAGGTCCCGCACCTTGAGGCCTTTCGGATTGAAGACCCCGCCGGACTTGTCGCTCACCGCGATGATCTTCATCCCCTGGCTTGCCATCATGTCCGCCGCGACCGACCCCACGTTCCCGAACCCCTGGACCGCGACCCGGGTTCCCTCGATCGGCATGCGCAGCTTGCGGAGCGCCTCCCGCGTCACCTGCATGCACCCCCGCCCGGTCGCCTCCCGCCGCCCGAGGGAGCCGCCCATCTCCACCGGCTTGCCGGTGACGACCGCCGTGACCGTGTGCCGCACGTGCATCGAGTAGGTGTCCATGACCCAGGCCATCACCCGCTCGTTGGTGTTCACGTCGGGCGCCGGGACGTCCGAGTCCGGCCCGAGGGTCTCGATGATGGCCGAGGTGTAGCGCCGCGTGATCCGCTCCAGCTCCGCGTTCGAGAGCTGACTCGGGTCGCAGACGACCCCTCCCTTGGACCCCCCGAACGGGATGTTGACCACCGCGCACTTCCAGGTCATCCAGGCGGCCAGCGCCTTCACCTCGTCCAGGGTCACCCCCAGGTCGAAGCGGATGCCCCCCTTGGCGGGGCCCCGCGCCCGGTTGTGCAGGACCCGGTAGCCGGTGAGCACCTCGACCCCGCCGGCGTCCTTCAGGTACGGCACGGCGACGATGACCTGCTTCTCGGGGGCGCGCAGCACCTGGTAGAGGCCGGGGTCCAGGCTCAGCTTCTGGGCGGCGAAGTCGAAGCGGGACATCATCGCCTCGAAGGGGTTCTCCTCGGCGAGGAAGCGGTCCCTCTCGGGACGGATGAGCGGAACGCTCGGGGGCGTGGTGGTGGTCATGGTGTCTCCGGTTTGCTCCGGGCTTGCTCGGTTAGAGTCGCTCCACGGGGGTCACGACCGCGTCCAGCGCCGCGGCGATCGCTTCCCCGCCGCCCTCCCAGGCGAGTTCCAGCACCGCCACGAGCGGTTCCGGCACCCGGTTGGGCCATCGGTCGCGCAGCTTCACGGCGTCCTTCTCGGTGATCACGACGTGGTCCGCCCGCCGGGCCGCGTGCGCCAGCCAGGCGACGTCCTCGTCGCGGTAGTCCGGCTGGTCCTTCCAGGTGGCCACCTGCACCGCGGCGCCGGTGGCCTTGGTCTGCGCTACGAACGCGTCGGGATCGGCGATGCCGGACGCCGCCACGACCCGCTTCCCGGCGAGCACGCTGGCCGGCTGCCGGGTGCCGCTCACCAGCCCCTCGAGGTGCCGGAGCCCGAGATACGCCAGGGCCACCGGGCCCCGGATCTCCTGCTCGATCTCGCGCGCGAGCGTCTGTGCCGCCTCGAGGGTGGCCCGCTTCCGGGTTACGATGGCGCCGTCGGCGCGCCGGAGCGCGGCCCATCCCTCGCGCCACGGCCCCGCCGGCAGCGCCCACCGCACGGCCCGCGTCGTTTCCGCCGCGACCACCGCGAGGTTGAGGTCGCGGTGGACATCGAGCCGCTGGTACGCGTCGTCGAGTACCAGCACCTGGGCTCCCTGCGCCACGGCGCGCTCTGCCGCCGCGACCGGATCGCGGTCGCCGAGCACCAGCGCGGCCGGCACGGCGTGGCGCTGCACCAGCACGTCGGCCGAGGTTCCCCCGGGCACGAGGAGCGCGGGCCGGATGCCCTGGTCGGCGTAATGCTGTGCTATCCACGCGGCGATCGCGCTCTTGCCCGAGCCGCCCAGCGTCAGGTTGCCCACCGCGACGCACGGGGCCGGGAGATCCCGCATCCCGAGCCAGCCCCGCCGGTAGCCGGCGGCTCGCGCCGCCATGGCCCCGCGGTAGAGCGCGGATGCCGGCAGCAGCGCCAGCCGCGTGAGACGCGCTTCCGGCCGGCGGCTGGTCCAGAGCCAGCGCATGAGCCGGTGGGTGTCACCCCGCCGTGCCATGCGTCAGCGGTCCACGACCTGGGCCATCATCTCCGCCTCGGCCACGACCTTGCCCTCTACCGTGGCCACACCCTTCATGCGGCAGGTCGGGCCGCGCACCTGGAGCACCTCGACCTCGAGCCGCAGTTGGTCGCCGGGGCGGACCGGTCGGCGGAAGCGGACCCGGTCGAGCGCCAGGAAGTAGACCACCTTGGTTTCGGGGCGCTCGATGGTTCCCATGACGAGGCACCCACCCACCTGGGCCATGGCCTCGACGATGAGCACACCCGGCATGATGGGATGCCCCGGAAAATGGCCCTGGAAGAACGGCTC
>DASWAI010000101.1:0-10418 GCA_036391215.1 Gemmatimonadales bacterium
TCACCTCGACGACCAGCTCAGGCCGCAGGCTGATCCATTCGAGGTCCTTCTCCGACTTCCAGCGGCTGGGGTCGCCGTGGCCGCGCTCGCCGGTCTCATACGGCTCGAGCGTCTTGACCAGCGCCCGCTTCTCGGCCGCCCGCAGCCCGGAGGAGTGGCCGACGACATGGAGCTGACCCCGGTCGTCGTAGAGGCCGAGGATCAGCGAGCCGACCGTGTCGGGCTCCTTGCCCGGACGGTAGCCGACGACGACGGCATCGATCGTCCGCACCCGCTTGACCTTCACCATCCCGGCCCGTGAGCCGGGGCGGTAGGGCGCGCCGAGCTCCTTGGCCACCACGCCCTCGCCGTGGGCCAGCCACGGTGCGGTCGCGGCCGGGTCGCGCGTGACCGGGGTCAGGCCGATCCCGTCCCTGGCCAGCTGCTCGAGGACCTCGCGCCGCTCAGCCAGCGGACGGTTGATCAGGAGCTCGTCATCAACGGCCAGGACGTCGAAGGCCACGAACCGCGCCGGGGTCTGCTCGGCCAGCATGGCGATCCGCGAGGCGGCCGGATGGATTCGCTGCTGGAGGGCGCCGAAGTCCTGTCCGCCGACGGCCGAGTCTGAGTCGATGATGATCTCGCCGTCGACGATGTAGCGCCCGCCGGGGAAGGCCAGCTCCGGGAAGTAGCGCCCCAGCGGCTTGGCCCCGCGGGACTGGACCAGGACCTCATCACCGTCGACGAACACGATCGCCCGGAAGCCGTCGAACTTGGGCTCATAGCTCCACTGCTCGCCGCGGGGCAGCTCCTTCTGGGAGCGGGCCAGCTGCGGCTCCACGGGCGGCTTCAGGGGCAGGTCCACTGAGAGCCGATCCTAGCTCTGAGAGACCGGCTGGGGCGATCGGAACCGTCTACGATCGTACGATGGCCGCCGAACAAGCCACCGTCGCCGAGGAGGAGTATCTGGAGTCGCTGTTCTGGCTGTTCGAGGCCGGCCTGCCCATGACGGGCGCCAACCTGTCCCGGGCGATGCAGCTCTCCGGCCCGACCGTGCATGAGATGCTGGGGCGGCTCGAACGCGATGGCTACGTCGTCCGGAGTCCCGGCCGGGCGATCGAGTTCACCACCTCAGGGCGTGCGCACGCCGAGAAGATCGTCAGCCGCCACCGCCTGATCGAGCGCTTCCTCACCGACGTGGTGGGGGTCCCCTGGGACGATGTTCACGAGGAGGCCGGGCAGCTCGAGCACGCGATGACGCCCCGCTTCGAGGCCTACGTGCGGGCGTCGGTCGGTGACGCCAAGACGTGTCCCCACGGCCATCCGATCCAGGTCGGGCAGCGCGTGCAGGGGGTACCGCTGGCCGACTGCGAGGTCGGTGCCAAGGTGACGATCCTGCGCCTCGAGAACGAGGCCGAGGACCTGCTGCACTACCTGAAGCGCGCCGGGATCGAGCCCGGGATGACGGGCATCATCAGCGCCCGCGACGACGAGCAGGTTGAGGTCGCCACCGGCGCTGACCGGGAGCCGGCCCGGATCACGGTCAGCGTGGCCGAGACGGTCGCTGTCCTGGCCGACCCCTCACCGCCGATCCGCACGGCGCTGCCCGCCCAGCTGGTCATCGGGCGCGAGCGCTACGGCCGCTGACCGACCGCGACGGGGAGCTCGCGTCCGCTGCTCAGCCAGGTTTCGATCTGGGCCCGGACCGCGGGGTGGTTGAGCAAATCGAAGTGGTGGGCGCCGCCGAGGTGGCTGTAGCGGTCGATCGGGAACTGCAGGCGCTCACCCTGGCCCTCATGCGACCAGGCGCTCGGCCGCAGCACGAGCAGGTCTCCGACCCACCGCCCGAGGCGCGCGTCGGGGTCCCGGGTCAGGGTGGCGCTGACGAAGTAGTGGTTGGCGCTCATCAGAAACGGGATGACGGTGCCGGTGTCGTCGTACCAGAAGGCGTCGGGGTCGTTGCCCTGCCAGTCCTCGTCGACCACGTAGCCGTAACCCAGATCCTTGATGCCGACCGCGCGGACCTTCAGCGGCGTGGCCAACGGCCGCGTCTCGGGCAGCCGCGAGAGTCCATGACAGGCGGCGTTGGCGGCCAGTTCGAGCGGAGCCCCCTTGTGCGGGGTGCCGAGCATGACCACGTGGCGGACCCGCTCGCGCCAGGAACCCTCGGCCGCGTAGTGCAACGCGCTGCGGGATACGAGCCCGCCCATCGAGTGCCCGACCAGGGTGATCTCGGCCACCTCGACCGGCCATGCCGCGCACAGCTCGGCCAGCATCTCGGCCAGGCGGCGGCCGTTGGCCGAGATGTGCAGGCCGCTGTTGTAGCGGAGGTAGAGCGAGGTGTAGCCGTGGCCCGACTCGAGCACATCGCCGTAGGGCCGGAACCGGTCTGCCCGGAGCCGCCAGGCGTCGTCGGTCTCACACAGGCCGTGGATGAAGAGGGCCAGCCGCGGCCGGGCATCGGGCACGGCGGCGCGCAGGGCCGAGGCGCCCAGGGCGAGGTCGCGCCCCCCGCGGCGGATCGTCATCGCCCGGGCCAGGGCGCTCTGGCGGCGCTCGAGCCGGTCCCCCCAGGCGCCGTTGAGCGCGCCGACGGCCAGCCGCCCGGGCACGCTGTCCTCGAGCGAGGGGGCATCGGAGGGCCGGGTCATCCCGTACGCGAAGGCGCTCCCGCGAACCAGCGTGCCGGTCAGGGCGCGGGCGCCCGCGTAGGCCGCGGCGGCAATCCCGTCGTGCATGACCCGGGTCGGAGCCGCCGATGGCCCGAGCAGCCCGAACACGCGTCCGGCGATGCCTCGGTGGACATCGCGAATCTGAGCGGCCAGCCCCGCCGCCGCCTCCCCGGCCAGTTCACCGACTGCGCGCGCTTCCTCAGGCTGCATGGGCAGGTGCTCCAATCTGCGCGAAGGCCTCGGCCAGGCGCTTGACGCCTTCCTCAATCTGGGCGGAATTTACTCCAGAGTAGGCGAGGCGTAAAGAAGAGTCACCCCCCTCCAGCAGAAAGTCGCTGCCCTTGACGAACACGACGTCGCGCTCCCGGGCGGCGTCGAACAGGGCGTTCACATCGGTCCCGCGGGGCAGGTCGACCCACAGGAAGTAGCCGCCCTCAGGAGCCACGAAACGGGCGTCGGGCAGGTGCTCCTCAAGCGCCGAGCAGAGGGTCCGGGCGCGCTCGCGCAGCGCCTCGCGCACGGTCTCGATGGAGCGCTCGAGCCGCCCTGAGCGGCAGAACTGGTTGACGATCCCCTGAGCGACCATGTTGGGCGAGATGTAGGTCCCGGTGGCCAGCTTGGCGATGCGGGCGATCAGCTCGGGGGGCCCGACCAGGTAGCCGACCCGGATCCCGGGACACACGGTCTTCGAGAAGGAGGAGGCGTAGACCACGTGCTCGGGGTCCATCGAGACCATCGTCGGCAGCGTCTCGCCCTCGAAGCGCAGCGCCACGTAGGGGTCGTCCTCAAAGACGGTGAAGTCGTGCTCGCGGGCCAGCCCGATCAGCTGCTGGCGCTTGGGGCCGGACAGCGTGTAGCCGGCCGGGTTCTGGAAGTTGGGGATGATGTGGGCCAGCTTGGGCCGCGCGCCGGCGCTGAGCAGGCGGCCCAGGGCGGCGGTGTCGATCCCGTCGGGCTCGAGCTCGACCATCCGCACGTCGGCGCCGCGGCCGCGCAGTGAGAGCAGCGTGCGATCGTAGGTCGGACGCTCGACGATGACCACGTCGCCGGGCTCGACGAGCGCGTCGAACAGGAAGGCGTCGGCCTGCATCGAGCCGTTGGTGACCAGCACCGAGGCCGGCTCGACGCCGTGCCGCTCGGCGATCCACTCCCGCAGCGGGACGTACCCGACCGAGGTCCCGTAGGCGGTCAGCCCGGCCGGGTCGGACGTGAAGGCCTGCTCGGCGGCGGCGCGCAGACCGTCGACGTCGACGATGTCGAGCGACGGGGCGCCGCGGGCGAAGGAGATCGTGGCGGCCACGGCCCCAAGACTACGACGTTGGGAGCGCAGGGCGCGTCAAAGGTGGACCTCCAGGATCGCCCGGTCCGCGCCCTCGAAGCCCCGCAGCTCAACCGACCGCACCCCGGGCAGCCCCTCGAGCGCCGTGCGGAAGGCGCGCAGCGCCTCGGTGGAGGCAAACGGCCCGGCCGAGATCGTGACCGGCTGCCCCGCCGGGGAGCCGGACTCCGGCCGTCCCGGCACGCCGGCCACGTGCTCGAGGCCGCCCAGCAGCTGCCGCATCGAGGCCAGCACGCGCTCCTGGGCGGCGGTCAGCTCCCGCAACCGGGCGAGCAGCTCGGACTCGGACCGGGCCTCGCCGGGCGGCGGGGTGCCGGGCGGGGGCGCGGTGACCAGCCGCGGCGGGCTCGGCCGATCACCGGGCACGGCCACGCGGGACGGCCGCCCGGACCGCTCGTCCTCGATCAGGCCGGCCTGGATCGAGTGCAGCCGCCGGTCGATCTCGGCCAGGCGAGCATCGAGGATCGAGATCTCGTGGTCGTCGCCGCTGGGAGCCATGATGGGGCGAGGCTACCGGCCGGCCCGGCGTCCGTTTCGGTAAGGCGCCGACGAGGCCACGGGGCCGTCCCGGACTGGCCGGGCCGTGGATGAGATGATGGCCGCGTGGCTCTGAGATGCAGATCGGTGCCGGGCCGGAGGGCCTTGATGGGCTCGATGGCCGGCAGCCTGGCGTTGCTGGTCACGGCGGCGGCCGCTGGCCCAGCCCCGGGCGCGACTCGGATCACGCTGGGCCCACAGCGGATCGTGCTCAGCGGACCCGCGGCCCGGGTGCTGATCACGGCCGATCCGTTCCAGCTGCAGTTCGAATCGGGGCCCGGGATCCCGGCCCTGGCTGAGGCGACACGCTCCTCACCGCTGCCTCAGGTCGAGCCGCCGACGATCGATCCCGTGCCCCCGGGCGTCGACAATCAGCACACGACGACCCTGTACGCACCGCTCGCCTTCACCGTCGGTGCCGAGAGCCTGCGCCAGTACGACGGACTGGTGTGGGGCGGGAACCTGATGAGCGGCGCACGCAGCGGCGTCCAGTACTACGCGCGGCGCGTCATCTCGAGCCATCCGGTTCAGGGCGGCGTCGCCCTGGTTCTGGCCACCAACGACCCGAGCGGGCGGACCCTGGACGTGCGCATCACGACCCTGGGCCCGGGCGCGATCCGGGTCAGCGCGCAGGCCGATCCCGCCACCGGCGTCTCGGAGATCGGTGATTCCTTCGCGTCCGGGCCCGATGAGGGCTTCTTCGGCTTCGGCGGCCGTCACAACGCACTGAACCAGCATGGGCAGGTGCTGTCGAGCTTCGTGCAGGAGGAGAACCTGTCCGGGATCTCGCAGCCGGGCGCCCCCGCCGCCCTGACGCTGTTCCCCAACGGCCCGACCGCGGCCTACTACCCGCAGGCCGAGTTCTTCTCCTCCCGCCCCTATGGATTCCTGCTCGACCAGCCCGAGCTGGCCCGGTTCAAGCTCGACAGTGACCGGGCCCGCAGCTGGAACGTGACCGCCTCCGCGTCCTCGCTGGACTACGTGGTCGCCCCGGGCCCGGCCCCGCAGGCGATGCGAACGCTCACCGCGCTGAGCGGCCGGCAGCCGGTACCGCAGGCGTGGGCACTCGGGCCGATGCTCGACCGACTGGTGAAGAACGTCGGCGAGACCCAGCCCGACTATGAGAGCAATGTCGCCGCTGACCTGGCCAACATCGCCCGCTACCACCTCCCGCTGAGCGCCTACCGGCTCGAGGGCTGGGGGCTGCCGGGCGCCGGTGACGACGGCCTGGCCCTGCACAGCTACGTCACGCCGGCCTTCCAGGCCCAGGTGTTCAGCGCTTTGCGGGCCCGCCACATCCATCCGCTCGTGTATCTCCGGCCGTGGATCACCCCGGGCTCGGCCCCGGCTCAGGCCGGCCTCGTGGCCCGCCGGGCCGACGGCCAGCCGTATCAGACGACCAGCACCACCGGCGCCCCGATCGAGCTGCTGGATTTCACCAACCCGGCCGCCGTCGCCTTCTGGCGGCGCGAGGTGGACAGAGCGCTTGACCTCGGGGCCGACGGGTTCATGCAGGACTTTGGGGAGGAGGTCCTGTTCGACATGCGCTTCGCCGACGGGGAGACCGGGGCGACCATGCACAACCGCTACCTGGTCCTCTACGCGCAGGCCACCCGGGCGGCGATCGACAGCTACGAGCGCGGGCATCCGGGCCGGCGCATCTTCTTCTTCTCGCGCGCCGGCTACTCGGGCCTGCCCGGGTCGGCGGCCGCCGAGGGCGGCAACTTCCCCGGTGATGAGACGACGGACTGGGGCCACGCCTCCGGCCTGCAGTCGCTGACCAGCGACATGCTGAGCCGCGCCGTCGACGGCGCCTACGGCTTCGGCACGGACATCGGCGGCTACTACGACTACACGACTCCGCCCACCACCAAGCCGCTGTTTCTGCGCTGGGCCGAGTGGGCGGCGCTCAGCCCGATCTTCCGCCTGCACGGCTCGGGCCGGGCGGGCACCCACACGCCGTGGTCCTACGACGCGCAGACCGTGCGGGTTTACAACCGGCTGGCCGAGCTGCACCTGGCAGCCGTGCCCCTGATCGAGCGGCTCTGGCGCCAGGCCGAGAGCACGGGGATTCCCCCGACCCGCCCGCTGTGGCTCGCGTACCCCGGTGACCGCTCGACCTGGACTCAGGACCAGGAGTGGCTGCTCGGCCCGGACGTTCTCGTCGCCCCCGTGGTGCAGCCGGGCGCGAGCTCGCGCTCGGTCTACTTCCCGGCCGGCTGCTGGCGCTCTCCGGACGGGAGCGGCACCCACACCGGCCCCGGCCGCGCCACCGTGCCGGCCCCGCTCATCCGTCTGCCCTACTTCTTCCGCTGCGGAACGAGGCCGTTCGTGGCCGGTCCGTCGCGGCCCCGGTACTCCTGTGCTCACCCGCGCGGCCGGCTCTCGGGCGCGATGCTCGGGCCCGTTCGGCTGGGCATGACGCGCCGCCGCGTCCGCGGGCTGTTTGCCGCCCGCACGCTCCGCGGTCGCCACTCCATGGACTTCTTCTGTCGCGCCCGCCGTCGCATCCGCGTCGGCTACCCGTCCCCGCGGCTGCTGGATACGCTCCCCGCGCGCGAGCGACGGCGCGTCGCCGGCCGGGCGGTCCTCATCCTGACCGCCAACCGGCGCTACGCGCTGGACGGCGTGCGCCCCGGCGCGCGGCTGGACGCCGCCCGCCACCGGCTGGCGCTCGGGACGGGCTACCTCGTCGGAGGCAACCGGTGGTACCTGATTCCGGGCCGCGTGAGCCGGGGCGTGCTCGAGGTCCGCCACGGCGCGGTCGAGGAGGTCGGCATCGCCGATCGGCGGCTCACGGGCACGCGCCGGAGCGCGCGCACCTTCCTGCGCAGCTTCTTCTGAGCCGCGCTAGGCCGCGCTGCCGAGCAGCGAGACGGCCAGCTCGGCGACCTGCGTGGGGGTGCGCCCGACGCGCACGCCCTTGCTCTCCAGGGCCTCGGCCTTGGCGGCCGCCGTGCCATGCGAGCCGGACACGATCGCCCCAGCGTGACCCATGGTCTTGCCCGGGGGCGCGGTGAAGCCGGCGATGTAGCCGACCGTCGGCTTGGTCACGTGCTCGGCGATGAACTCTGCGGCCTGCTCCTCAGCATCGCCGCCGATCTCCCCGCACATGACGATCAGCTCGGTCTCCGGGTCCTCCTCGAACAGGCCGATCACGTCGATGAAGTCGGTCCCGGGGACGGGATCGCCGCCGATCCCCACGATGCTCGAGTTGCCGAAGCCGCTCTTGGCCAGCACGTCACCGATCTGGTAGGTGAGGGTGCCCGAGCGCGAGACGACGCCGACGTTGCCCTCGCGGAAGAACTGGGCCGGGATGATGCCCACGCTGGCCTTGCCGGGGGACAGGATTCCGGGACAGTTGGGCCCGATCAGCCGCGAGCGGCCGTTCTTCTTGAGCGTGTTGTAGACCAGCAGCTCATCGTGGGCGGGGATCCCCTCGGTGATGCAGATGATCAGCTCGATGCCGGCGTCCTCGGCCTCCAGGATCGAATCCGCGGCGAACCGCGGCGGCACGAAGATCATCGCCGTGTTGGCGCCCTCGCGCTGCACCGCGTCGTGGAAGGTGTTGAAGACCGGGATCCCGTCCACGTCCTGACCGCCCTTGCCGGGGGTCACGCCGGCCACCACCTGGGTGCCGTAGTCACGGTTGCGCAGCGAGTGGAAGGTCCCCTCGCGGCCGGTGATGCCCGAGGTGCACAGCCGCGTCTCGCTATCGACCAGGATGCTCATCAGTTACCTCCTGCAGCGGCGAGCTCGACGACCTTGGCCGCGGCGCCGTCCATCGTGGCCTCGGCGTGGACGTTGGGCAGGTTGGCCTCGCTGAGCAGGGTGCGGCCCTCCTCCCCGTTGGTGCCGTCCAGGCGGACCACGAACGGGACCGTCGGGTTGATCTGCTTGAAGGCCTCGATCAGCCCCCGGGCCACCTCGTCACAGCGGGTGATGCCGCCGAAGATGTTGAACAGGACGGCCTTGACCTTGGGGTCGGACAGGATCACCTCGACCGCGGCCGTGATCGCGTCGGCGCGCGAGCCGCCGCCGGCGTCGAGGAAGTTGGCCGGCCTGCCCCCGGCCTCGGCGACGACGTCGAGCGTGGACATCGACAGGCCGGCGCCGTTGGCCAGGATCCCGATGTTGCCGTCGAGCTTGACGTAGGTCAGGCCGCGCTCCTTGGCCATGACCTCCTGCGCGTCCTCGGCCGAGAGATCGCGCAGCTCGGCGTTGTCGGGGTGGCGATAGAGCGCGTTGCCGTCGAGCGTCACCTTGGCGTCGAGCGCCCGGACCTCCCGCTCCGGCGTGATGATCAGCGGGTTGACCTCGACGAGCGTGGCCTCCTCGGCGGTGAAGACCTCATACAGCTTGGCCAGCATCGCGCCGATCGGGCGGACCACATCGGCGTCGACGCCCGCCTCGAAGGCGAGCCGCCGCCCGTGGAAGTCCTGGAAGCCGACCAGCGGGTCGACGTGCAGGGTGGCGATCGCGTCGGGGTCCTCGTCAGCCACCTGCTCGATGTCCATCCCGCCCTTGGTCGAGAGCATCATCAGCGGGGCCTTGGCCGAGCGATCGAAGACGACGGAGGCGTAGTACTCCGAGGCGATCTCCGAGGCCCCCTCGATCCACACCTCGTGCACGGTCAGGCCGCGGATGTCCATGCCCAGGATCGCGCGGGCGTGCTCCTCAGCCTCGGCCCGGTCGCCGGCCAGCTTGATGCCCCCCAGCTTGCCGCGGCCGCCGATCTGGACCTGGGCCTTGACCACACACGGGTAGCCGATCTCGTCCGCGGCCGCCACCGCCTCATCCACGCTGCGGGCCGCGCGGCCGTCGGGAACCGGCACGCCGTGGCGGCCGAAGAGCTGTTTGCCTTGATACTCGAGCAGATCCATAACGGCGCTTCACTCTATTGATTCGCATGAGCGGGCGGTTTGGCGACGCGCCATGGCATCATCCGCCTCTTATGGCGATCCCCAAGAATGTCTCTTTTGTCACTTTTGACGTCTACGGCACCCTGATCGACTGGGACACCGGCGTCTACGACGCGTTCAAGGCCGAGGCCGACCGCGACGGCTTCAGCGTCGAGCGCGACGAGCTGATCCCGCTCTTCCACGAGGTCCAGCAGCAGATCCAGTCCGGGTCCTACGAGCTCTACGCCGAGGTCCTGCGCCGCACCGCCGTGCAGATCGCCAAGCAGCTCGACTGGCCGCTGGAGCCCTCCCGCTCGGGCTTCCTGCCCGACTCCGTGCAGCGCTGGAAGCCGTTCAAGGAGACCAATCCGGTCCTGCAGAAGATCGCCAAGAAGTACAGCGTCGGCCTGATCTCGAACATCGACGACAAGCTGCTCGGCCAGACCCGGCGCCACATCCCGCTCGACTTCGACCTCGTGGTGACCGCGCAGCAGGTCCGCTCCTACAAGCCTGATCCCGCGCACTTCACCGAGTGCGAGCGCCGGATCGGCTCCAAGAAGGGCTGGGTCCATGTGGCGGCCAGCTACTACCACGACGTCGAGCCATGCATCAAGAAGAAGGTCCCGGTGATCTGGGTCAACCGCACCAAGCAGGAGCTCGAGCCCGGCCAGAAGAAGCCCGACGCCGAGGTCGCGAACCTGCGCGAGGCGGCCAAGCTGCTCGGCGTCGGCTGAGCCCGGCGCACGCCGCCCAGGGGCGGACCGGATGCGGGTGATCGCGCTTCATTCCGACGTCATCGTGTTCGTCTCCGACGTCTGGCAGACGACCTGTACCGCGGTCCGGGCCGGTGATGAGGGCTTCGTGATCGACTCCCCCGTGTATCCGGAGGAGCTGCGCGTGCTGCCCGGCGTGCTCGAGCAGGCTGGGTTCCCGGTGTCGGGGCTGCTCAGCACTCACGGCGACTGGGATCATCTGCTCGGCCGGCTGGCC
>DASWAI010000102.1:0-10349 GCA_036391215.1 Gemmatimonadales bacterium
CCCCGGGCGGTGGAGTACAGCGAGGGGTACGGCAAGCGGCTCGAGATCCACCGCATCGCCAGCTACGCCGAGCTTCCGCTGTTCGCGACGGAATTCATCATCGGCCAGAAGATCATCAACGACCAGCTGAACGGCACGCGCGCGTCGGGCGCGCTCCGCTCGGCTCACACCGTCGTCGCCGGCGGGTTGGGCGTGCTCTTCGCCGTGAACACCGTCACCGGGGTCTGGAACCTCCTGGAGGCGCGGCACGATCCGGCCGGCCGGACGCGGCGGACGATCCACGGCCTCAGCATGCTGCTCGCCGATGCCGGGTTCCTGTGGACCGCCACGCTGGCCAACGGGGCGCACCGGAGCAACGACCAGGCCACGCGGCACCGCAACGCGGCGATCGCCTCGATGAGCGTCGCGACGGCGTCCACGCTCATGATGTGGCTCTGGAGAGACTGAGCGATGAGCATCGTCCCGGCGCTGGTGCACGCGTTCGCGCCCTGGCAGTCGCTCTACTCCAGCTCGAAGACAGCGGAGACCGTCGTCACGGCCACGCACCTGGTGGCCATGCTCTTCGGCGGCGGCTTCGCCGTGGCCGCGGACCGGGCCACCCTGCGCGCCGCAGCCCAGGACGCCGACGGACGCCGGCGGCTCCTGCAGGAGCTGGGCACGGTGCACCGCCCGGTGCTGATCGCGCTGGCGGTCCTGTTCGTGAGCGGGGCGGCCCTCGCGACGGCGGACGTGGACACGTTCGCGAAATCGCCGGCGTTCGCACTGAAGCTGGTGCTCGTCGCGCTGCTCCTCGGCAACGGCTTCGTCCTGACCCGGACGGAGACGGCGCTCAAGGCGGCTCCCGATCCCGGCGCGGACCAGCCGCGCGAGGACCGGCTCTGGCGGCGGCTTCGGACCACCGCGCGCCTGAGTCTTCTGCTCTGGACCGTGACCGTCGTGGCGGGCACGGTGCTGGTCAATGCAGCCTGAGGAGAGACCGATGGACCCTTCACCCCCCGAATCGCCCCCGGCGAGCTGCGCCGAGTGCGCACTCGCGCCCGAGCGCCGGCGCTTCCTTCAGGAGCTCGGACTCGTCACGGCGGCGGTGTTGCTGGGGCTGGGCGTGCCGCGGCAGCGCGCGCTGGCAATGACCCCCTCGTTGGTCCGGGCGCGCCCCGGGGCCAACGACAACCCGACCTATCCGATTCCCGCGGCGGACGGCGTCCAGATCGATCGCGACAACCAGGTGATCCTGGTCCGCTGGCAGGGCGCGATCTACGCGTTCAACCTTTCCTGCCCGCACCAGAACACCGCCCTCCGGTGGAACGCGGGCGACTCCCAGTTCCAGTGCCCCAAGCACCACTCGAAGTACCAGCCGGACGGCACCTTCGTGTCCGGGCGCGCCACCCGCGGGATGGACCGGTTCACGATCATCCGGTCGGGTGACAACGTGGTGGTGGATGTGGACGCCATGCACAAGGAGGACAAGGACCCGGCCGGGTGGGCCGCAGCGACGCTCAAGCTCTAGCCGGCGGCGCGCACGCGCAGCCGGAGTATATTGCGAGCCGACGCCGTGGCCGCCTTGCCGTCGTCCCTCGTTCAGGCGCTGGAGACGCGCTACACGATCGAGCGGGAGCTCGGTCGCGGAGGAATGGCCACGGTCTACCTGGCACGCGACCTGAAGCACGGACGCCCCGTCGCCCTCAAGGTGCTCCATCCGGCTCTCGCCTCGACGCTCGGCCCCGAGCGGTTCCAGCGTGAGATCCTGCTCGCCGCGAAGCTCCAGCATCCCCACATCCTCACCGTGCTCGACTCCGGCGACGCCGCCGGGCAGTTCTGGTACATGACGCCCTATGTCGAGGGGGAGACGCTCCGGGCCCGGCTACGGCGCGAGGGCCGGCTCCCACTCGACCACGCGACCCGAATCACGCGGGAGGCCGCTGCCGCGCTGGACTACGCGCAGCGACACGGGGTCATCCACCGGGACGTGAAGCCGGAGAACATTCTGCTCGCCGCGGACGGCGACGCCCTGGTGGCGGACTTCGGCATCGCGCGTGCGCTCGACGCCCGGGACGACCATCTCACCGCGAGCGGGCTGGTGCTGAGGACGCCGACCTACATGAGCCCCGAGCAGGCGACCGGAGACCCGGCGATCGACGCGCGGACCGACGTGTACAGCCTGGCCTGTGTGCTCTACGAGATGCTGGCCGGGGCGTGGGCGACCAAGACCCGGCCTTTCTCTGGCTCGAGCGCGCGGTGGAGGAGCGGTGCGACCTGCTCTCCAGCTGGCGGCTCGAGCCCCGGCTCGATCCGCTCCGAACCGATCCACGGTTCGAGCGGCTGGTGGCGGCGATGTCGCGCGCCTCGCCGACCATGCGGCCCTGAACGCGGCGCACGCGCAGATTAGCAAGGAGGAAGTCATGGCAGTCGTACCTGCGGCACTGGCGCTCGCCTTGGCGACCACGGTTTGGGCCCGGGCCCCCGGCGCGGGCCAGACGCCGCCACCGGACACCACGGAGTGGAGCGCGGTCGACCGGGCAATGGGCCGGTCAGGGACGCTGCTGCCCGGCGACGTCCACAAGTACGCCTTCCCTCGCAGCGATCTCCACGTCCGGGTCGGCAGCGTCGTGGTCCGGCCGGCGCTCGCGCTGACCGGCTGGGTGGCGTTCAAAGGCACGGGCAGCCAGGCAATGGCGATGGGCGACCTGGTGTTGCTCCAGAGCGAGGTGACGCCGGTCCTGACGAAGCTGCAGCAGATGGGCGTCAGCGAGACCGCGCTGCACAACCACCTGTTGTACGAGTCGCCGCGCCTGATGTACCTGCACATCGAAGCCAGCGGCGATCCCGTCAAGGTGGCCGAGGCGCTGCACGCGGCGCTGGCGCTCACGAGGACGCCGACCGCGAAGCCTGCGGGTGGTGCCCCGGCAACGTCGTTCGCCCTCGATACGGCGGCGATCGCATCGATCCTCGGCCGCCGCGGTCAGGTCAACGGCGGCGTGTACCAGGTGGGCGTGCCGAGGGCGACGCCGGTGCGCGTGAAAGGGATGGAGGTACCGCCGTCGATGGGCGTGGCCACCGGGATCAACTTCCAGCCGACCGGCGGCGGGAAAGCGGCGATCACGGGCGACTTCGTGCTCGCGCCCGACGAGGTCAATCCGGTGATTCAGGCGCTGCGCGCGGCCGGCATCGGGGTAACGGCGCTGCACAGCCACATGCTGACCGAGGAGCCACGCCTCCTCTTCATGCACTTCTGGGCCAACGACGACGCCCTGAAGCTTGCCCGGGGGCTGCGGACCGCGCTGGACCGGACGGCGCGCTAGACCGGGGAGGCTCCGCTCGAAGGACCGGAGCCTCCGAACCTCCCCCACCGGAGCGCCAGCGTCGGCAGCACGAACAGGCTCAGCAGCGTCGAGGTGAGCAGCCCGCCCAGGATCACGATCGCCATCGGCCCCTCGATCTCCCGGCCGGGATCGCCGCTCCCCACCGCCAGCGGCACCAGCGCCAGCGCGGTCACGAGCGCGGTCATGAGGATCGGCCCCAACCGCTCCAACGCACCCCGGATGGCGGTGGGCCGGCCCCACGCGGCGCCCTCCACGGTCACGAGATGGTCGTAGTGGGAAATGAGCATCACCGCGTTCCGGGTGGCGATCCCGAACAGGGTCACGAACCCCACCAGCGAGCCGAGCGACAGCAGGCCGCCGGTGGCGAACACCGCGAGCACCCCGCCCACCAGCGCGAACGGCAGATTCGCCAGCACCAGCAGGAGCCGGCTGGCATCGCCGAAGGCGAGCGCCAGCAGCATGACGATCCCCACGCCCGCCAGGACGCTGTGCAGCATGAGCTCGCGCTGCGCCTGGCGCTGGGCCGCCGCCGTCCCGCCGAGCTCAGCATAGACCCCACCCGGCAGACGGGTCGCCGCCAGGCGGCGACCCAGCTCGCGCGCGAATCCGCCGACGTCGCCGCCGGTGACGTTGGCCGTCACCGTCTGCACCCGGCGCGCGCCCTGATGGGCGATGAGGAATCGCCCCGTGGTCCGCGCGACGTCCGCCACCTGCGACAGCGTCACCATCCGCCCCGCGGCCGACATGATCGGCAGGCTCCGGAGATCCTCGGGACGGACGCGCGCCTCCTGCTCCAGGATCACCACGACGTCGGTCGCTCGGTTGCCCTCGAACGTCTGCGCCACCTTCACCCCGCGGGTGGCCGCCTCGACCGCCTGGAGCGCGTCGTCCGCCGCGAGCCCGGTCGTCGCCAGATCCGCCGGCCGGAGGCGAACCGACAGCTCCGGCGTCACGGGCGGCGCGTCGTACTGCACATCCGAGGCGCCGGGCACGCCCCGGACCAGCTGGGCCACGCGCCGCGCCGCGACGTCCAGGCTGTCGAGGTCGTCGCCGAAGACCTTGACCACGATCTCGGCGGTCGAGCCGGTGAGCGTCTCCTCGATCCGCTCCGCCAGGAAGCCGCGAATGGCGAAGTTGACGCCCGGAAACCGGGCCACGATCCGGCGGAGGTCGTCCTGCACCGTGACCGCCCCCTGGCCCGTGAGCGGCACGAGATCCACCTCGAACTCGGTGTAGTGCGTGCCCCAGGTGTCCTCGGACAGCTCCGCCCGCCCGATGCGCTGCGCCACCGAGCGCACCCGGGGGTCCGCCCTGAGCGCGGCCGTCACCTGCTGGCCCAGCCGGAAGGTCTCGGCGAGCGACGTGCCCGGCACGGCCGACATGTGGACGAGGTAGTGTCCTTCGCGGAACTCGGGCAGGAAGGTGGCGCCGAAGAACGGCAGGGTGAGCGCGGCGGCCACGCAGGTGAGGAGCGCGGCCGCCCCTACCGCGACCGGGCGGTCGCAGAGCCAGTCGAGGCTCCGGCGGTAGCCCCGCTTGAGCCAGGCGAGGAAGACGGACTCGTGCTCCCCGTGCGACCGCCGCGCCAGCAGCGTGAGCGTGAGCGCGGGCGTCACGGTGAGCGCCACCGCCAGCGAGGCCAGCGTGGCCAGGATGTACGCGAGGCCGAGCGGGCGGAACAGCGCGCCCTGCACGCCGGACAGGGCCAGCACCGGCAGGAAGACCAGGGCGACGACGAACGTGGCATACACGACGCTGCCGCGCACCTCGAGCGACGCCTCCTGCACCACGTCGCGGGTGCTCCCGGGCGACCCGGCCGCGTGATGCTCCCGCAGCCTCCGGGCGATGTTCTCCACGTCGATGATCGCGTCGTCCACCACCTCGCCCAGCGCGATGGCCAGTCCGCCGAGGGTGAGGGTGTTGATCCCGAACCCGAACCGGTCCAGCACGATGATCGCCGCGAGGAGGGAGAGCGGGATCGCCGTGAGCGAGATGGCGGCGGCGCCCACGTCCGCGAGGAAGACGAACAGGACCACCGCCACGAGCGCCGCGCCCAGCAGCAGCGAAGTGGTGATGTTGCGGAGCGCGAGATCGATGAACTCGGCCGGCCGAAAGAGATCGGGCTTGAGCGTGAGCCCGGCGGTCTCGATCGCCGGCCGGAGCGCCTGGAGGGCGTCCTCCACGGCGGCCGCCACCACCTTGGTGTTCGAGCCGAGCTGGCCGGAAACGACGATCACGAGGCCGCGCTCGCCGTTCACGCCCCCTTCCCCGAACTGCGTCTCCGGCGCTTCGGCCACGCGGCCGAGGTCGCCGAGCCGGAGGACGGCGCCGGCCTTCTCCCGCACCACCGAGCGCGCCAATTCCGCGGGCGCCAGCAGCTGGCCCTCGGTCCGGACCACGATGCGCTGGTTGGGCGTGTCCATGACACCGGCGCCGCGGACGCCGGTGGCGCGGGACGCGGCGGCGAGCACCTCGGCCAGCCCGATCTGGTAGAGCCGGAGCCGCTCGGGATCCAGCTGGATCTGGAGCTGCCGCACCTCGCCGCCGAAGACCGCCACCTTGGCCACGCCGCGGGTGGCGAGCAGGCGGGGACGCAGCGTCCAGTCCACGAACGTCCGCTGCTCCATGAGCGACTTCGTCTTCGACGTGATGCCGATGACGAGCACCGTGCTGGACGAGGAGGTGAGCGGGCTGATGACGGGAGCCGGCACGCTGCGCGGCAGGCGGCCCTGCGCCTCCCCCAACCGCTCGGCCAGCGACTGGCGTGCGCGATAGATGTTCGTCCCTTCCGAGAGCACCGCCGTGATGACCGAGAGGCCCTGGATGGACTGCGACCGGACCACGGCGATGCCGTTCACGCCGTTGATCGCGTCCTCGATCGGCTTGGTGACGAGGACCTCCACCTGCTCGGCGGAGAAGCCGGGCGCCTCGGTCTGGATGGAGACCTGCGGCGGGGCGAATTCGGGGAAGACGTCGAGCTTGGCCCGGGTGAGGACGTTCACCCCGTAGACCACCAGCGCGAGCGCGAGACCGACGACGATCCCGCGGTGCCGAACCGAGAAGCGGACGAGCGCGCCGAGCATCGGCGCTATTCGCCGGGCTCGTCGCCCACGGTCACCCGGGCGCGGAACTCCTCGGACAGCAGCTGCTCGGCGCCTTCCACCACGACGGTGTCGCCGGCCAGGAGACCGGCGGAGGCGAGAAAGCCGCCGGCGACGGGACGGTCCGTCGGCGCCCGCACCCGACCGAACCGGCCGGCGCCCCGCTCGACGAACACCCAGGTGAGCCCTTCCCACTGGACCACGGCCCGGTCGGGCACCAGGACGCCGCGCGCGGGCGCCCCGCGATCCGGAACCCCAACCACCACGGCGGCGCCGGGACGGGCCCCGGGCCAGCCGCGCTCGGCCCGGAAGAGATAGGCCGGCAGGCGGGTCACCGGATCGGCGGCCGGCGCGGCGCCCAGGAGGCGCGCGCGGACCGCCCGCCCGCCTTCGACGGAGGCGATTCCGACTTCCGCCGGCGGGCCGGGCACGTCCGCGGGCCAGGCCACCCGGACCAGCGGCTCGTCGTAGTCGGTGACCTCGAGCAGCAACTGGCCCGGCTGCACCATCTCCCCGGGCTGCGCGCCCACCTGAGTCACGATCCCGCCGCGCGGCAGGAGGAGCGGCTTCGCGTCGGAGACCTGCGCGATCACCGTCCCGCCCGTCATCCGCTCGCCGAACGACGGCCAGCGGACGCCCTCGGGCAGCGCAAGCCGGCCGGCGATGGGGGCGCGCACCGTGGTGATGCGGTCGGGCTCGGCCACCAGCTCGCCGGCCAGACGGCGAACCGGTGCCGACGCCGTAGCCTTGAGCACCGCGGTACGGAGGCCGAGGCGCACGAGGTCCGCGCTGTCGAGCACGACCATCGCCGCTCCGCCGACATCCTGCACCCGGCTGGGCGCGACGACCGGCTCGGCGCGTGCCGCCTGGGCCGCGATGCGGGCCTGGTGGTCGCGGTAGGTGCGCACCAGGACGGCTGCGACCGCCGCGACGAAGACGAGGCCCAGCACCCGCACGGTCCACCGCATCAACGCGAACCCTCCTCCGGCTTTACCGGCTCCCGCGGGTCCGGCCACCGCACCGGCCCCGGCGGCCACTCTCCCGTCGCAGTCTCCAGCGCGAGCCCGGCCGTCGCCAGGCGCTGGCGCGCCGCATGGAGATCACGCCGGGCGCGCGTCTCCGCCAGCTCGAGCGGCTCGAGCGCCACGGCGCCGATCTCACCCCGCTCGTACGCGGCCCGGGCGAGCTCCGCCTGGCGCGCCGTGGCCTCGCGGACCGAGTCGGCGCCCGCCGCGTCGGCCTGTGCGGCGCGGCAGCCGGCCACCGCGGCGCTCACCTCGGCCAGCACGCCCTGCTGCCGCTCGGCGAAGCGGGCCGCCGCCTCGCGCCGGCGCGCCAGGGCTTCGGCGATCGGCCCGCGGTTCCCGTTGAGCGGGAGCCGCGGCAGGCCGAACAGAAGCGACCAGCGCCCGATGCCCTGGTCCCAGGTGTAGCCGGGGCCCAGGCTCAAGTCGGGATATGATCCCGCCACCGCGACGCGCAAGTCCCCTTCCGCCACGGCGTACTGGGCCAGCGCACGCCCCACTTCCGGCCGCCGGCGCAGGGCGAGCGCCCGGAGGCTGTCGGCGCCGGCGGTGCCGCAGGCGGGCGCGGGCTCCGCTCCCAAGGCGATGCTGTCCAGGGCCGCGGGCGGGAGCCCGGCCGCCCGGGCCAGCGCCACCCGGCCCGCATCCACGCCGGCCCGCTCGCGGTCCGCGGCGGCCCGGGCATCCGCCTGCTCGCTCTCGACGGCGGCGAGATCGGCGCGTCCGAGCGTGCCCTCTTCGTAAAGCCCCCGGAGCCGGGCAGCGAACGCGGCGACCCGGTCCGCACCCTCGGAGGCATCGGCCAGCCGCTCCTCGGCGCCGGCCAGGTCCACCGCGGCGGTTCGCACCGCCCGCACCGACCGCCACGCCGCGTCCTCGAGATCGGTTTCCGCCACCGCGGTCCGGGCGCGCGCCGCGATCAGGCGTGCACCCCGTTTGCCTCCCAACTCGACCGTGAACACCGCCCCGATCGCGGCCAGCCAGCGCGACTGGAAGACGTCGCTCGAGGTCGAGTAGCCCAGCTCGCCTTGCACGTCCGGCTGCGGGTGGGCGCCGGCGGTCCCCTCGGCAGCGCGAGCCGATTCCCAGGCGGCCCGCGCCGTGGCCACGGCCGGGGCATAGTAGAGTGCCACCAGCCCCAGCGTCGCCGAGGTCCAGGCGCTGTCGGGCGCGCCCTGCGCGGCGAGCCAGTCGCGCAGGTCGGGCGCGTCGAGCCGCCGGGCGGCGTAGGCATCCGCCGTGCCCGCCGGATCGAGCGGCGCGGGCGTGTAGCGGGCGCAGCCGAGGGCAGCGCACACGAGTCCCAGCACGGCGGCCAGGCGCATGGTCAGGCCCGGGGGTGGAACTGCTTGTGGACCGAGCGAAGATACTCCCGGTCCACGTGGGTGTAGATCTGGGTGGTGGAGAGGTCGGCGTGGCCGAGCATCTCCTGCACGGCGCGGAGATCGGCGCCGCCCTCGAGCAGATGGGTCGCGAAGGAATGGCGCAGCGTGTGGGGCGTCACCCGCTTGGTGATTCCCGCCCGGCGGGCGCTGCGCTTCACGATGCCCCACGCCCCCACGCGGGAGAGCGGCTCGCCCCGGACGTTGAGGAGCACGCGGCCCCCGGACTTCCCCCGGTCGAGGCGCGGGCGCAGCGTGTGGAGATAGGTCGAGACCGCGCCGATCACGCCCCGTCCGATCGGGACCAGGCGCTCCTTGCCGCCCTTCCCGTAGACCCGCACCAGTCCCTCCTCCAGCAAGAGACCGGTGATCCCGAGCCCGCACAGCTCCGACACGCGGAGCCCGGCGCCATAGGCCAGCTCGAGGAAAGCGCGGTCCCGCCAGGCCATCGGCTCGTCCACGTTCGGGCCGGCGAGCAGGGCCTCGACTTCCTTGACCGACAGCGTCTCCGGCAGCCGCCGCCAGCGCTGCGGGCTCTCCAGGCGGTCGCTCGGGTCCTGCTCCACCCGGCCCTCGCCGATCAGGAACCCGAAGTAGGTCCGCACCGCCGAGACCTCCCGCCGGATCGTCGCCGGGCTCAGGCCCAGATCCTTGAGCAGATAGACGAAGTCCCGCAGATGGGTGCGGGTGATCTGCGCCGGGGCGCGCACACCCTTCGTCGCGGCGAACTCGCCGAGGCGGCGGAGGTCGCGGAGGTAGGCCTCCACCGTGTTGGCGCTGTGGCCGGCCTCGAGCGCCAGATAGTCGCGGAAGGGCTCGAGCTGGAAGTCCCGCTCGATCTCGCCGGGCGCCACCGTCACTTGCCGGCCTCCGCTCCCTCGCGCGAGCGCCGGAGCGCCTCGCTCACCTCCGCCGGCGACAGCCCCAGCAGCTCGCCCGCCCGGCCCATGACCCGCTCCTCCTGCGCGCCGATGGCGCCGTCACTGAACGCGGCGTGCCACATCTCCTCCACCAGCGCGAGCCGCTGCGGGCGGCTGAACCGCTCGGCCAGCCGCTCGCGATACTGCTCGAAGCGGGCCGTCTCCACCGGGGGCTTGCCCGCGCCGGGCTCGAACCCCCAGCGCTCCCGCAGATGCTGCTCGATCAGCGCGCGATCCTCCGGGGTGAGCGCCGCGTCCGCGTAGGCCAGCTCGAGCACGAGCATCGCGGCGTTCTTCGGGTTGACCGTGGGGTGCTCCCCGGTCGGGAGCGGCGCGCCGAGCGCGCGGGTGGCGACCTCCCACACACGCTCCCGCCGGCGCCGCCGGGCCCGGAGCCAGGCCGTCCCGATCCAGGCCAGCGCCACCACCAGCGCGATCCAGCCGAGCGTCCGGTTCACGCCGGACAGGATCACGCTGATGCGGTCCCAGTTCGCCCCCAGCTCCGTGCCGAGGTAGGTAACCCCGCCGTACCAGATGGCGGAGGCGAGCGCGATGGGGAGGCCGGCGCGCAGCGGCGACAGGTTGACGATCCCGGCGAAAG
>DASWAI010000103.1:0-4286 GCA_036391215.1 Gemmatimonadales bacterium
TTGGTGAGCGCCGCGACGTCGCCGGACCAGAGCGGGAGCAGCGGCGGAACCAGCACGCCCACGACCACGACCAGCGCGAGAAGGGTCGTGGTGATGCCGATGGCGAGGGCGATCCAGCGGATCCGGCGCCACCGTGTCCCGGTCGGATCCAGGAACACGGCGCCGGAGGGCGAAGCGGCCAAGCGCTACTCCCTGCCCTCGCGTCGGCCCAGCGCTTCGGCCGCGATGCGGGCCTGCTCGGCCGCGTGCGCCGCGGGATACCCCTCCGCCGGGCTGGCGCGCTCGGGGCGGCCGACATAACCCAGGGTCGCCCCGGCCGGGAGGATCTCACGGAGCCGGGGCTCGAGATACGACCACGCCCCCATGTTGCGCGGCTCCTCCTGCACCCAGACGAGCTCGCGCAGCGAGCCGTAGCGCGCCAGCACGGCGCGGCTCTCCGGCCAGGGGAACGAGTAGAGCTGCTCGATGCGGACGATCGCGGGGCGCTCCTCGCCCAGCTTCTCCGCCTCGGCCAGCAGCTCGTAGTAGATCTTCCCGGTGCAGAAGATCAGTCGCGTGACCGTGGCGGCCCGCTCCGGCGTGGCCCACGGGTCGTCCAGCACCGGGTGCCACGCCCCGGCTGCCAGCTCCTCGAGCCGCGAGGACGCGAGCGGATGGCGGAGCAGGCTCTTGGGCGTCATCACGATCAGCGGCCGCTGGCGAGTGCGGCGGGCCTGCCGGCGGAGCAGGTGGAAGTACTGGGCCGGCGTCGTGGGATTCGACACCCGGATGTTGCCTTCGGCCGCGAGCTGGAGGAATCGCTCCAGCCGGGCGCTCGAGTGCTCGGGGCCCTGACCCTCGTATCCATGCGGCAGGAGCAGAGTGAGCCGCGTCGTGAGCCCCCATTTCGACAGGCCCGCGGACAGGAACTGGTCCACGATCACCTGCGCGCCGTTGACGAAGTCGCCGAACTGGGCCTCCCACAGGACCAGCGCCTCCGGGGCCGCGGCGCTGTAGCCGTACTCGAACCCGATGGTGGCCAGCTCGGAGAGCGGGCTGTTGTGGATCTCGAACGGCGCGAGACCTCCGCGCAGCCGCTGGATCGGCGCGACCCGCTCGCCGGTCTTCGCGTCGTGCAGCACCAGGTGCCGCTGGCTGAAGGTCCCCCGCTCGGTGTCCTGCCCGGTGAACCGCACCGGCACCCCCTCCACCAGGAGCGAGGCCAGGGCGAGTGCCTCGGCGTGGGCCCAGTCGATCCCGCCCTCCGGGCCCATCACCGCCCGCCGCCGCTCCAGCTGCTTCTTGAGCTTCGGGTTCACCGTGAAGCCGGCGGGCCAGGTGAGCAGCTGCTCGTTGAGCGCGGTCAGCGTCTCGGCGGGCACCCCGGTGACGACAGCCTGCCCGGCGGCCGGCTGCTTCCGCGGCTCGGGGATAGTGGCCTTGCCCAGGCTCGCCCGGAAATGCTGCTGCGCCTGCACCAGGCGCTCGTAGACCGCCTCCGCCTGCCGCTCCGCCTCTTCCCGGGTGAGCACGCCCTCGGCCGCGAGCTGCTCCGCGTAGCGCACCCGCACCGGCGGCAGCTGCCTGATCCGGTCGTACATGACCGGCTGCGTGTAGGTGGGCTCGTCGCCCTCGTTGTGGCCGTGGCGCCGGTAGCCCACGAGGTCGATCAGCACGTCGCGGCGGAACTGCTCGCGGTAGGCCATCGCCAGCCGGACGGCGGCGAGGCAGGCCTCGGGGTCGTCCGAGTTGACGTGGATGATCGGCACGTCGAACCCCTTGGCCAGGTCGCTGGCGTACCGGGTCGAGCGCGCGTCCTCCATGTCGGTGGTGAAGCCGATCTGGTTGTTCGTGATGATGTGCAGCGTGCCCCCGACACCGTAGCCGGGCAGGGCGCTCAGATTGAGGGTCTCCGCCACCACCCCCTGCCCGGCGAACGCCGCGTCCCCATGGATCAGCACCGGCAGGGCGACGGCGGGGTCGTGATGGGCCGCCCGGCCCTTGCGGAGCGTCTGTGTCGCCCGCGCGCGGCCATCCACCACCGGCGAGACGTACTCCAGGTGGCTGGGGTTGGGCGAGAGGTTGACGGCGATCGACTTGCCGTTGGGGAGCGGGAACGCGCCTTCCGCCCCGTGGTGGTACTTCACGTCGCCGGTGCCGCCCTCGGGCGTGATCTGGTTCCCCTCGACGAAGCGCCCGCCCTCGAACTCCGCGAAGATTGTCTCGTAGGGGCGGCCGATGATGTGCGCCAGCACGTTGAGCCGCCCCCGGTGCGCCATCCCGATCACGACCTCGCGCCCGCGGTCGGCCGCGGCAAGCTCGAGCGTGAGGTCGAGCATGGGGACCAGCATGTCCACGCCCTCGATCGAGAAGCGCTTGTGGCCGAGGTAGGCCTTGTGCAGGAAGCGCTCGAGCGTCTCCACCTTGGTGAGCCGGGCCAGCAGGCGCTTCTTCTCGTCGGGCGAGAGCGGCGTCTGGAACGTCCCCGACTCGATCTTCTCGCGGAGCCAGACCCGCTCCTCGTGGCTCGCGATGTGCTCGATCTGGTAGCCGAGCGTGCCGCAGTATGTCTGCTGGAGGTGCGGATACGACTCGGCCAGGGTGCGCCCGGGCACGTACACCCGCAGCACCTTCGACGGGATCGCCGCCATGATCTCCGGCGTGAGGCCGAGGGGGGCGGGATCGAGCGCCGGGTCGCCGACCGGCTCGGTGCCGAGGGGATCCACCCGCGCCGCGAGGTGGCCGTGCGTGCGGAACGCCTTGACCAGGGCCATCGCGGCCGCGACATGGTACAGCATGTCCGGCGCGACGGTCTCCGGCGCCTTGGGCAGCTGGGTCGCCGCCGGCGCGAGCCGGTAGCTGACGGCCGAGAGCTGAAGGCTCTCCGCCACCGCATCGTAGAAGTGCTCCTCACCCTGGAGCAGGTGGTCCAGCGTCGCGAGGAAGCCGCCCGACTCCGCGCCCTGGATGACGCGGTGGTCGTACGTGCTCGTGACGGTCATGACCTTGCTCACGCCCAGCTCGCGCAGCTTCTCCTCGGGCACACCGCCGAACTCGGCCGGGTACCCGATCGCGCCGACCGCGATGATGCTCCCCTGCCCGGCCATGAGCCGGGGCACCGAGGCCACCGTACCGAGCCCGCCCGGGTTGGTGAGCTGGATGGTCGAGCCGGCGAAATCGTCCGGCATCAGCCGGTTGGTGCGGGCCTTGTCCACCAGCCCTTCGTAGGCCGCGAGGAACGAGGCGAAATCCATCGTGTCCGCGCGCTTGATGACCGGCACGACCAGCCCGCGGCTGCCGTCCTTGCGCTGTACGTCCACCGCGAGCCCGAGGCCGATGCCCTCGGGCTGAACCCGGTAGGGCGTGCCCTCGTGCAGCAGCAGGGTGTGCGTCATCACCGGGTGGCGCTTGGCCGCCTGGACCAGGGCGAAGGCGATCAGGTGGGTGAAGCTGAGCTTCTCGCTGCGGCCGGCCGCCTGGAGCCGGGCGTTCAACTCCCGCCGGCTCGCCTCCAGCGTCCCGACCGCCAGCGTCCGGAAGGTCGTGGCGGTCGGAACGGAGAGGCTCTCGCTCATGTTCGCGACGAGCCGGGCGGCCGGACCCTTGATGGCGGAGGCGCCGGCGGGCAGCGGCGCGGCCGCCCCGCCATGCGGAGGCGGGATGCGTGCCGCCGGCGCCGGCGGCACCGCCGAGGCCGCCGGTCCGGCTCCGTCGCGCCCATTCGGCCGGACGCCGACGACGCCGCTCTCGAACAGCTGCCGCCACTCCGTGCCGACCGCGCTCGGGTCGCGCAGGAACTCCTCGTACATTGCCTGGGCGAACCCGGCGTTGGCGGTTTCGAAAACGTTGATGTCCACGACCCGCTCCACCGACAAAAGACGCGAGCCCGCGTGTCGCGCGCTCGCTACCGACCGGCACCATCCTCAAGCCCCGGAAAGATAACGGCCCGCGGGAGCCCGGGTCACCTCATGGCGCCGGCCCCTCGGGGGCCTCCGGCGGGCTCGCCGCGGGGGGTGCCGTGCGGGCCACGAGGGCTCTGTATTCGGCCGCCTCCCGCCGCATCTGGTCCGGCTCCCATCCCAGCTCCTGGCCCAGCAGCTCGGCCACCCGGTCCGTCGCCGCCACGCCGTGGTCCGCGGCCTCGTAATAGAGATGGATCCTCCGGACCAGGACGTCCTCGACCTTAGAGGCCAACTCGCGCCGGGCGATGTGCACCACCTCCGCCTCGATCGCCGGATGGTCCGGCTGGAGCCGCCGCTGGAGCTCCCGGTGAATGGCGGCCAGGTTCACGATGCCCGCCGATTCGG
>DASWAI010000104.1:0-5842 GCA_036391215.1 Gemmatimonadales bacterium
CGCCTGCACCTGGGGCGCGTGGCGCAGGTAGCGCCAGCCCGCCCCGATCGCCCCGAGCACGCGCTCGGCCGGCAGCACGCTCTCGCGCGGGTGGTTGTCCCAGCGCGCGAGCGCCACGATCACCGCCGCGAACGACGCGGCGTTGAGCAGGAAGACGCCGCCGGGCGTGATGGCCGCCACGAGCAGGCCGCCCACCGCCGGCCCCACGGCCCGGGCGATGTTCATCGCGGCCCCGTTGAGGGAGACGGCGGGGGCGAGCTGGTCCTTCCCCACCAGGTCGGGCAGCGTAGCCTGCCAGGCGGGGGCGGTGAGCCCGTTGCCGAGGCCCAGCACGAACGTGAAGAAGAGGAGGCGATCGGGCGTCATCGCGCCGGCCAGGGCCAGGAGGCCCATCAGGCCGGCCGCGGCCAGCATCCAGCTCTGCGCCACGATCAGCACGCGCCGCCGGTCCACGATGTCCGCCAGCGCGCCGGCGGGAAGCGACAGGAGGAGCACGGGCAGGCTCGACGCCGTCTGCATCAGCGCCACGAGCAGGGTCGAGCTCGTCAGCGTCGTCATGAGCCACGTCGCCGCGGTGTCGTGCATCCACGACCCGACGTTCGACGCGACCGTGGCCGTCCAGAGGACGCGGAAGATCGGGACCCGGAGCGGCCCCCAGGCCGAGGGCCTCCGGGCGAGCGGCTCGGCGGCCGCCGTGCCAGTCATGCCCAATGATAACCGGCCGCGATTGCCTTAGAATTGAGCGACCACACGACCGGAGGTCCGATGATCCGACTGCTGCCGCTGGTCTCGCTGGTGCTCGTGCTCGCCGGCGGTGACGCCGACGCGAGGGCGACGATCGCGAAGTTCAAGGAGAAAGATCCGGAGCTGGGCAAGGTGTTCGCCGAGGCGTACGGCTACGCCGTGTTCCCCACGGTGGGGAAGGGCGGGATCGGTATCGGCGGCGCGCGGGGCAAGGGCTTCGTCTACGAGCACGGCGCGCTGATCGGCCGCTCGACCCTCACCCAGGTGACGATCGGCTTGCAGCTGGGGGGCCAGGCCTACAGCGAGGTGGTGTTCCTCAAGGACAAGGACGCGATGGACAGCTTCAAGCGGGGGAAGCTCAAGCTGGACGGGCAGGCCTCGGCGGTCGCCGTGACCGCGCGGGCGGCGCTCGATCTGGCCTATCGCAACGGGGTCGCCATCGTCACGATGGCCAAGGGCGGGCTCATGTACGAGGCGTCGGTCGGCGGGCAGAAGTTCTCGTTCCACCCGCTCTGACGGGCCGTCCTCCTTAAGCGCGAGCGCCGGCCGGCGCGAGCTGCCGCCCGACCGGCAGCCGGCGGATGCGCCGCCCGGTCGCGGCGAAGATCGCGTTGCAGAGCGCCGGCGCGATCGGCGGCACGCCCGGCTCGCCGATGCCGCCGGGCCGGCCGGCGCCGGGCACGACGTGCACCCGGATGTCGCGCGGAGCCGTGTCGATGCGGGCCACGGCGTAGTCGCCGTAGTTGGATTGCACCACCCGGCCGTCCTTGAAGGTGATCTCGCTCAGGAGGGCGTTGCTCAGGCCCATGAGCGCGGCACCCTCCATCTGGGAGCGGACCCGCTCCGGGTGCGCCACGAACCCCGCGTCCACCGCCATGTCCACCTGCGGAATCGAGAGCGCACCGTCCGGTTTCACCTCCACCAGGATCACCGCGGCCACGTAGCTCACGAAGCTCCGGTGCACCGCGAGCCCCCGGCCCTGCCCCTTCGGTAGCGGCCGCCCCCACCCCGCCTTCTCCGTCGCCAGCTCGATGACCCGCCGGTAGCGCGCGGTGTCCACCGGGTGGTCCGCGAAACTCTCGCCATAGTTCTGCGGCTTGCCGGTGATCCCGGCGCTCGCCATGTCCAGGACGTGATCCGCGCCAAGACACTCGAGCAGGAAGACCCGCGGGTCCTTGCCCGCCGCGTGCGCCAGCTCGTCGAGGAACGAGCCGATGGCGAACGCATGGGGGATGTTGATGACGGACCGGTACCATCCGATCCGCACGTGGGCCGGCGCCGGCCCGGCCTCCGCCCGGATGTTGGGGATGGCGTAGGGGAAGTCGGTCACGCCCTGGCCCAGCTCGCCGTCGCTCTGATACAGCACGTTCTTCGAGAAGGTCGACCCGATGGACGGCAGCACCGTCCGGTGCAGCCAGGCCGTGGCCCTGCCGCCGGCGTCGAGCCCGCCCTCGAGGTGCTCCACCGCCACGGTGTGGAAGTAGTCGTGCTGGATGTCATCCTCGCGGGTCCAGACGACCTTGACCGGCGCCCCGACCTCGCGGGCCAGCAGCGCGGCCTCGACCACGTAGTCCGGCTTCGACTTCCGGCCGAACCCGCCGCCCAGGAGGGTCACGTGGACGGTGACGTCGTCCGCGGACATCCCGAGCGCCGTGGCGATCTGGTCGCGGGCGCCCTGCGGGTTCTGGGTGCAGGTCCACGCCTCGCACCGCCCGTGCTCGACGACGGCAAGCGCGGCGGGCGGCTCCATCGGGGCGTGGGCGTAATGCGGGATGTAGTAATCGGCCTCGATCCGCTTCGCAGCGCCCGCGAGCGCGGCGGCCACGTCCCCCTGGTTGCGGGCCACCTTGCCCGGCGCGCGCGCCGTCCGCTCCAGCTCGGCGCGGTAGCGCTCGGAATCGTACGTGGCGTTGGGCCCGTCGCTCCAGGTAACCTTGACTTTGCGGCGCCCCTCGAGCGCGGCCCAGGTGTTCTTCGCCACCACCGCCACCCCGCCGACCGGCTGGAACCCGGAGGGCGGCGCCGTGCCGCGCAGCTTCACGATGCGCTCGACGCCCGGCACCTTCTCGGCGGCGGCAGAATCCACCGAGGCCGGCTTGCCCCCGTACACCGGCGGCCGGAGGATCACGGCGATCTTCATGCCGTCCCGCCGGAGATCCTGGCCGTACTGCGCCCGGCCCGTCGTCATGTCGAACAGATCGACGATCGGGATCTCCTTCCCCAAGTAGCGAAACGCCGACGGCTGCTTGAGCCGGAGCGATGACTTCGGGGGGACCGGCAACCGCTTCGCGGCCGCGACGAGCGCGCCGTAGCCGAGTTTCCGGCCGCTCGAGGTGTGGACCACCTCGTGGAGGCGCGCCTCGACTTCCGCGACGGGGACGCCCCACTGCTGCGCCGCCGCGGCCTCGAGCAGCGCGCGGGCGGTCGCGCCCGCCTGGCGCAAGGGCAGGAGGAACTGGCGGATGCTCCTGGAGCCGTCCGTGTCCTGGGACCCGTAGGTCCGCTCGTCGCCGGGGGCCTGCTCCACCTTGACCCGGGACCAGTCGGCCTCGAGCTCGTCGGCGACGGCCATGGCGAGCGACGTGCGGACCCCCTGCCCCATCTCGGAGCGGTGGCAGATCACCGTGACCGCGCCGGTCTCGTCGAGCCGCACGTACACCGACGGTTCGAACCCGGCGCCCGGCGGCTCGTGCGGCGCCGGATCGCCGCCGAGGCGCCGGCATCCGGTGCCCGCGACCGCGAACACCATCCCGCCCGCGAGAAGGCTCTGCACGAACTCCCGCCGGGGGATGGTCCCGCTCATGCCGGCCGCCCCGCGGCGGTGCGGATGGCCGCCCGGATACGCAGGTAGGTGCCGCAGCGGCAGATGTTGCCCGCCATCGCCTGATCGATCTCGTCGTCGCTGGGCTTCGGCGTCCTGGAGAGGAGCGCGACCGCCTGCATGATCTGCCCGCTCTGGCAGTAGCCGCATTGGGGCACGTTGTGGGCGCGCCAGGCCTGCTGCACCGGGTGGCCGCCGTCGGGGCTCAGGCCCTCGATGGTGACGACGCTCTTCCCGGCGGCGGCAGAAACGGGGACTACGCACGCGCGCACCGCTTCGCCGTCGAGGTGCACGGTGCAGGCGCCGCAGGCCGCGATCCCGCAGCCGAACTTGGTGCCCGTAAGGGCGAGCTCGTCCCGCAGGTACCACAGGAGCGGCATCGCTCCGTCACCGTCGAAGGAACGCTCGACGCCGTTTACCCGAAGCTTGACCATGCCTGCAAGAAAACCGCGCCCGCGCGCCCGGGGAAGCGCGGCCGGCGCGGCGCTCAGCGCGGGGCGGGCCCGCTCCGGTCCACCCGCACCGTGTCGCCCTCTCCCCGCATGAGGACCAGCCGCGGGACGCCGGTCCGGCCCCGCTCGACCGTGACCCGCTGCACGACGTCCAGCGCGAACGTCGAGTCGTCCAGCGCCTGGAGCGGGATCGCCGGGAACGGGACGCGCCGGAAGACCAGGGTATCGCCCCGGACCGTGAGCGTCCGCTCCCCGTAGGTCCCCGCGTACCGCGCGAGCAGCGCCGGCGGCACCCGGTGCGGGCGGGCCCGCGCCGCCATCGCCTCGGCGGTGAGCGCGAGCGTGCGCTTCCGCGCGGGGTCGGACGCGCGGGCGGTCACGGCCCGGAGCGCCAGCACCTGCGCGACCTCGAGCGCGCTGTCCGGCGCCACCACGACGTCGGGCTGGATCCCGACCCGCTCCCATTCCCGGCCGGTGCGCGGGTCCATTACCCGGGTGTAGGAGATGGAGGCGACGAAGCCATGCCCGATGTCGATGAACGCGTTGTTGTGCCCGGCGCCGGCGGTGCGCTCCCCGACCACCGTGGCGCGACCGAGGTTGTGCAAGACGAAGGTGAAGTCCTCGCCGGCGGACGCGGTGCCGCGGCTCGTGAGGATGAACACCGGCACGTCCGGGCGGCGCTTCCCCGCGATCCTGCCCGCCGTCCAGCGGACGACCGAGTCGCCGGCCGAGCGGTTGACGATCTTGAGGCCCGGCAGGGTGTCGGGCCCGGTGAAGTGGCTGAGCAGCCAGTTGCTCATGTCGCCGCTGCCGCCGGGCATCCGGCGGAGGTCGAAGATCATCGCATCGGTGCGCTCGAGAAAGCCGAGCGCCGCCTCGGCCGCGGCGAACGCCTCGGGCCCGTCGTAGAATCCGCGGACCTCGAGATAGCCCACGTTCCCTTCGAGCCGCGCGGCCCGCTCGAACCCGTAGTTCCGCTCCCGCCACTCGGTCACCATTTCCGCCGTGGGCTGGGGCTCGTCCGGCGGCGCCGTGCCGGGCGGCGTGGGGCGCGGCGTGGGCAGGCCGCCGGTGCCGGGATGGAACGCCGGGAACCCGGGCGCGTACCGGACCCCCAGATGGAGGTCGCCGTTCACCGCCTGGAGATCCTGGCGCAGAGCGTCGGCGAAGCCCTCCGCGTCGGTGAGGCGCTCGTACGCGCCCGCGGCGAGGCGCTCGCGCAGCCGGCGCGCGATGAGCCGGCCGGTATCCGCGTCGACATAGACCCGCTCCAGCTCGGCGGCGAGCGTATCCACCACGTCGCGGCGCAGGGCCGCGTCGAGCGCCGGGGCCGGAGCCGCGGCCGAGCGGGGCGGCGCCCCGTGCTGGGCCACGGCCGCGACGGGCACGGCGCAGAGCGCGGGCACGGCGCATAGGAGGAAGGCGAGGCCCAGCCGGGCTGGACGGGCCGGAGGCGCGGGACGGGCGGCACAGACGGGACGGGACACGGGGACGCTCCGGGGCTCCTGGGACCGCGGGCCCGGGCGGCGCGCCCGGGACCCCTGGAATTGTATACGATTTTGTATACGATATGTTTCGTCCGATGACGGCCCCCGCCCCCCGCCCCGCGCACCGGCCCCGCGCCGCCGGCCCGGTCTACGCCCGGCTCCGCGATCTCATCGTCCGCGGCCGGCTCGCCCCGGGCGCCCGCGTCACCGAGGCCGGCATCGCGGACGAGCTGGACGTGAGCCGGACCCCGGTGCGCGAGGCGATGCACCGGCTGGTGCGGGACGGCCTCCTCGTGCCGGTGGACGGGCACGGCGGCGGCCGCACCCGCCTGGCGGTG
>DASWAI010000105.1:0-13673 GCA_036391215.1 Gemmatimonadales bacterium
CGTGGTGCTGGTCGGCCTGGGCAAGCCGGAGGCGGGCGCCCGGCCCGACGTGCGCCGCGCCGCCGCCGTCGTCGCCAAGCGCGCCCGCACGCTGGGCGTTCCGTCGGGCGCTTTCTTCCTCGCGCCCGAAGGGCGGGGCGATCTCCCCCCGCGGGACGTGGGGCAGTTCGCCGCCGAGGGCCTGGCGCATGGCGCGTGGATCTACACCGAGCTCAAGAAGCCGCCGGAGGAGCCCAAGCCGCCGCTCGAGCGGTTCACCATCCTCGCGCCCGAAGCCACGGCGGAGGTGACCGCGGGCCACGCCGTGGGCGCCGCGATCGGCGCGGGCCAGACCTTCACCCGCGGGCTCCAGGTGTTGCCGGGCAACGTCTGCACGCCAGCGTTCCTGGGGAAGACGGCGGAAGACCTGGCCAAGCGCCACGGCTTCGCCGTCACGGTCCTCGACAAGGCGGCGATCGCGCGGGAGAAGATGGGCGCCCTGCTGTCGATCGCGCAGGGGAGCGTGGAGGAGCCGCGGTTCATCGTCCTCGAGTACAAGGGGTCGGATGCGGCGCCCGTGGTCCTGGTGGGGAAGGGCGTGACGTTCGACACCGGCGGGATCTCGATCAAGCCGGCGCAGAACATGGAGGACATGAAGTTCGACATGTCGGGCGCGGCCGCGGTGCTGGGCACGTTCGAGATGCTCGGCCGGCTGAAGCCCAGGGTGCACGTGGTCGGGCTCGTCCCGTCCACCGAGAACATGCCGTCGGGCACGGCGGTCAAGCCGGGCGACGTGATCACCAGCCACTTCGGCAAGACGATCGAGATGATCAACACCGACGCGGAGGGGCGGCTCATCCTCTGCGACGCGCTGTCGTACGCCCGCCGGTTCAAGCCCTCGGCGGTGATCGACATCGCGACGCTCACCGGCGCCATCGTGGTCGCGCTGGGCCACACGGCGGCCGGCCTCATGGGAAACGACGACGCGCTGGTGGAGGAGGTCCGCGCGGCGGGCGAGCGCGCCGGGGAGCGGGTGTGGCCGCTGCCGTTGTGGGAGGACTACCGCGACCTGATGAAATCCGACATCGCGGACATCAAGAACGCGGGCGGCCGCCCGGCGGGGAGCATCTCCGCCGGCTGGTTCCTGCGGGAGTTCGTGGACGGGTTCCCCTGGGCCCACCTCGACATCGCGGGAACGGCCTACACCGACCGGGAGGAGCCGGGCCGGGTGAAGGGGCCGACGGGGACCGGGACGCGCCTGTTCAGCGAGTTCGTGCTGAAGCGCAGCAAACCGTGAACGCGGTGAACGGTGAGCGGTGAACCGGGGCGGCCGCGGCGGTTCAGCTTGCGCGCGGCCGCCGCGCTCGCGCTCCTGTCCGGCCTTTGCCTTTCGCCGCTCACCGCCGTGCTCCGGGCCCAGCAGCCCGACACGCTGAAGCCCCTCCTCCCCGGACAGGACACCACCCGCGCCGCCGGCGACACCACCACCCGCCCGCCCGTCACCTCGGCCGACTCCGCCCGGCTCGACTCGCTCCGAGCCCGGCGCGACTCGCTCCGCGCCCGGCGCGACTCCACCCCCACCCAGCGGTACCTCGCGCTCGAGAAGCTGAAGCAGACCACGGTGCCCGTCGCCCCGCCGCTGGGCGAGCCGGGGCCCGCGCCGCCGCTCTCGCGCCTCGTCTTCACCCGCGACTCGATGGACTGGGGTCAGGCCGCCACGCTGTCGGACCTGCTCCAGCGCGTGCCCGGCGTCTTTCTCTGGCGCGGCGGGTGGCTGGGTCAGCCGGAATACGCCAACTACGAGGCCCGCGGGGCCACGTCGGTCGAGTACTGGCTCGACGGCGTGCCGTATCTCGCCGCCGGCGTGGACTCGGTCGGCGTGGACCCGTCCATCTTCGCGCTCAGCCTGCTCGACCGGGTGGAGATCGAGCGGTGGCCCGGTCTCCTGCGGGTGCGGATGTACACCCGGAACCTCGACCGGCTGGCGCCCCGTTCCCGCATCGCGGTGTCGCGCGGGCAGCAGGACTTCGCGCGCTATCAGGGCTCCCTCGAGCGGAGGACCCGCTCGGGCCTGGGCTTCATGCTCGCCGGCGACAACACGAGCGTGCCGGTGATCCAGGGGCTCCGCTCACGCTACGAGAACACCTCGTTCTTCGTGCAGGGCTCCTACGTGCCCTCGCCCCGCTGGGGCGTGCTGCTGCAGGCGCTCCGCTCCCGCCCCGACCGGGACGCGACCCTGGACGCCAACGGCGATACGCTGAGCCGCGGCATCTTCAACGGGCGGCGGATGGACTGGCAGCTGCGCGGCATGTGGCGCGCCGACACGAGCGCGTTCGGCGCCGCCGCCGATCTGGTCTTCGCGCGCACCACGGCGAGCGACAGCGTCGCGCCGAGCCAGACCATCAACTCCGCCGGCGTGGTCCTGTCGCTCAGGAAGCCCACGTACTCGGCGGGCGCGTCGGCGTTCTACCGCTCGCGCTGGACCTCGACCGACCTCCGGCTCACCGGGGGATGGGTGCCGGCGGCCGGCGCCGCGTTGAGTGGCGAAGCCGGGTATCAGCGGCACGACGGAGGCCGCTCGTCGAACTGGGTCGGGCTCCGGGCCGGGGCCCGGCTCCCGCTCGGCCTCGAGGCCGCGGCGGGCCTCCGGGCGGGGAAGGTGGTCGCGGCGCCCGCCGTGGCCGCCGACCCCGCGCAGACCATCCGCGACTGGCAGCTCTCCGTGGCCTGGCGCCGCCCCTGGGCCGAACTCGAAGGCGGCCTGGCGCACACGGCCGCCGTCTCACCCCAGCCGTTCCAGCCCTACGCGGCGATCCCGGTCATCACGCCCTCGGCCGCCACCGACTGGCTCACGGCGCGGGCGCGGCTCACGCCCCTGGCGTGGATCTCGTTCGAGGGCTGGGTCAGCGACCCGCGCAAGCCGACGCCCGAGGGCCTGCCGCCCCGGCACTTCCTCGGGAGCGGGACGATTCGGACGAAATTCCTTCGCCTCTTCCCCAGCGGGACGCTCGACGTCGAGCTGCGGCTCGCGGTTGAGCACTGGAGCGACGGGGTCAGCGGACTGGATGCGTTCGGCAATCCGGTGGCGCTGCCGGCCGCGACCTATCTGCGGAGTCTGGTGCAGGTGGCGCTGGGCTCGTTCCAGTTCTTCTGGGACCGTTCGAACCTGACCACGACCGAGAACGCCTACGTGCCGGGGCTGCCGATCGCGGGGCGGCCGAGCGATTTCGGGGTGCGCTGGACGTTCGCAAACTAGGTGAGGCCGCACCGGTAAACGGCTTTCTCGCAGGCGGTTGGCTGCCGTCGTCGAGAACCAGCTTCGGCGCGGTGGCGGCCGTTATCCTCCCCGGTGTCGATGTTGTGCATTGAGCACTGGTTGCTCCTACCAGCAACCCCCTCTCGACGCTAGATTTCCCGGCTTTCCCGCGCTCTGGAGTTCGCCGTGCCGCTCAGCATGACGGGATTCGGTGCCGCGGAGGGTCCCGTGGCCGGCGGACGGCTCCGGATCGAGATCCGGACCGTGAACCACCGCTACTTCCATCTGGCGGCGCGGCTCCCGCCCGAGCTGGCCGCCCTGGAGGGCGAGGTCAGAGAGCGGCTCCGGCGCGATTTCGAGCGCGGGCACCTCGCCGTCCAGGGACGGTGGGTGGAGCCGCCGGCCCGGACGGAGGCGCTGCGGCTGGACCTCGAGCGGGCCCGGGCCCTGGTGGCCCGGCTGCGCGAGCTGCAGAGCGCGCTGGCGCTTCCGGGCGAGGTGTCGCTCGAGCTGGTGGCCCGCCAGCCGGAGGTCTTCGGGACCGACGGCCGGGAGACGCTGGAGATCGGCTGGGCGGAGGTGGAGCCGGTCGTGGCGCAGGCGGCGGCGGAATGCCGCGCCATGCGCCGGCGCGAGGGCGAGGTGCTGGCGCGCGAGCTCGGGCACCGGCTCGATCTGCTCGAGGCCGGGGGCCAGGCGGTGGCCGGGCGGGCGCCGGAGCGGCTGGTGCGGGAGCGCGATCGACTCCGCGCCTCGGTGCGCGAGCTGCTCGACGGCCGCGCGGTGGACGAGCAGCGGCTGGCGCAGGAGATCGCGTTCATCGCCGACAAGCTGGACATCACCGAGGAGCTGGTGCGGTTCCGCGCGCACGTGGCGGCCGCCCGCGAGGCCCTCGCCGCCGACCGGCCCGCCGGCAAGCAGCTCGGCTTCCTCGCCCAGGAGCTGGGGCGGGAGGTGAACACCATGGGCGCCAAGGCGAACGATCCCGGGATCGCCCAGCAGGTGATCGCCATGAAGGGCGAGCTCGAGAAGTTCCGCGAGCAGCTCGAGAACCTCGAGTGAAGCCGTTCCTGCTGGTGCTGTCGTCGCCGTCCGGGGGCGGGAAGACGACCATCGCGCGGCGGCTGCTCGACAGCAGGGGCGACGTGGGCTATTCGGTGTCCGCCACGACCCGGCCGCCGCGGGCGGACGAGGTGGAAGGGCGGGACTACCATTTCCTCTCCCGCGGCGAGTTCGAGCGACGGGTGGAGGGCGGGGAGTTCCTGGAGCACGCGGCGTACGGCGGAAACCTCTACGGAACGCTCCGCGCCGAGATCGAGCGGATCTTCTCCGCCGGCCGGCACGCGGTGCTGGACATCGAGGTGGAGGGCGCGCGCCAGATCCGCAAGAGTCTTCCCGGCTCGGTGCACGTGTTCGTGCTGCCGCCCTCGGGCGTGGAGCTGGTCCGCCGGCTCGAGGGGCGCAACACCGAGGACTCGGCGGCGGTCCGGCGCCGGCTCGAGCACGCGGCCGAGGAGCTGGCCGCGGTCCCGGAGTACGACTACGCCATCGTGAACGACGACCTGAGCCATGCGGTGGCGCAGGTGTCGGCCATCCTCGATGCGGAAGCGAAGCGGGTGGCGCGGCAGAACGGACTGCGCGAGACAGTGGCGGCGCTGCAACGCGATATCGAGAAGGCAAAGAAGGGCTAACAGCCAAAAGCCAAGGGCTTCGACATGCACATTACCACCCCCCACGACGTGGCTCGCCGGGCCGGCAACAAGTACCTGGGCGTGCTGGTGGCCGCGAAGTTCGCGCGCTACCTGAACGAGCTGCCGCGCGACCGGATCATCCTCCAGGAAGAGAAGCTCACGACCAAGGCGCTCGACTCGCTGGTCAAGGGCGACCTCGAGTACAAGCTGGTCCGCCGGCGCCGCTCCGAGGCCTGAGCCGTGTGGGCCGGCCGGCACGTCGTCCTCGGCGTGTCGGGCGGGATCGCATGCTATAAGAGCTGCTATCTCGCCCGGCGGCTGGTCGAGGCGGGCGCGGTGGTGGACGCCGTGCTCACGCAGAGCGCGGCGGAGTTCGTGCGGCCGGTCACGTTCGAGGCGCTCACCGGGCGCCCCGTCCTCACCTCCCTCTGGGAGCCGGGCGGGGCGCTCGCGCATCTCCGGCTCGGCCGCGCGCCCGATCTCGTGATCGTAGCCCCGGCCACGGCCAACCTGCTCGCCCGCGCGGCGCAGGGGCTGGCGGACGACCTCCTCACGACGCTCCTCCTGGCCCGTACCGCGCCCGTGCTCGTCGCCCCCGCCATGAACGACGAGATGTACGCCAACCCGCTCACCCAGCGGAACCTCGCCATCCTCAGGGACCGCGGGTTCGCGTTCGTGGGCCCGGAGGTGGGCGCCCTCGCCGAGGGACCGTCCGAGCGTCCCGGCCGGATGAGCGAGCCGGAGACGATCCTGGCGCACGCGGCCCGGCTGCTGCGCGCCGGTGGCCCGCTCGCGGGGCGCAGGGTCGTCGTGACCGCGGGGCCAACGCGCGAGTCGATCGATCCGGTGCGGGTGGTGACCAACCGCTCCAGCGGCCGGATGGGCTACCGGGTGGCGGAGGCCGCGTGGGAGCGGGGAGCCGACGTCGTGCTCATCTCCGGTCCGGTCGCGCTCCCGCCGCCCGTGGGCGTGACGGTGCGGCGGGTGGAGACGACGAAGGATCTGGAGGACGCGGTGCGCGCGGACCTGCCGGCGGCGGACGTGCTGGTGATGGCCGCGGCCCCGGCCGATTTCCGGCCGGCGCACCCGAGCCTGAGCAAACAGCCGCGGACCGAGGGCGCGCTCGCGGTGCCGATGGAGCCCACCGACGACATCCTCGGCGCCACCGAGGAGCGGCGGAAGCCGGGCAGCGTGATCGTGGGCTTCGCGCTCGAGACCGGCGACGCGCTCCCCAAGGCGCGGGCCAAGCTGGAGCGGAAGCATCTCGATCTCATCGTGGTGAACGACGCGCTGGAGCCGGGCGCGGGCTTCGAGCACGAGACCAACCGGGTGGCGCTGCTGGACCGGGACGGCGGCATGCGCATCCTCCCGCTCCAGTCCAAGCGCGACGTGGCCGACGCGATTCTCGACGCCGTGGAGGCCCGCCTTGGGCGATGAGCGGCGGCGCTACCTGATCCAGCAGATGGAGCTGGGCGGGAGCGAAGTGATTCTGGAGCGGGGGGCCGCCGCGCGGGCGGCTGCCGCCGCGGCGACGCCCGCGTCCCCGGAGCCCGGAGCCGCCGCCGCGACGGCACCGCCGCCGACGCCCGCGCCGACGCCGGAATCGCCCGCGCAAGCGGCGCCCAAATGGAAGAAGGGCGCGCCGCCCATTCCCGGGCCCGGCCTCACGGTCGAGCCGCCCGCGCTCTCGCTTCTTGCGGGCGACCCGCTCGCCGATCTCGAGTCGCTCGAGGCGGTCGCGGAGCGGATCCGCGCCTGCGAGCGCTGCGCGCTCTGCGCCGGCCGCACCAACGCGGTGCCGGGCGAGGGGAATCCGCGTGCCGGACTGGTGTTCGTGGGCGAAGGGCCCGGCGCCACCGAGGACGCCACCGGCCGGCCGTTCGTGGGGCAGGCCGGCAAGCTGCTCGATGACATCATTGCGGCAATCGGTTTGAGGCGCGAAGATGTGTACATCGCGAACGTGGTGAAGTGTCGGCCGCCGCAGAACCGGACGCCGCTGCCGGACGAGACCGCCGCCTGCATGCCGTTCCTGCGGCGGCAGCTCGCCCTGCTCGGGCCCAGGGTGATCGTGGCGCTGGGCGCCACCGCCGCCGCCGCCCTGCTCGACACCCGCAAGAGCCTGGGCGAGCTGCGAGGCAAGGTGCACACGTACGGCGGCATCCCGCTGGTCGTCACCTACCATCCGGCCGCGTTGCTCCGGAACCCGAACTGGAAGAAGCCCGCCTGGGATGACGTCCGTATCGCAAGACAGCTTCTCGACCGCTGATCCCTACGTGGGGCGCTCGGCGCCCTGGAGCCCCGAGGCCGAGCAGGCCGTGCTCGGGGCGATGCTGCTGGACCAGGACGCCGCGCTCCGCGCGGTGGAGATGGTGGACGACACCGTCTTCTACCGCGAGGGGCATCGCCGCCTGTTCCGGGCCATGCGGGCGCTCATCGAGCGGCGCTCGGTCATCGACCCGGTCACCCTCAACGACGAGCTGGAGCGCCGGGGCGAGCTGGCCCAGGTGGGCGGCTCCGAGTACGTGGCCGAGCTGGTGGACGCGGCGCCGACGGCCGCGAACCTCGAGCACCACGCGCGCATCCTCCGGGAGAAGTCCATCCTCCGGCGCCTGATCGAGGCGTCCACCCAGACCATCACCGAGGCCTACGACGGCCGCTCCCACGCGCCCGACCTCCTGGACTTGGCGGAAGCGCGGATCTTCCAGATCTCGCAGCAGCGCCGGGACCAGGGGTTCATCCGGCTCAAGGAGATGCTCTGGCCCACGATGGAGCGCATCGAGGCGCTCCAGCGCAGCGGCAAAACGATTACCGGCGTGCCCACGGGATTCGTAGACTTGGACGAGATGACGTCGGGCTTCCAGCCGTCGGAGCTCGTCATCGTCGCGGCCCGCCCGTCCATGGGGAAGACGGCGCTGGTGCTCAACATCGCGGCCCACGCGGCCATCGAGGCCAAGATGGGCGTCGCCATCTTCTCGCTGGAGATGTCCAAGGATGCGCTGGTGCAGCGCCTGCTCACCGCCGAGGCCCGGGTGGACAGCTCGCGGGTCCGCCGCTCCGCCCTCCGGGACGCGGACTTCGGCCGGCTCGCCCGCGCGGCGGGCATTCTGCAGGGCTGCCCCATCTGGATCGACGACACGCCGGCCATCACGCTGCTGGAGATGCGCTCCAAGGCCCGGCGGCTCAAGGCGGAGCACGACATCGGCATGCTCGTCGTGGACTACCTCCAGCTCATGCGGAGCCCGGAGTACTCGGAGAACCGGGTGCAGGAGATCTCGGACGTATCCCGCTCCCTCAAGGGCCTGGCGCGGGAGCTCCAGATCCCGGTGATCGCGCTGTCCCAGCTCTCCCGCGCGTCGGAGCAGCGCGGGGGCGAGCGCAAGCCCATCCTGTCCGACCTGAGGGACTCGGGCGCCATCGAGCAGGACGCGGACCTCGTGATCTTCATCCACCGGGCCGACTACTACGACAAAGAGGACGAGACCAAGCGCGGGATCGCGGAGATCATGCTGGCCAAGCACCGGAACGGCCCCACCGGAGACATCACCCTCCGCTTCAGCCGGGAGTTCACCCGCTTCGACAACTTCACCGCCCGCGAGGAGCCGGCCTGAGCATGGCGCGCGTGCGGTCGGTCTATCGCTGCGCGGAGTGCGGGCACGAGCATCCCAAGTGGGCCGGCCGCTGCGAGGGCTGCGGGGCGTGGAACTCCGTGTCGGAGGAGCCGGTGGCCGTGCGGCCCGCCGCCAAGGGCGGGTCTCGCGCCGGCGGGGCGGCCGTTCGCGGGGCGGCCGTGGCGGCGCCGGCACCCGCCCGCCTGAGAGACGTGGCCGCCGAGCCGCTCGAGCGGCTCCGCACCGGCATCGCCGAGCTGGACTTCGTGCTGGGCGGCGGCATCGTGCCCGGCTCCATGACGCTCATCGGCGGCGAGCCGGGCATCGGCAAGTCCACGCTGCTCCTCCAGGCCGCGGCGCGGCTCGAGGCCGGCGGCCGCACCGTGCTCTACGCCAGCGGCGAGGAGAGCCCGGACCAGCTCCGCCTCCGCGCCGACCGGCTCGAGGAAGACGCCGGCGCCGTCCACGTCCTGGGCGAAACCCGGCTCGAGGCCATCGTGGACGCGGCCCGCCGGGTCCGCGCCGAGGTCGTGGTGCTGGACTCGATCCAGACGGTGTACACCGAGCTGCTCGAGAGCGCCCCCGGCAACGTGGGGCAGGTGCGCGAATGCTCCGGCCAGCTGATGCGCTTCGCCAAGGAGAGCGGCATCGCGGTGGTGGTCGTGGGCCACGTCACCAAGGGCGGCGGCATCGCCGGGCCCAAGACGCTCGAGCACATCGTGGACACGGTCCTCTACTTCGAGGGCGAGGCCACGCTCGACTACCGCCTCCTCCGCGCCACCAAGAACCGGTTCGGCTCGGTGGACGAGCTGGGCGTGTTCTCCATGACCGACCGCGGCCTCGCGGCCGTGCCCAACCCCTCCGCCATGTTCCTCGCCGCGCGGGCCGACGGCGCCAGCGGGAGCGCGGTCACCGCGCTCATGGAAGGCACCCGCCCGGTGCTGGTCGAGGTGCAGGCGCTGGCCGCGCGCTCGGGATACGGCACGCCCCAGCGGGTGGCGACCGGCCTGGATCCGCGGCGCCTCGCGGTGCTGCTGGCCGTGCTGGAGCGCCGGGCCGGCACCTCCTTCGCCGATCTCGACGTGTTCGTGCAGGTGAGCGCCGGTGTCCGCCTGACCGAGGCGGGCGCGGATCTGGCCGTGGCCGCGGCGCTGGTCTCGAGCCTGCACAACCGCCCGGCCCCCGCCGACGTGATCTTCCTGGGCGAGGTGGGGCTGGGCGGCGAGATCCGCCCGACCGGCGGGGCCGAGCGGCGGGTGCAGGAGGCCGCGCGCCTCGGCTTCCGCCGCGTGTTCGGCTCCACCCGGAGCGCGCTCCAGGTACCGGGCGTCTCGCTCGTCGGCCTGGACCACATCGGCGAGCTGGTGCGGGCCCTTGCCGCGTGACGTCGGCGTCATCCTGGTGGCCGCGGGGCAGGGCACGCGCGTCGGCGGCGTTCCCAAGCAATACCGCCAGCTCGCGGGTGTGCCCATCGTGCTGCGCGCGCTGCGGCCGTTCACGGCGCACCGCGAGGTGGCGCAGGTGGTGCTGGTGCTCCCTCCCGCGGACGCGGCCCAGCCGCCGCCCTTCCTCCGGGGCCTCGCGGGCCCGGCGCTCCAGCTGGTGCCGGGCGGCGCGGAGCGGGCCGACTCGGTCCTGGCCGGCCTCGCGGCGCTCGAGCCGGTCTGCAGCATCGCGCTGGTGCACGACGCGGCCCGGCCCTTCGTCACGGCCGACGTCATCGACGCGGTCATCCAGGAGGCGCGCGCCGGCTCGGGCGCGGTGGCCGCGGTCCCCATCACCGACACGGTGAAAGAGCTCGCGGGCGGCGGGCACCGCGTGCTCCGGACGCTGCCGCGCGAGCGGCTGTGGCGGGCGCAGACCCCGCAGGGGTTCCCCCGCGCGCTGCTGGCCGAGGCTTACGCGCGCGCGCGGCAGGACGGGGTGAAGGCCACGGACGACGCCGCGCTGGTCGAGCGCCTGGGCGCCACGGTCACCGTCGTCCCGGACTCTCCCCGCAACTTCAAGATCACCACCGCGGAGGACCTCGCCTGGGCGGAAGCCTGGGTCGCGTCGCGCGGATGATCCTGCCCTTCGTCACCGAAGCCGAGCAGGCGGCGGCGCTCCCGCGGGTGGTGGAGCATCTGCGCGGCGGCGGACTGCTCGCCTATCCCACCGAGACGGTCTACGGCCTCGGCTCGCTTCCCACGGCGGAGCCGTTGGCCGCGCTCAGCCGGCTCAAGGACCGCGCGCCGGACAAGCCCTATCTCCTGCTGATCTCGGGGCGGCCCATGGCCGAAGCGTGGGGCCTGGCGTTCAACGCCGCGGCGTCGGCGCTCGCGCGCGCGTTCTGGCCCGGCGCGCTCACGCTCGTGCTGCCGGGCGGCGAGGGCCGTCTGCCCGACGCGCTGCGGGGCGCCGAGGGCGGGATCGCGGTGCGCCACACGTCGCACCCGGGAATCGCGCGGCTGGTCGCGGCGCTCGGTGCGCCGCTCACCTCGACCTCGGCCAACCACCCCGGCCAGCCGCCCGCGCCCGGCGTGAGCGCGCTCGTGGAGGCGTTCCGGGCGGCCGTGGATGCGGGAGAGCTCCTGGTGCTGGACGGCGGCGTGCTGGGCAACGTCCCGCCTTCCACCGTGGTGGACTGCACCGGCACGGCGCCGCGCATGGTGCGGGCGGGAGCGGTGCCCATCGGCGAGCTCCGCCGGGCGGTGGGGCCGCTGGCCCCGTGACGGCGGCAGCCGGCGGCTGGAGAGCGGCGGGCCGCGCTCGCCGGTTCACCGCTTCCCGTTTACCGTTCACCCTTCACCCGTAGCTGGGCGTCCCGATGGACATTCTCTTCGTCTGCACCGGCAACACCTGCCGCAGTCCGCTGGCCGAGGCGCTGCTGCGCCGGGCCCTGGCGACGCGCGGGGCGTCGGGGCAGGTGCGGGTGGCCTCCGCGGGCACCGGCGCCTGGGACGGCGCCCCGGCGTCGGAGGGCGCGTACCTCGTCGGGCTGGAGCACGACCTGGACCTCTCCGCCCATCGGGCGCGCACGCTCACCCGCGAGCTGGTGGCCGGCTCGGACCTCATTCTCACGATGTCCCGCCACCACGCCGACCGGGTCGGCGAGCTGGGCGGCGCCGACCGGGTCCACCTGCTGCGCGAGTTCGTGGGGCGGGCCGGCACCGGCGGGGACGTGACCGATCCGTTCGGCGGCGAGCTGGACGACTATCGCACGACGTTCGCCGAGCTGAGCGAACTGATCGACGGCGTCGTCGCGAAGGTAGCCGCGGAGCGCCTGGGTGATCAGCGGTAGGACCCGCGTCTTCGCCATCCTGGGCGACCCCGTCTCCCACTCGCTCTCCCCCGCGATGCAGAACGCGGCCTTTCACGCGCTCGGCCTCGAGGCGGTGTACGTGCCGCTCCGCTGCCGGGCCGACGCGGTCGGGCCGCTGATCCACGCGCTGGCCCAGGCCGGCGGCGGCGGCAACGTGACCGTGCCGCACAAGGAGACCGCGGCCGCCGCGGTGAAGCAGCTGCGGGAGGGCGCCCGGGTCCTGGGCGCGTGCAACACGTTCTGGGGAGTGGCGGGGGAGCCCGTGGGAGACAACACCGACCCCCGGGGCCTGCTCGAGGCGCTCGACCGGCTCGAGCCGCCCGACGGCGGCTGGCTCGTCGCCGGCACCGGCGGCTCGGCGCGGGCCGTGGCCGGCGCGGCGCGGGAGCGTGGGGCCGGCCTGGCGGTCCTCTCGCGCGACCCTGCCCGCCGGCAGGCGTTCGAGGACTGGGCCCGCTCGGCGGGCGGGACCATCGTCTCCCCCGAGCGCTGCGGGGTGCTCATCAACGCCACCCCCCTTGGCCTCGAGTCGGGAGACGCGTTGCCCATCCAGCTCAACCTGGCCCCGTCGGCCGAGGTGGCGCTGGATCTGGTCTACGCCAAGGGCGAGACGCCCTGGGTTCGCGGGCTCCGTGCCCAGGGTCTCCGCGCCGCGGATGGACGGGGGATGCTGGTGGCGCAGGGCGCGGCGGCGTTCGAGCGCTGGTTCCCCGGCGTGGCGGCGCCGCGCGAGATCATGCGGGCGGCGGTGGATGCGGCGCTTCGCTGATCCGGCGGCGGCCGGGCCGCGCGGGCGGTTCGGAGCGGTCGTCCGCGGCCTGGAGCGCTGGCTGCTGCCGGCGGAGTGCCTCCTCTGCCGCCGGCCGGCCGCCCCGGCCGACGACGATGCGCTGGTGTGCGGACTCTGCCGGAGCCGCTGGCGGGCCGTGCCCGACCCGGTGTGCCCGCGCTGTGGCGAGCCGCTCGAGCCGGGCGAAGGCTGCCGCTTGTGCGCCGGCTGGCCGCCCGGCCTGGCCCGGGTGCGGAGCGCGGTCCGCCTGGAGGAAAGCGCGCGGGCCGCGGTGCACCGGCTCAAGTATGAAGGCTGGTGGCGGATCACCGAGCCGATGGCCGCGCGGATGGCCGGCCTCGAGCCATTGACGGCCGGAGTATCCTTGATACCGGTTCCGCTCGCCCCCCGCCGGGAGCGGCTGCGGGGGTACAACCAGAGCGAGCGGCTCGCCGCGGCGCTGGGGGGCCGGCTCGGGCTGGGCGTGCGGACCGATCTGCTCCGCCGCACCCGCGCCACGCGGACCCAGACCGCGCTCACGCCGGACGAGCGCCGGGCCAATGTGGCGGGCGCCTTCGCCGCGGCCCGCGCGCGCGGTCTCCGCGCGGTGCTGGTGGACGACGTCTTCACCACCGGTGCGACGCTGCTCGCCGCGGCGGAGGCGCTCACGGCGGCGGGAGCGGAAACCGTGGACGCAGTGACCTTCGGGAGAGCCGTCAGCCTTTAGCTTTCGAGGAGCCTCGCATGACCACCCGCGTCGGCATCAACGGCTTCGGCCGCATCGGGCGCAACGTCGTCCGCGCGGCGGCGCGCATGGGCCTCACGGACCTCGAGTTCGTGGCGGTGAACGACATCACCGACATCAAGACCCTCGCGCACCTCTTCAAGTACGACTCGGTGCACGGGCGTTACCCCGGCGCCGTCGAGGCCGCAGCCGAGGGCATCCTCGTGGACGGCAAGCTGGTGAAGGTGCTGTCCGAGCGCGAGCCCGCCAAGCTGCCCTGGAAGGCGCTCGGCGTGGACCTCGTGCTCGAGTCCACCGGCCGCTTCACCGACCGGGAGCAGGCCG
>DASWAI010000106.1:0-2305 GCA_036391215.1 Gemmatimonadales bacterium
CGAAGTAGGACAGCCGGCGTAACTTCAGATGCGAGGTAGAGGAGGATCCAGATTGATGTAGCAACAGCGATCGGGATGCCGGCCTGACGAAGCCGCTGCGCCGCCGATTGCCCAGGCTGGACTTCCCCCGGCCAGGTGGACACCCGGTTTAGGCTGTCCTCCTGGTGAGGGCAAGCTCGTACTCGGCCGGGCTGACGTAGCCGAGGCTGGAGTGCCGCCGGCGCCGGTTGTACCAGGCCTCGATGTACTCGAAGACGGCGCTACGTGCCTCGGCACGCGTAGCCCAGCGGCAGCGCCGGGCGAGCTCCCACTTGAGCGTGGCGAAGAAGCTCTCGGCCACGGCGTTGTCCCAGCAGTTGCCTTTGCGGCTCATGCTCGCGGTGATGCCCGCGGCCGCTAACGCGGCGCGGTACGCGGCCGAAGCGTACTGGCAGCCGCGATCGGAGTGGTGCAGCAGCCCGGTGGGCGGCCGGCGACGCCCCAGCGCCATGCGCAGCGCCTGCAACACCAGGGTCGTTTCCAGCGTCGCCCCCAAGCCCCAGCCCACCACCCGACGCGTCGCCAGGTCCAGCACCACGGCCAGATAGAGCCAGCCTTGCGCGGTCCAGAGATAGGTGATGTCACTCACCCAGACCCGGTCCGGCCCTGCCACCGCGTCCACCGAGAACTGCCGCTCCAGCTGGTTGCTCGCCACGGCTTCGGCATGCGCTGAGTCCGTCGTCACCACGAAACGCCGCCGCGGCCGCGCCCTCAGCCCCTCCTCCCTCATGAGCCGCTCGACCCGCCGCTTGCTGGTCCGAATCCCCTGGGCTCGCAGATCCCGCAAGATCCGTGGGCTGCCGTACCGACCATGATTCTCCCGGAACGCCCGCCGAACTGCTTCGCGCAACTCTTCCTCCCCCTGGGCCCGTGCGCTCGGGCCCCGCTGCACCCACGCGTAGAAGCCGCTCCGGCTCACCCGCAACACCCGGCACATCAGCACCAGGGGAAACGCCTTTCGGTGCGCCGCGATCACCGCGTACTTCACCGCGACTCCTTTGCGAAGTACGCCGCCGCTTTTTTTAGAAGTCCCGCTCCAGCTTCACCTGCTCCAGCTCACGCCGAAGCCGCTCCACCTCCTCCTCGCCATTCCCCCGCTTCCCCTGCCCCGGGAAGGCGGCCTCCGCCGAGCCCGCCTCCTGCGCCTCCCGCCTCCATCGCCAGAGCAACGCCGGGTATAGCCCCAGATCCCGCGCCAACTCCGGCAGCCGCTTCTCACTGCTCTCCAGCAGCCGAAGGGCCTCTCGCTTGAACTCGGCGTCGTATTGCCGTCTCCCGTGCTCCATGGACACCTCCTTCCGCCATCCTACCCGCGGACCTATTCTCGGTGTCCACCAAAACGGGGGAGGGCCACCGGATCCCGCGATACTCGTGCTTCGACGCTTCGCTCGTTCGCGTCTTAGCGTGAAATGAACCGGTCGAACGCCCCCGATCCGGATTGATGCCGAGGCGTCTGACGCCCCCGATCCGGCCTTACGTCGAGTCGGGGGCGCCGGTCGGACTAGCGCTGGATCCGTGCGCTGCCGCCCTTGGCGAACGACTTCACCTGCTCCACGCTCGCCATGGTGGTGTCGCCTGGGAAGGTCGTGAGCAGGGCGCCGTGGGCCCAGCCGAGGCGGACGGCCTGGTCCGGGGTCTCGCCCGTGAGCAGTCCGTAGATGAAGCCCGAGGCGAAGCCGTCGCCGCCGCCCACGCGGTCCCAGACGTCCAGCTCGGCGGTGGGGGCGGTGAAGGTCTCTCCGCCCACCCAGGCGACGGCGCTCCAGCTGTGGCGCGCGGTGGAGTGCACCTCGCGCAGCGTGGTGGCCACGGCCTTCACGTTGGGGAACCTCTCCACCACCTGGCCGATCATGCCGAAGAAGACGCTGGGGTCGAGCTTGGACTTCGCCGCCACCTCGGGTCCCGGGATACCGAGCCCCTTCTGCAGGTCTTCCTCGTTGCCGATGAGGACGTCCACGTTCTCCACGATGCGGCGCAGCACCTCGGCCGCCTTCTGCTCGCCGCCCCAGATGTTCCAGAGCTTGGCGCGGAAGTTCAGGTCGAAGCTGACGATGGCGCCGGCCTTCTTGGCGGCTTTCATCCCCTCGATGATCACCTCGCCGGTGGTCTCCGAAAGAGCCGCGAAGATGGCGTCCCAATCGAAGTCGCCCGGCTTAAGCATGGCGCCGGCCTCGTTGCACCGGTTGTAGAACACCACTGGGGCGCGCACGCCGTAGCCCCGGTCGCTGTAAACGGTGGCCATGTTCGGGCCGTTGACGCCGTTGTG
>DASWAI010000107.1:0-3831 GCA_036391215.1 Gemmatimonadales bacterium
GAGATCGCCGGCCTGGCCGGAGTCGTGGAGCGGAACGATGTACGGATGGTTGAGCCGGGCCGCGACCTTGATCTCGCGGAGAAACCGCTCGGGTCCCAGGCTGGCGGCCAGCTCCGGATGCAGGACCTTGAGCGCGACGAGCCGGTCATGCTTCAGGTCGCGGGCGAGGAAGACGGTCGCCATGCCGCCGCGCCCGAGCTCCCGCTCGAGCGTGTAGCGGTCCTGGAGCGATCCGATCAGCGCCGGGGGCGCGAGAGGCACGGGAGCAAACCGCGGGTCGGGATTCCCCGAATCTGCACCGGTGCGGAGGTGGTCGCCAGCCTCGAGGCGCCCTACTTCGCTACCGGTGGGGCCGCCACGGCGTAGCGCGCCTGCATCCCCTCCGCGAGGTGGAAGGAGATGTGACAATGGTAAAGCCAGGTGCCGACGTTGTCCGGCACCATGTCGGCGACGACCATCTGCATCGCACCGACGAACGTCACGTCGGTGCGCATGTGACCGATCAGCACGGTGTTGCCGTGCCAGTGCGGCGTGTGGAAGTCGAAGTCGTTGGTCGAGGCGAAGACGTACCAGCGCACCCGCTCGCCTTTGTGCATCGTCAACGATGCCAGTGGCAGCGCCCCGTGCGTGAAGCCGTTGATCGAGAACTTGACGAAGTACGGGTAGATGGATTGCGGAATCGAGGGATTGGCGACGGGCCGGTCTCCGGCCGGGGGTGGACGCAGGTTCCGTCCGGCGTACCAGCTATCCTGCTCCTCGACCTGGATGAATCCCGTCACGAACTCGCGGTCCACGTCCGCCGGCGTGCCGTCGGGCCGGGCCTTGCCGCGGGCGGTGATGATCATCGGGCCAAGGAGACCGGAGTCGACGTCGTGGATCTCGTCGGTGTGCGAGTGGTACATCCACATGATCGAGCTCGGGTCGCCGGGGCCCGGCCCGGCCCGCTCCGGGACCGGCCAGGTATAGACGTGCGTCCCGCCCGGCGGGACGCCGTCGTCCGCCTTGTCGTTGCCGCTCGTGCCGTCGTTGTAGGGCGCACCCTCCGAGTCCTTGTTGTAGAAGACTCCGTGGGGGTGAATGCTGAATGGATGGTCCGCGTTGTTGCGGAAGACCACCCGGATGGTATCGCCCACCGTGGCGCGGATCAGGGGGCCCAGGAAGCCCAGGTGCTCCCAGGCGGGCGGGCGGGGCTTGAGCACGGTGAAGGTGCTGTCGGTGTATTCGCGGTACAGCGCCTTCAGGTAGGTCGTGCCGACCGGCCGCGGGGGAGACTTGGCGAAGAAGGCGGTGTCGGCGAACGGGCGGCCCGTGATCTCGTCCACCCCGCCCGGCACGTAGTCCCAGGAGACCGTGTCGGCGGCGATGTAGTACGTGCGGAGCCGGCCGGGCGCTCTCTTGCTTCCCTCGAACGACCACGCCTCGACCAGCGCACAGGCTAGCACGAGGCCACCCACCAGCCGGAGCTTGCTGCGGGCCATTGGACTCTCCCTGTCACCGCGTGTGTTTGGGGCCGGGGTACAGGTACCGTGTGCCTGATCCGCTCAAGTGCGGTCCCCGCCCCCGCGGGCCCATAATGCGGCGAGGTCCCGGGTCGGGGAAGGGGGAAAGCGTCCGGCGCTTGGGGCCGGCACCGATGGTCGGCAGTGGGTCGCTCGCGTGATTTCAAGGCATAGTCTCAGAGCTTGACGCCTGTAACGCTGTGTTCCAGGCTGGGCTCCCGCGTTCCAGTCGCCCGTGTCCTCCAACGTGTCTCTTCTACCCAAGTCACTTATTTACAAGTACTTCCTCATTTCGATCCGGTGGCCTCCGGCTTGCCATTCCAACCGGTCAACCAGCGGTCCAACGTCACCAGAACCGGAGAGCCGACTATGTTCAAGACAGTGAAGCAGCTCACAATGATCGCGCTTGCCGCGGGCCTCGGGGCCTGCAGCTCGACCGGTCCGAGCGCCGGCGGCAGCACCGTCTCATTCAATACGGCGACCCATTCCGGCACTCCGCCGGCGGCGAGCCTCGCGTCGCTCAGCACCACCGCGACGCCGTTCACCGTGACCCTCGGCGCGAACACGCTCGTCCTTACCGACGTGCAGCTGGTGGCCCGGCACATCGAATTCCAGCGCCAGGGCAAGGACGTCGTCTGCGAGAACGACGTGAACCACGAGCAGGACTGCGAGGAGCTGAACGTCGGCCCGGTGCTGCTCGACCTGGCCCTCACGGCCGGCGCCAGCCAGAGCTTCAGCGTCCAGGTGCCGGCCGGGACCTACGACAAGGCGGAGCTGCATGTGCACCGGGTGTCGAGCAGCGACACGGCCGACGCCGCCTTCCTGGCCGCCAATCCCGGCTTCGACGGCGTGAGCATCAAGGCGACCGGGACCTACAACGGGACGCCCTTCACCTTCACCACCGATCTGGATGCGGAGCAGGAGATCGCGCTCTCGCCGCCGATCACGGCCGACGGCTCGACGCCGATGAGCGTGACGCTGTTCGTGGACGTGAGCGCGTGGTTCAAGACGGCCGACGGCACGGGCCTCGTGGATCCGGCGACGGCGCTGCTGGGCCAGCCGAACCAGTCGCTGGTGGAGAACAACATCAAGGCGTCGTTCGAGGCGTTCGAGGACGAGAACCACGACGGCGTGAACGACCACTGACCCGGGGGCGGGCGGGCGAGGCTCACGGCGCGCGCGAGCGGGCCGGGGGTCTCGCCGGCCTCGTCCGATCCTTCTACGACCTCAACCGGCGGGACCCGAATGCGCAAGGCGCTCTTCATCGGCCTGATGGTGGCCGCGGCGACGGCGGGATGCAGTGATACGGCGGGCCCCGGCGGCGGGATCACGCCGACGATCGTGGCCCTGCCGGCGGGGGCGCCGCCGCTCTATCAGGACAGCGCGTCTTTCTATGCCCTGAAGGGCGAGGACCGCGAAGGCAACCTCTACTTCCAGGACGGCTCGGGCGGGCCGGGCGAGCGGTTCGCCCGGCTCCGGGTGCGGGCCGCCAGCCTCCTCTCGCTTCCCGACGGCACGCCGCTCAACCTCGGCGACTCGGTGCGGATCACGCTCCGGGTGGTGGACCCGTCGAAGCTGCTGGTCGAGCTTGACCCGGCCGGGCTCAAGTTCGATCCCCTGGCGCCGGCGACCCTCGAGCTGAGCTACTCCGCCACCGGCGGCGACCTCGACGACGACGGCCAGGTCACCCAGGCCGACAGCGTGCTGGCGGGCAAGCTCGGCATCTGGCGCCAGGAGACGGCCGGCGCGCCGTTCGTGCTGCTGCTCTCGACCCGCTTCCTCGATCTGGAAGAGGTCACGGCGCAGCTCAACGGGTTCAGCCGCTATGCCCTCGCCTACTGAGGATGTCGCGGCGCGGCTCCAGTCGCTCATGGAGGAGGGCCGCTACGGCGAGGTGCTGGCTGCGTACCAGGCGCATACGGCGGAGGGCGCCGATCCTCCCGCGCTCGCGCTGACGGCCGCGGCCGCCGCGGCCCGGCTTGGCGACCTGGACCTGGCCACCACCCTCGCCGTCGCGGCCCTCGAGCGCTTCGCCGCGGAGCGCGACCGGCTTGGCTGGGGCCGGGCCCTGAACCTGCTCGGCGCGATTCACTTCGAGCGCGGAGCCATCGACCAGGCCGAGACCTGCTTCGGGCAGGCGCTCCGCCTCGCCCGGGAGAGCGAGGAGCCCCTGCTCACGGCCCGCGCATCCAACAATCTCGGCGCCGTGGCGGACCTCCGCGGCCGGTCGGATCTCGCCCTCAGTCTCTATCGGGCGGCCCTGCTCGCGTACCAGGGCCTGAACCACCAGCGCGGGATCGCCGAGACGTGCCACAATCTGGGCATCACGCTC
>DASWAI010000108.1:0-12505 GCA_036391215.1 Gemmatimonadales bacterium
AAGAGCGTCTCCGGCGCGCGCAGCAGCTTCCGCACCTCGGCGGCCCGGCGGCGGAAGCCCTCGTACAGCGGCGCGAACGCCTGGAAGAACTCGGCGATCTCGCGCAACAGGTCGAGCCCGACCACCCGGTCGAGCAGTTCCTCGATCCCGCGCCGCACCGGGCCCACACCGGCCCGGAGCCGGCCCCGCTCGTCGAACCAGGGCCGCAGCGCGATCCCCAGCGCCCCGCTCTCCAGGAAACCGACCACGCGATCCGGCGCCTCGAGGAAGTCGAGCGCCTGGCGGGTGGGAGGCGTGTCCAGCACGATCCGGTCGTAGCGCCGCGCCGCCGTCACCTCGAACAGCCGCTCGACGGCCATGTACTCGAGGATGCCGGCGAGGCCCCCCGCGAGATGGCGGTAGAAGCGGTTGTCGAGGATGCGCCGGGCGGCGTCGGCATCGGGACTGTACTCCACCACCAGCCGATCGAAGGCCGCCCGCGCGTCGAGCAGGCTGACCTCGAGCCGGCCCGGCGTGTCCACCCGCACCGGCACTTCCCGGTCCCGCGCGCCCTCGCCCACGCCGAGGGCGTCCTTGAGCCGGAGCGACGGGTCGAACGTCATGACCAGCGTGTGCTTGCCCGCCCGCGCGGCGCTCAGCCCCAGCGCCGCCGCCAGCGTCGTCTTGCCCACGCCTCCCGATCCGACGACGACCAGGAGCGGGCGATCGATCACCGCGCGCGTCACCGGCGCCCCTGCCCCGGAATCGGCGCCGCCTCGAGGCGCGCCGCGATCTCGGCGACCAGGTCCGGGCCCCGGTCGATCGGCAGGAGCGGAATCTCGATCCGCGGGCCGGGCCAGGCCTTCGTGAGCCGGTCGATCTCCCGCTCGTTCACCCGCCGCCGCCGGCGCCACAGCGTCACAGCCGCCGCGGTGCCCGGCGGCGCCTTCGTACCCTGGCGCGGGGGGACGGGATAGACCGCGTTCACGATCACGGCTTCGGGGGCCCGGTCCAGCCGCGAGCGGAGCATGCCGATCAGCTCGACCGCCTCCTGCACCGGCAGCTCCTCGGCCAGGGTACCGATGACCGTGCCGCAACGGCGCGGATCGGCGACGAAGTCGGCGACTTCCCGCGCGAGATCGCCGACCGGCCCCCGCGCGATCACCTCGGCGACGAGGAGCGGCGCGGCGAGCAGCGACACCCCGTGCCCGGTGGCGGGGGCGTCCAGCACCACCACGTCCACGGCCGGCTTGGCCTTGCCGCCCACGAGCCGGAGCGCGTGGCCGAGCACGGCCATCTCCTTCAAGCCGGGCGCGGCGTCGGCGAACTGCCGGAAGAGCGGGCTCGCCACGACCTTCCTGGCGAGCATTGGAACGGGAAGGCGCTCGCGCACCAGGCCTTCGAGCACGATGCGGGGATCCAGATGGTGGAGGAAGAGCCGCGGCCGCACCTCGACGACCTCGCCGCCGGACGGGGGCGCGTCCAGCAGGTGGTGCAGGCTTTCCCGCGGGTCGAGCTCGAGCAGGAGCACGCGGGCTCCCGCCGCCGCCAGGCCGTGCGCCAGCGCCGCGCTGAGCACCGTCTTGCCGACACCGCCCTTCCCGGTCACGACCACGAGCTGCCGCTCGCGCAATCGATCGATCAGCGTCACGCGTGTCATCCGCTCCGGAGCCGTGCCCATTCTATCACCCCTCCCGGCACCGGGCTACATTGCACGTCCGACCGGCCGGGGTAGCGCGTGGGAGAGGACGTCTACGATTTCATCGTCATCGGCTCCGGCTTCGGCGGCAGCGTGTCGGCCATGCGGCTGGCCGAGAAGGGCTACCGCGTGCTGGTCCTCGAGCGCGGGCGGCGGTTCCGCGACGAAGACTTCGCTACGACCACGTGGAATCTCCGGCGCTATCTCTGGGCGCCGGGCATCGGCTGTCGCGGCATCCTCCAGATCAGCCCGTTCCGGAACATCGTCGTCCTCCATGGCGCCGGCGTCGGCGGCGGCAGCCTGGGCTACGGCAACGTCCTGGTGCAGCCGGACGACGCCACCTTCGCCCAGCCGGCCTGGCGGCACCTGGCCAACTGGCGCGAGCTGCTTCAACCCCATTACGCCGCCGCGCGCCGCATGCTGGGAGTCACCGAGAACCCACGCCTCGGCCCCGCGGACGCCGAGCTGCGCGCGATCGCGCGGGACCTCGGCGCCGAGCACACCTTTCGCGCGGTGCCGGTGGGCGCATTTTTCGGCCGGCCAGGCGAAGAGGGCCGCGAGGTGGCGGACCCGTATTTCGGAGGCGCCGGTCCGTCCCGGCGGGGTTGCACCTTCTGCGGCGCGTGCCTCGTAGGCTGCCGGCACAACGCCAAGAACACGCTCCCCAAGAACTATCTCTACTTCGCCGAGCGGGCCGGGGCCGTCATCAGCCCGGACACGACGGCGCTCGACGTGCGTCCGCTCGCCGGACACCAGGCGGACGGCGCTCGCTACGAGGTGCTCTGCCGGCGTCCGGGCGTCCGGATCCCGCGTCGGCCCGCCCGCCTGCGCGCGCGCAGCGTCATCTGCGCCGCGGGCACGCTCGGCACGCTGCGCCTGCTGCTCCGGTGCCGCGACGCGACCCGCGCGCTGCCCGCGCTGTCGCCCCGGCTGGGCGAGATGGTGCGCACCAACAACGAGGCCCTCCTCGGGAGCGTGAGCCGGCAGCGCACGACCGACTACTCGCGCGGCCTCGCGATCACCTCCATGTTCCGGCCCGACGGTGTCACGACGATCGAGCCGGTGCGGTATCCGGCCGGCTCCTCCGCCATGCGCCTCCTCGGCGGGCCCATGATCGAGTCGGGCGGGCTGGCGATGCGCGTAGCGAAGTCGGTCCTGGACGTGCTCTCCCGCCCGGGCGACTTTCTCCGGACGCACGTGCTGCCCGGTTGGGCCGAGCGGACCACGATCGTCCTCGCCATGCAGAACGAAGACAGCCGGATCGGCCTCGAGCTGGGCCGGAGTCCGCTCACGCTCTTCCGGCGCGACCTCGTGTCCCGGCCGGACGGACAGGCGGCTCCAGGGCGGATCGCCAGCGGCTACGACGTGACCCGCCGCTTCGCCGCGCGCACGGGGGGCATCGCGCTCGGCTCGATCAACGAAGGACTGTTCGGCGTGCCGATCACCGCGCACATCCTGGGAGGCTGCCCCTTCGGGCGGAGCGCCGAGGACGGCGTCGTGGACATCGAGTGCCGGGTGCACGGATATCCCGGGCTCTACGTCGTGGACGGCTCCATCGTACCCGGGAACCCCGGGGTCAACCCCAGCCTCACGATCACGGCACTGGCGGAGTACGCCATGAGCCGGATCCCGCCCGCCGGACACGGGCGAGCGGCATGAGCCGCGAGACGTGCGCGCGCAGCGCCTGACTCCCGCCGACGTGGGGAGATCCTCGCCGGCCGACCTGGCCGGCGCCGTGCTGCTCGCCCCGGTGCGCCTTCCCGAGGGGACGCTCGCGAAGGGCACCGTGCTCGACCGCGACACCGCGGTGCGTCTGGTCGCCGCCGCCGGAGAACTCGAACGCGCGGTCCGCGTGGCCTGGGCCGGACCCGACGACGTCCACGAGGACGAGGCGGCGTCCCGGCTCGCCCTCGCCGTCGGCGGCGCCGGGGTCGAGCCCCGGCCGTCGCGCCAGAGCCGCCTGGATCTCGCCGCCGCGTGGGACGGGGTGCTGCACGTGCGCGCCGAAGCCCTCCGGCGGCTCAACGCGATCGACCCGCTCGAGGTCTTCACCCTGTTCCATGGACAGGCGGTCTCGCGGGGCCAAGTGGTGTGCTCGGTCAAGGTCGCGCCGCACCTGCTGGCGACGGCCACGCTCTCCGAGGGGCTGCGTATCGCCCGGGGCGAAGGTCCGCTGGTCGAGGTCCGCCCCTACCGCGTCATGGAAGCCGGGGCGATCGCGGCGGAGGCGATGACGCCCGAGGCGCTGGCGCGATTCGAGGCCGGCGTGCGGACCAAGATCGAGGCGCTGGGCGGGAGCTTCGGCGGCACGATCGTCATTCCCGGCGACGAGCCGGAGCCGGCGGAAGCGGCGGCGCGCGACGCGCTGGAGACGCTGGTGCGGCGGCGCGGCCTGCCGGTGGTGCTGGTCGGGGGCGTTTCCGCGGGCGACCCGCTCTCGCCCTTCTACGGGGCGCTCGAGCGGCTCGGAGGCACGGTGCTTCGGCGGGGCGTGCCGGCACACCCGGGCTCGATGATCTGGCTCGCGCGGCTGGATCGCGCCCAGCTCCTGGGCCTCCCCCAGTGCGGGATGTTCAGCTTCGCCACGGCGGCGGACCTGGTGCTCCCGCGCCTCTGCACCGGCGAGGCGCTCACGGCGGAGAGCCTGGCCGACCTGGCGCACGGGGGACTGCTCGGCCGGGAAATGCGGTTCAGGATGCCGCCGTACGCCAGGGACCTGCCGGAACCGGACGAGAGGTGAGCACGCCATCATGACGCTCGATACCATCGACGATCTTCAGGCCGCATTCGGGAAGCACGGCTACATCGCCGACCGCGACCTCGCCACCGCCGTCTTCCTCTCGCTCGCGCTGGGCCGGCCGCTCCTGCTCGAGGGCGAGGCCGGCGTGGGCAAGACCGAGGTGGCCCGCACGCTCGCCCTCTCGCTCGGCGCGGAGCTGATCCGGCTCCAGTGCTACGAGGGCATCGACGTCAGCACGGCGGTGTACGAGTGGGACTACCCGCGCCAGATGCTGGAGATCCGGCTGCTCGAGGCCCGCGGCGAGGCGAAGTCGGCGGCGACCCGGGACATCTTCTCCGAGGAGTTCCTCATTCGCCGGCCGCTGCTCCGCGCGCTGGAGCCCCGGTCGGTGCCGCCCGTGCTGCTCATCGACGAGGTGGACCGGGCGGACGAGGAGTTCGAGGCGTTCCTGCTCGAGCTGCTGAGCGACTTCGCGGTGACGATCCCCGAGATCGGCACGCTCCGCGCCGAGCGCCCGCCCCGGGTGATCCTGACCAGCAACCGCACGCGCGAGGTGCACGACGCGCTCAAGCGCCGGTGCCTGTACCACTGGATCGACTACCCGGGCGCGGAGCGCGAGCTCGCGATCCTCGAGGCGAGGCTCCCCCACGTCCCCCCCGCGCTGGCCCGCGAGGTCGTCGGCTTCGTGCAGCGGCTCCGCTCCGCCGACCTCGCCAAGGTGCCGGGCGTGGCGGAGACGCTCGACTGGGCCGCGGCGCTGACCGCGCTGGGCGCGGCACGACTCGAGCCGGCGCAGATCGACCAGACCCTGGGAGTCCTGCTCAAGTACCAGGAGGATGTGGCGGCGGTTCGGGGCTCCGCGGCGGAGACGATGCTGGCGGAGTCGCGCGCGCTCACACGGGCATGAGGGGAAGCAGCGCGATCTCCAGCGCCGGGCGGGCCCCGTGGAACGCGAGATGGACGTCGGCCAGGGAGCCGGCGACGGCGTGGGCGTCCCCCAGCGCTTCGGGCGGATGGGTGGTCGCGACCGCGATCACAGTGGCTCCGGCCGCCCGGGCGGCGGTGATTCCGGGAGGCGCATCCTCGAACACGACACACTCGCCGGCCGCGACGCCGGCCAGCTCCGCCGCCCGGAGGTACCCCTCCGGGCTCGGCTTGCCGTGGCGGACGTCCTCGGCCGACACGAGGATAGGGGGCGTGGGCAAACCCGCGCCGGCAAGACGCGCCAGCGCGAACCGGCGGGCACCCGAGGTGACGACCGCCCAGGGAGCGGGCGAGAGCGCCGCGAGCAGCTCCCGGGCGCCGGGGAGCGACGTCAGCATCACGTCCTCGTCCGCCGCCGCCCGGAACCGGGCCACTTCGGCCTCGGCGTCCATCTCGGGCGCAGCGAGCCGGATCGTCTCGACGGCCCGGCGACCGTGACACACCCGGAGGAAGGGCTCCGGATCGAGCCCGCGGGACAACGCCCAGTCCCGCCACTGTCGTTCGATATATGCCGTGGAGTCAACGAGCACACCGTCCAGGTCGAACAAGACCGCCGCGCATTCCACTCGCATCGTGCCCTCTGATACCCTCGCCGCGAACGCCGTGCTGTTCGGCCGCCTGCTCCGCCGGGCGGGGCTCGCGGTGGACCCCGGCCAGACCCATCTATTTGTACGCGCCCTGCTCGCGCTCGGATTGAGCCGAAAAGCGGACATCAAAGCCGCGGGCCGGACGATCTACGTGCGCCGGTGCGAGGACCGTGCCACCTACGACGCCGCGTTCGAGCTGTTCTGGCGGCGCCGGGGAGATGATACCGCGCTCGCGCGCCGGCTGCCACGGCTCCGCCAGGACACCCGCCGGGACGCGACCCCTCGCGCCTCCGGCAGCGCGTCCGGGCAGGAGGAAGTGGAGATCGTCGCTCCCCCGACCGTCCGCCAGGCCACCGAGCGGGAGCAGCTCAGGCAGGCCGACTTTGCCGACCTCACGGAGGAGGAGGCACGGGACGCCCGGGTGATGCTGGAGTCGCTCCGGCCCCGGCTGCCGCTGCGGCCCGCACGCCGGCGGCGCGCGGGGCCGCACGGGCACCGGCTCGCGGCGCGGCGGATGCTGCGGCGCGCGCTCGCGAGCGGCGGCGAATCGCTCTTCTGGCGCTGGCTCGAGCGCAGCCGGCGCCCGCGGCCGATCGTTCTGATCTGCGACATCAGCGGGTCCATGGAGCGCTACAGCCGGTTCCTGCTCCGATTCGCCCATGCGCTGGAGCGAAGCGGCGCGCCGCTGGAGGTGTTCGTCTTCGGCACCCGGCTCACTCGCATCACGCGGGAGCTCCGGGTGCGGAGCCCGGACGCCGCCCTCCGCCGCGTGGCGGACAAGGTGCTCGACTGGAGCGGCGGGACCCGGATCGGCGAGAGCCTGCACACGCTCAACCGCCGCTGGGTGCGGCGGACCATCCGGAGCGGCGCCGTGGTGCTGCTGGTATCGGACGGTTGGGAGAGGGGCGATCCCGCGCTGCTCGCGCGGGAGATGGCGACGCTCCGGCGATCCTGTCATCGGCTGGTCTGGCTCGATCCGCTCGCCGGCCGGCCGGGCTTCGAGCCCACGACCGCCGGCCTCCGCGCCGCGCTGCCCCACGTCGACGCGCTGGTGCCGTGCGGGACGGTGGCGTCGCTGGAAGAGCTGGCGGGGAGGCTGGGGAGGGAGGTGAGAGGGAGGAAGTGAGAAGTCAGACGTGAGACGTGATAGGTGAGAGGTGAGAGGAGAGACGTGAGAGGTGAGAGGTGAGAGGGGCGCGGTGGACCTCCCGGCCCCGCGTGCCACCCACCTATCTTTCTCACTTCTTACTTCTCCCTCGTCACTTCTCACTCCTCACCTCCGCTCGCGATGCGCGACCTCCTCACCGACTACGAGCGGCTCACCGCGTCGGGCACTCCGCCGGGCCGGGCCGTCGTCACGTCCGTCTGGGGCTCGGCGCCCCGGGGCGAGGGCGCGTGCCTGCTCGCCACCGCCGACGGCCGGCTGGCGGGGTCGGTGTCGGGCGGCTGCGTGGAGAGCGCCACCGCGGTGGAGGTGGCCGAGGCCATCACCCGGGGCACGCCGAAGCTGGTCACGTTCGGGGTGAGCGACGAGCGGGCCTGGGAGGTGGGGCTCTCCTGCGGCGGGACGATCCGGGTGTTCGTGGAGCCCACCGTGCGCCGCGAGATCATCGAGGCCGCGCGCGGGCCCGGCGGCGTCGTAGTGGCGACGGTCATCGAGGGCGAGGGCACCGGCTCCACGCTGGTCTTCCGGGACGACGGCGGCGAGAGCGGGTCGCTCCCCGCGGGCATCGATCGCGGCGCAGTGGCCGAGGCGGCGCGGCAGGCGCTCGCACGCGAGGCGTCGAAGACGCTCGAGCTGCCCGCCCCCGGCGGGACAGCGAAGGTCTTCCTCGAGGTGTTCCCACGGCGCCCCACGCTCGTGATCTTCGGCGGCGTCCACATCGCGGCGGCGCTGGTGCCGCTCGCCAAGGCGCTGGGCTACCGGACGGTCGTCGCGGATGGGCGGGAGGCTTTTCTGTCGCGGGAGCGGTTCCCCGACGCGGACGAGCTGGTGCTCGGCTGGCCGGAGGAGGCGTTCGCGCGGGTCGGCATCGACTCCGCGACGTACGTGTGCCTCCTGTCGCATGACCCCAAGTTCGACGAGCCCGCCATGGAGATCGCGCTGCGCTCGAAGGCGGCGTACGTCGGCGCGATCGGCTCGCGCAAGACCCAGGCATCGAGGCGTGCGCGCCTCCGCGCGGCCGGCTTCACCGATGCCGAGCTCGCCCGGCTCCGCGGACCGATCGGCCTGGACCTCGGCGGGCGCCAGCCGGCGGAGACCGCGCTCGCGATACTGGCGGAGATCACGGCGGTGCGGTACGGGGGGAGCGGAGGGGCGCTGACGGGAAGCGAGAGGTGAGAGGTAAGCGGTGAGCACTTCTCACTCATCGCACACCGGCACCCCTTCGTCGTCGGCCTCGAGCTTGTCGGCGGTGGTCACCGGACGCTTGGGCACGGTCCCGCCCCAGATCACGCAGCTGCGGCCGGGCAGCAGGTCGTAGGTGGCCTCGGCCGCCCATCCCTCGCTGTTGGCGAACAGCATCCGCACCCGCACGCCGGGCTCCCACCCGTACTGCAGCGCCATCGGCTCGATCCGCCGGGCGTAGGTGTACTGGACCTTGCGATACGCGTCCTGGGAGATCGCCAGCTGCATGAGGCTCGTCGGCATGACGCTCATCGCGTAGCGAGCGAGCGTCTGGTCCGGCGTCTCGTCGCCGTAGAGCGTTTCCCGCCCGATGGTCCCGTCCTCGGTCCGCCCGTCACAGTAGGTCTGACCCGGCTTCCCCCAGTGGCGCGCGTCGGGGGTGATGGCGTCCGGCACCGAGCCCACGTACATCGCGCAGTACCGCTCCGGCGCGAGCGAGTCCGCCGCCAGCGCCGCCCAGCCCCACTTGTTGGACCACACGATGCGTACGATGATGCCCGGCGGGCGTTGATACCCGAGCGTGGCGAGATCGGTCGCGTAGCCCCGCTTGGTGCGGAAATTCTTGGCCTGGGCCCACTTCAGCTGCTCGAGGGCGGTGCGGACGGTCCACTCGCGCATGCGCGCGGCCGCAGCGGGCGTCTCCGGGCGGACCTTCGCCCGCGCTGCCGCGCGGCTCCGCGCAGCCAGCCGCTCGGTGGAGGCCTCGATCGGCGAAACTACGCCCGAGTTCGCCGCATGGGCCGACTGGCTGTCTGGCGGCGCCGCATTGCGGCGACCCCATGCGCCCACCCAGCCGCTTTCGATCGACGGTCCGCCGCCGCCACAGCTCCAGCCGGCGGCCACGCACGCCACCAGCGTCAGTCGGAGTCCGAGCAGTCGGTGTCCCTGCATCCTGTCCTCCTCGATCCCCGACCCAGGAACGTCCCCGGGTTGCCGTCGAGCGGCCGCCGCACAATGACGCACGGCAGCGGCATGTCCCGGGAACGCCCATCTTCCCGCAAGCCGCCGGCGCAAGCTGAAAACTTGCTCGGTGACAACGACTTACGACGCAGATTTCCCGTGTGCGACCGGCCGGGCAATCGGTCTCGGTGCCGCGGGTCTTGTACGCTTGGTGTTCGCCACGCTATAGCCGCGGCAGGTTTTGCGCCAGAGAGAGACGCCCGGGACGGCGGCGGCTACAGATGCACCGGCAGATCGAGATCCTGCCGCTCGATCTCCCGCTGACCCGGCTCCGGCCGCCGCACGGACGCGGGTACCTCCCGCCAACCGGCGACGCCCAGCACCTCGGCGGTGAGCCGGTTCACCGCGTCCGACTCCTGCCCCGGCGCCGCCGTCGCCGCGGCCAGATCGAGCCATGCGAGCGCCTCCTCGTACGCGTACCGCTGCCGCGCGGCGTCGCTCGCCACGAGCGCCTGGCGGTACGCCAGCCCCCGCTCGCCGCCGAGCTCGGCGTGGCGGGCGATCTCGCCCGCCGGTGCGGCCGGCCCGCCCTCGGCCGCGAGGCGATCGAGGGTGACGGCGATCGCGCGATGCAGCTCCCGGCGGCGGGAGGTGGTGAGCCCATCGCGGACCACCCGGGCCATCACCGGATGGGCGCAGCGATAGACCCCGTCCTGCTCCGCCACGAGCCGCCGCTCCACCAGCTCGTCGGCCAGCGCGGCGCCGCGGAGCCGGGAGATGCCGTGCACGTGCGAGAGCACGCTCGCCCGGCAGCCGGTGCCGGCGACCGCGATCGTGAGCAGGACGTCGTGCAGATCGGGCGGCAGCGACTCGATCCGCTCGGCGATGGCGTCGTGCACGCTGAGCGACATCGCGATGTCGGTCGTCTCCCCGGCGGTCGCACCGGCGCGCCACTCGCCCGACACGGTGTCGGTAGTGAGCCAGCCCTGGGCGAAGAGCGTCTTGAGCAGCTCGATGACGTAGAACGGATTGCCCCCGGTGACCTGGTGCAGGCGGGCCGCCAGGCGCCGGCCCCCGGTCGGGGCGGTGACCTGGCCCATCTCCCGGATCATCTGCCAGATCTCTTCCTCGCCCAGGGGGGCAAGAGTGATCACCGAGGCCCGGGTCTTTACCCGGAGCGCGCGGCAGAGGCGGGCGGCCGGGGCGTCCCGCTGCAGCTCGCCGAGCGTGAGCGTCGCGCACCATAGCACCGGGGCCTCTTCGAGCCGGCGCGTGAGGAAATGGAGGAGGTTGCAGCTGTCACCGTCGCACCAGTGCAGGTCGTCGATGGCGACCACCACCGGCTGCTCGGCCGACACGGCCAGGAGCAGTTGCGCCACGGCCTCGAACAGCCGCCACGCCTCCGCCGGGGCCGGCGGCGGCGTGACCTGGGGCAGCCCCGGAAACCGCTGGCGCAGCTCCGGCAGCAGCCGGGCGACCTCCGCAAGCCACTGCGGATCGGTACCGGCGAGCCCGGGCGCGTCGAGCGCGCCGCGAAGCACTTCCACGACCGGCCCGTAGGGGACTCCCGCCTCGGCGTCATAGCCGTGCGCCCGGAGCACGGTGCCGGCTTCCGCTCCGACCCAGCGGAGGAACTCGTCGGCCAGCCGGGACTTGCCGACGCCGGATTCCCCCTCGATCAGCACGATCCTGCCGCTGCCCCGCTGGGCTCCGCGCCAGGCCTTCTGCAGCGCGTCGAGCTCGGCCGAGCGGCCGATCAGCCCGCTCTCGAACGCGGGCGCGCGGGTGTACCACTCGTCGGTGATGGGCCGCGTGGGCCGCACGCTCCGGTCCGCTTCGATCTTGCGGACCAGCTGGGTCAGGGGGCGGCTCGGGCTTTGGCCCGTCTCGGCCTGGAGCCGGTCGCGGAACTCCGCGAAGCGGCCGAGCGCGGCCGAACGATCGCCGGCCAGGTAGAGGGCCTCGACCAGCAGCCGCACCGCCTCGTCCGCCAGCGGGTCCCAGTCGAGCCAGCGGATCGCTTCGGCCGCGGCGTCACGCCATTGCCACCGGCCCATCGCCTCGCGCGCCCGGGTGGCGAGGACCTCGCGGTAGCGCCGCAGCAGCTCTTCGCGCTTGGCCGAGGCCCATTCCTCGAACGCGGGCGAATGACGCACCGAGAGCCCGGCCAGGAAACGGGGAACATCGAAGGCCGTCGCCGCCGCGGGTTGGCCGGCGCTCGCGGCCAGAAAGGCTCGGACGTCGCACTCGAGCGGCCCCGCAAGCTCCACCGCGTCCCGGCTCACCCGGAGTGCGTCGCCCAGGACTTCCCGCAGCTGCATCACTGCCTGGCGCAGCGAGGTCCGGGCGGCGGCGTCGGGGTGCTCGCCCCAGAGGAGCGATGCGAGCCGCTCGCGGGAGTGGGAGCCCTGCTCCACGGCCAGGTAGGCCAGGAGCGCCATTGGCTTGGCGCCAAGGGACGGCACGGCCGGCTCACCGCCGACGGTGAGTGTGGGGGTGCCGAGCAGCGTGAGGCTCAAGCCGGTCACGCGGCGCTCCGAGCCGGGATGCCCGAACCTATGGCCGATTCACGATCGGGCAAGATCGGATTCACGGTCGTTTCACGGGCCCCTCCGACATTGGTCCCCGTCGTTCGACCCGATCCGTTCCCGACCACCTCAGGAGCAAGCCATGACGAAGGACTCCGGCAAGAGCCGCCCGGCCCCGACCCCCGACAAGAAGGCGGAGCCCCGGCGCACCGACGAGGCAAAAGAGCTGGACGTGCAGGAGCTGGAGGAGCGGGTCGCTCCCATGAAGTTCTAGTCGTTGCCGTAGAACCACTTACACCCCTTGGAGGTCCCCATGTCTGGTCAGAAGGATCAGGTCCGGATTCAGCTGACTCCGGAGCAGAAGGCGCAAATCAAGAACGCGACGGGCAAGGATGCGGCGGTGCTCGAGCTCAGCGTCAGCGAGCTGGAAGAGCGGATCGCCCCGAGCGGCGTGATCACCAAGGGTCACGGCTGAGCCTTGCGTAGTCAGAAGGTGGGGCGCCTCCCGGCAACCGGGCGGCGCCCCGCCTTTATTCACGTCCCTAGCGGCACCCGCCGACGGCCCGTACTTTAGCCCGACACCATCGAGCACCAGCGCTCCCATCCGGCCCCGCCCACCGCGGGGAGGCGGCTTCCTTCTGGATACTTCCTCGTTGCAGGATTCGACGACGGCCGCGACCG
>DASWAI010000109.1:0-21436 GCA_036391215.1 Gemmatimonadales bacterium
TCCTTTCGACCGCCGCGCCAGCCGGCGAAGCATGGGCCCAGATAGCACGTCCGGCCGCCGGCGCCAGGGACTCCGCCGCCATCGCCGGCCTCGCGACCGCGCTCCAGGGGCACGGGCAGGTCCGCGTGCGCCTCCGTACCCATCAGCCGGACCTGGTGCTCCTCGGCCCACGGCTGGACGAAGCCGAGATCCGATTCGCGCGGTACGCGCCCGGATCCTGGACGTTCGACAGCGCCACGGCGCCGCACGAGATTCCCCTGAACGAGATCGGCCGCGTGCAGGTCCGGAGCAGCGCATGGGAGACCGGCGCGATCATCGGCTTCCTGGTCGGCGCGGCGGCGATCGAGGCGGTGAACGCGGCGGGCAAGTATCAGATCGACAAGGGCGAGACCCTGTTCGTCGGCGGGCTGTTCGGGACCGGCGGCGCCTTCATTGGGGGGCTGATCGCGGCCCCGTTCCATCACTGGCACACCGTCTACGCCTCGCCCTGACGAGCCTCCGTGCGCACCACAACGCCGGCGCAACGGTCGTCCGCGGTGTCATGGGGTTCGGCGCCAGCACGAAGCTGCACACCGACCGGGTCGAGCTGCTCTCGCTGGATCTGCCGCTCGTCATCGAGTGCATCGACACCGAGGAGCGTATCGCCGCCATCCTGCCCGAGCTGGACGAGATGATCGGCGGCGGGCTCATCACGCTGGAGCGCGCGCGGGTCATCATGTACCGGGCGGACCTGCCGCCCGACGAGCGCACGGAGAGCTGGGAAATCGAGCGCACCGGCCGCTGGCAGCCCGACCCGCCGGACACGGCCCCGGGCGTGGAGTGGCGGGTCAGCCCCGGAGCAGGAACAGCAGGCCGGCGGCCACCATCGTGGCTTCGATGAGCGGGGTGAAGGCGCGGGCGGGCACCCGGTCGAGGATCCGCTTCCCCGCCCAGCTGCCCGCGAACATCACGGGGCCGAGCGCCAGGCCGATCAGCACGCTGTGGCCGCTCAGCACGGCGGCCTGGCGGTAGGCGACCAGCTTCACCACGTGCATGACGACCGTCGCGCACGCCTCCGTCCCGATGTACGCCCCCTTCACCAGCCCGTAGGCAAGGAACAGCGGGGCCATCAGCGGGCCCACGCTGCCGAAGAGCGCGGAGAGGAAGCTCGAAGCCGCGCCGATCAGCGCGAACGAGCGGAGCGGCGGGCGCCAGCCCGTCGCCGGCCGGAGCCGCCGCCACGCCACGACGACCAGCAGGAACGCCCCCAGCAGCCGGGTGAGCCCGGCGAGAGGGGCGTAGGCGAACACGTGCCCGCCGATCCAGGCCAGCGGGACCCCGCCGAGCGCGAACCAGCCCACGACGCGCCAGTCCAGCTCGCTGCGGTTGAGCCAGACCCGGCTGCCGTTGCCGATGAGCTGGGCGACCGTGAGGATGGGGACGGCATCGCGCACGCCGAACGCCCACGCGAGCGCCGGCAGCAGCACGACCGCGCCGCCGAAGCCGGTCACGGCCGCGAGCGCCGCGGCCACGAAGGCCATGACGGCGACGACGGCGAGCTCGCCGGGGGATGTCATGCATCTAAGCTAGGGCTGCAAGCCTCCTCATTGCACGACGATCGTCCCCGTCATCCGGGGGTGGAGGGCGCAGAAGTACGGGTACTTCCCCGGCGCCGCGAACGTCGCGGCGTATTTCTGGTTGGTGTCCAGCACCGGCGACGGAGTGAACCTGCCGTCGGCGCTCACGATCTTGTGGGGCACGTCGTCGCCGTTGGTCCAGGTGACGGTCGCGCCGGCGGGGACGGTGAGCGTGGGCGGCGTGAAGCTGAAGTTGTCGATGCCGATGGCCGTGGGCCCGAGCGGCGCGGCCGCGGCGCTGTCGCGACGGGCCGCGCCCTCTCCGGCCGGTGCACCCGGCTCGGCCGTTCCCAGCGCGGTGTCCACCACGGCCAGCCCCTCGTGCCCACGCACGAAGTTCACGCTGGCGATGCCGAGCAGGCTCCGGAGCCGGCCCGGCTCCACCACCATCGGTCCGGGCGATGGGGCGGCGCCGGGGGCTGGCTGGGGGAACGCAGTGGACATCGCCGTATGGAAGGACACGTGGCCCTCCACCTTCTGGAGGACCTGGTGGATGTGGCCGTTCAGCACGGAGACCGAGCCGAACCGCCGGAGCAGCGCCAGGGCCTGCTCGCTATCGTCGGTGCCCCAGCCCCATTCGGGATAGACGGTCCAGAGCGGGATGTGGGCGAACACGACGACCGGCGTGCTGCTCGAGAGCGGCCGCAGGTCCTTCCGGAGCCAGTCGAGCTGCTCCTGCCCCAGCGCGCCGAGCCCGCCCGCCTTGAGGTTCACGACGTTCACCAGCCCGACGAAGTGCACGCCGCCGTGGTCGAAGCTGTACCAGCCGGATCCGCGCGTTCCCTTGCCGTAGCGCTCGAGGTAGGAGCGGCCGTCGTCTTCGAGCACGTCGTGCTCCCCCGGCACGTAGAACACCCGGTCGGTCCTGATCCCGCCGATCACCTGGCGCGCGGTGTCGAACTCCGCGGGCTTGGAGAGCTGGGTGATGTCGCCGGTGTGCAGGACGAAGGCGGGGCGCCGGGGCAGGGCGTTGAGCCGGGCTACGGCTTCGCCGAGCGTCGCGGTGACGTCGGGGTTGGCTGCCTTGCTGAAGCCGATGTGGCTGTCGCTGATCTGGGCGAAGAAAAGGGTTCCCCGCGGGGCCGGCGCGCCCGCGCCTCGCCACCGGCCGAGGCTGGTGGACGAGAGCACCCCCCCGCTCACCGTCCAGAGCATGCCGGTTCCGGCCCAGGCCATACACTTGAGAAACCCGCGGCGGTCCACGCCGTCATGATTGTGGTCGTTGTGAAGGTGCTCGTTCATGCGTCGCTCCGTTCCGGTTGGCGTCCCGCCGACGCCCGGGCGGCGTCGTGCGTGGATGGACTCGGGGCGGGCGGCGGATATTCCCCGGCGCGGGCGGGGGAATAGGTTCGAGCCTCGGGCGGTCTGAGAGCGGCGGGGTGCGGGCCGCAAGCCGGCGCGCACCCGAATCCTGAGCGGAGGCCGAGTGGACCTGCAGGGAAGCACGCGCTTCGAGCAAACGATGCTGCCGCATCTGGATGCGGCATATTCGCTCGCCCGCTATATCGTGCGCGACGAGCACGACGCCGAGGACCTGGTGCAGGACGCCTACCTCCGGGCGCTGCGCTACTTCGGGAGCTACCGCGGGGGCGACGAGCGCGCCTGGCTGCTCACGATCGTGCGCCGGACCTGCTACACCTGGCTCAAGCGCCGACGGGACCGCCCGGCACTGGCGCCGTTCGACGAGATGGAGCACGCCGCAGAGCCGGGCGGCGACCCGGAGACGCATGCGGTGCACGACGATCTTCGCGATCTCCTGAGCCGGGCCGTGGACGAGCTTCCCGTCGAGTTCCGGGAGGTCGTCGTGCTGCGGGACGTGCAGGACCTCTCGTACAAGGAGATCGCCCGCATCCTCGGCATTCCGCTGGGCACGGTGATGTCCCGGCTGGCGCGGGCGCGCCGGCGGCTCCAGAGCGCGCTGCCGGTCGAAGACTTCGGGAGGGCCTGACCATGGCGCAATGCGAAGGGTTCGACATCCAGCTCAGCGCCTACGTAGACGGCGAGCTCGAGGAGCTCGGCGTGGCCGGGGTCGAGGCGCACCTCAAGGAGTGTCCGGCCTGCGCCCGCCGGGTGGAGGGCGAGCGCCGGCTCCGGGCGGCGTTCCGGACGCACCTCGCCCCGGTGCACGCATCCGAGGAGCTGCGCGCCGACGTGCGCGAGGCGATCGCCGCGGCCGGCCGGGAGGCAACGGCTTCCCGGAAGCCGGGCGTGCGACCCTGGCGGGCGGCGCAATGGTTCGCGCTTGCGGCGACGATCGCGGTGGCGGTGGTGGGCGGCCGGCAGTGGGCGCTCTGGAGCCTAGCGCGCCGGACGGCGCCGCTCGAGGCGGAGCTGCTCACGGCGCACGTGCGCTCGCTTCAGCTCTCGCACCTGACCGACGTGCCGTCGTCGGATCATCACACGGTCAAGCCGTGGTTCGCCGGCAAGCTGGACTACTCGCCCCCGGTGCCCGAGCTGGACTCGCTCGGCTTCCGGCTGATCGGGGGCCGGCTGGACTACGTGCGCGGCCGGCCCACCGCGGTGATCGTGTACGGCCGGCGCCAGCACATCATCAACCTGTTCCTCTGGCCGAGCGGCGACTCGACCGCCGCGACGAAGGTCCAAGCCGACCGAGGGTACAACTCGGTGCACGGGGCGGCCGGGGGGATCGCCTACTGGGCGATCTCGGACCTGGGCGTGGCGGAGCTGCGGCAGTTCGCGGACCTGGCGATGAAAAGCCGTTAGCCGGCAGCAGACAGCTGCCGGCCAACGGCCAACGCATTTCCGCCACCAGCTAGTCCTGCGGGTTCGCCACCACTTCCGGCGTCGAGTCCCGGGCCATTCCGGTGGCCACGGCGTCCCGCCACTGCTCCACGCTCAGCTGGAAGCCCTGCGCCAGCGCGCCGAGATCGATGTTGGCTGCGGTCGAATCCTCCGGCCGGCCGCTCACCCGCTCGAGCGCGAGCGCGGCCTTCTGGTACGTGCTGTCCGCCTGGAGCGCGGCCTGGTACGCCTGCCCGGCGGCGGCGGAATAGCCGCTCGCCTCGAGCGCCTGCCCCAGGTTGTTCTGGAACACCGGCGAGCCGGGCTTGATCTGCGCGGCCCGCGCCAGCGGCGCCAGCGCCTCCGCCGGGCGTCCCTGCCGGATGTAGATCAGGCCAAGGTTGTTCATCGCCCAGACGTCGTGGTCGTCGAGAGTGATGGCGCGGCGATAGGCGTCGATCGCGTCGTCCGGACTGCCCAGCGCCTCCTCCACGCGGCCCAGCACGCGCCACGACTCGCCCGACGCGGAGTCGAGCGCCAGCGAGGCCTGGATGCGGTCGAGCGCCTCGTCGGTGCGGCCCAGCTCGAGCAGCACCCGCGCGGAGTTGATGAGGCTCTTCTGGTGCTTCGGATCCAGCTTGAGCGCCTCCCCGAAGGCGACGTCGGCCTGGGCGAGATCGCCGGACTTCCAGGACGACAGCCCGAGCATGTAGAAGCCCCACGGATTCTCGGGCTTCGACTCGGTATAGGCGCCGAACAGCTCGGCGGCCTCGCCGTAGCGGCCGGCCTGATACGCGGCCTCCGCATCGGAGTAGGCCACGGCCCTGGTGGCGCCAGGCGCGCTCGGCGTGCCCGGGGCGCTCGCCGCGATCGCGCCGGCCGACGTGGTGGAGGCGGTCGAGGACGGCGGCGTGGTGGTGTCCACCGTGACCGCGGCGGCGACGGTGTGCGAGGTCCCGCCGTCGCCGCAGCCGATGGCGAGCGCCAAGAGCGGGGAGACGGTGACCAGCGAGAGACGGCTGAACGGGGCGAGCATGGGTTCCTCCTGGATGCGGCGCCGGCGGCGCGTTGGGGTGAACGGGCGCCGGGCATAAGGGCAACCGGAGGACCAGCGTTGGGACCGGTGGGTGCTGACGCGGGAAGCTGAAGCGGCGTCGCGGGTTGCGCGGTGACGGCCGGGCGCCGCCGGGCGGCGGTCGGGAGCGCGCGTGTTCGGCGGGACACGGCCCGAGAACCCCGGGCGTGTCCGGGCAGACACGCGGCGATTCGGCCTCCCCGCCAGCGTGGCGAGCGCGCGCGGGATCTAGCGCGCGGGTCGCTCCACGCCCAGCCGGCGCATAACCTTGAGCAGGCTGGCATGGTCGGCGAGGCCCAGCTCTTCGGCGGTCCGGGTGATCTGCCAGCCGTTCCGCTCGAGCGCCGTGACCACGATCTGCCGCTCGGCCTCCGCGCGCAGGTCGTGGAACGAGCGGCCGCCCGGCGGGCGCGCCGGCGCCGCCTCGAGAACCTCCGCGGGCACGTGCTCCGGACCGATCACGTCGCCGTCGGCGGCGATGACCATCCGCTCGAGCGCGTTCCGAAGCTCGCGGACGTTGTTGCGCGACCAGTCGTAATGCATCAGCGCGTCGAGCGCGTCGGCCGCGATCCGCTTCTTCCGGACGCCGAAGCGCTCGCACACGCCGGCCAGGATCGCGTCCGCGATGGCGGGGATGTCCGACAGCCGCTCCCGGAGCGGAGGGACGCGGAGCACGTGCGCGTTGAGGCGGTAGAGCAGGTCCTGGCGAAACCGGCCGGCCGCGACCTCGCTCTCCAACTCGCGGTTCGTGGCGGCAACGACCCGCGCCTCCACCCGGAGCGGCCGGGTGCCGCCCAGCCGGGTGACGGTGCGCTCCTCCAGCACCCGGAGCAGCTTGGCCTGCGCCGCCAGAGGCAGCTCGCCGATCTCATCCAGAAAGAGCGTCCCCCGCTCGGCCGCTTCGAACGCGCCGCGCCGGGTGGCGGAGGCGCCGGTGAACGCGCCGCGCTCGTGGCCGAACAGCTCGCTCTCCACCAGGTTCTCCGGAATCGCCGCGCAGTTGAGGGCGATGAACGGCGCCTTGGGGCTCGGGCCGAGCTGGTGGAGATCGCGCGCCACCAGCTCCTTGCCCGAGCCGCTCTCGCCCAGGATGAGCACGGTGGCCGGGATCGGCGCCAGCCGGGCGATTGTCTCGCGCAGCGTCCGCATCGGGGCGCTGTCGCCCACGAGCGAGCTTTCGGCGTCGAGCCGGCGCCGCAGCGCCCGCACCTCCTGCTCCAGCCGCCGGCGCTCCAGCACGGTCTCGATCTCGCGCACGATCCGCTCCATCGGCTCGCTCTTGTCCACGAACCCGGCGGCGCCGAGCCGCACGGCCTGGATGCAGCGGTCGAAGTTGCCGGTGCCGGTGTAGACGATCACCGGGGTCTCGACCCCGCGCCGCTCCAGCGCGCGGAGCACGTCGAACCCATCCATGCCGGGCATCTCGAGGTCGAGCACGACGCAGTCGGGCGCCTCCGCGGCGATGCGCTCCAGGCCCTCCTGCCCGCTGTCGGCGAGGGACACCTCGTAGCCGCCGAGGCGCTTGAGGTCGTAGGCGTACTGCTCGCTCATGGCGCGGACGTCGTCCACCACCAGCACCAGGGTCACGAAGGACTCCTCTCGGGCAGCTCCACGATCACGCGGGTGCCTACGCCGGGCTCGGTCTCCACCCGGAGCCGCCCGCCGAGATCCTGAATCAGGCGGCGCACGATCGTGAGACCCAGGCCCGTGCCGCCTTCCTTGGTCGTGTAGAAGTCATCGAAGGCCTGGTCCAGCTCGGCCCGCGTCATCCCCCGCCCGTTGTCGGCGACGGACACCCGGACCACGGTCCCGGCGCGGTCCCGCTCGGCGGCGGTGGCGATGGTGACGGTCCCGCCGGGGCGGCCGCCGAGGCCGTCGGCCGCGTTGCCGACGAGGTTCTCCAGCACGCGGCGGATCGCCAGCCCGTCGCCGGTGACGGCGGGCAGATCCGGCGCCAGCTCGAGCCGGAGCGACGCCCGGCTCTCCGCCATCCGGGCGACCTCGCGGACTACCGCGTTCACGTCGCACGCGCGCCGCTCGGTCGGCGGGGTGAGCCGGGCGTAGTTGCGGGCCAGGGTCTCGAGGTAGAGGACGCTCGACTCGAGCGTGCCGCGCCGCTCTTCGAATACCGCCGGCAGCGACGCGGGCTCCTCCGCCGCCACCCGGCTCAGGTGCCGGAGCACGTGCCGGATGGGCGCGAGCCCGTTCTTGACGTCGTGGTTCACCTGCCGGGCCACGTCGCCCAGCGTGGCGCGGCGCTCGGCCTCGCGCAGGCGAACGGTGCTCTGGCGGAGCCGCCCGGTCATCTCGCCCAGCAGCCGGGAGAGCGCGCCGACCTCGTCGCGCCGGTCGGTGGCGAAGTCCGCGTCGAGGCGGTCGAGGTCGATCGTCTCCGTCTTCCGGGCCAGCTCGGCCAGCGGCTCGCCGATCCGGCGGGAGAGCCAGGCGGCGGCGAGCACGGCGACTGCGGCGGTGAGGCCGAGCGCGGCCAGGAACCATGCGTCCACGCTCCGGCGCAACGCCTCGAGCGGGGCGAGCGACTGGGTCACGACGACGCGGGCGGTGTCCGTGGCCGGCGAGCCTTCCCGCGACAGGTCGAGATAGGGCACGCCGATCTCGGCCACGACCTCGCTCGCCACGGGACGGAGGGTGTCGCCGCCCGGCAGCAGGAGGGAGACCGCGAGCCCGCCGGCCGAGTCGGCCCGAGCCAGCCGGGCGGGGTCGAGCGCGGCGCCGCCCACGAGCGCGAAGGGCCGGCCTCCGACCCGAAGCGAATCGAGCCGGGCCAGCGCGAGCAGCCCGGTCTCCGCGGTGCGCACCCGCACCAGCGCCACGGAGTCCCGCGCGGCGGCGAGGAAGGCCGGGAGCGCGGGCTCCTGACGATCGAACTCGTTGCGGAACTGGCCCGAGCTCAGGATTCTGCCCGCGCTGTCCTGCACCTGGAGCAGCGCGAGGCCGGCCAGGCGCATCGCCCCGCCGGCATAGTCGAGGAGCCAGCCGCGCGCCGCCGCTTCGTCCTGCACCGCCGCCAGCCGGAAACGGTTCTCGGCGGCGAGCTGGTCGCGCAGGGCGGCGAGCCGGCCGGCCACGTCTCCGCTCTGGCGGCGGAGGTCGTCCTCGATCACGCCCGCGAGCGCCCGGACCCGCCGGTCGTACTCGGCGGTGAGCCGGCGGTTCACCTCTCGCCGGACGCCGAAGGCAAGCACGCCGAGCGGGATGAGCAACACCGCCAGGAAGGCGAGGAAGAGGCGGGTCCGGAAGGTCACGGCGTCTCCGGCAGCAGGCGAAGCGCGCCGTCCCAGTCCACGCTTATCGGCGGCGCGCCCTGGCGCACGAGGGCGTGGGCGCGGGTGTCCACCAGCCGAAGCACCGCCGCGCCGGCCGGCACGACCAGGTCCTGGCAGAGGGCGAGGGTCCGGGGCAGGGCCAGCACATACGCGGCCTCACGCCCCGCGCGAAGCGATGAGAGGAGCGCATCCTGGTCCAGCGGCAGGGCGGCGCGCGCGCCGGCCACGCCGAGGGCGGCGAGCCGCGCGGCGAGATCCCGGGCGGTGGCGTCGGCGGACGAATACGCGATTGGGGCGGTCGTCCGGACCGGGGGCGACGAGACGGGCGGAGCAGCGGAGCAGGCCGGCGGGGCCGATGCGCCTGCCGCCGCCCGTGCGTCTACCCGCACCGCGTCACGGGCGAGCGCGTCGCGGAAGCCCGGGGCCACGACCGCGGCGGAGTCGGCCGCCGTCGCGAGCACCAGCGCGTAGGTGCGGCTCCAGGGCAGGGGGAGGGAGGTGTACCCGGGCCGCTGGGCGGCGTAGGCGAGCGTGCCGGCATCGTCGGTGACGAGGATGTCCGCCCCCGCGTCCATGGCGTCGCGCAGGTCGCGCGGCGGGGCCAGGAGCCGGACCGGACGGCCTCCGTCCACCGGCTCCAGCGTGGCGGGAGCAGGGTCGGATTCCGGCAGCCGGTACGGCCCGGTTCCGATCGGCCAAGGAGTGTCCGGAACTCGGCGGACGACCGCGAGGCGCGGGTCGCCCAGCGCGGCAGGTGCGGAGTCATGGGGAACCGCGAGGAGCAGATGGAGCGCACCGTCGCTCCCGGCCGTGGCGAAGATGATCCCGGCCTGCTTGAGGAGGGCGCTCGCGGCGGAATCCTCGGCCCAGCCACTCACGACGGCTCCGGCCGTGACGGGGGCGCCGTCCCAGAACCGGGCCGGCCGCAGCACAAAGGCCCAGTTGCGCCCGCCGTCGGCCGAGGACCAGGTCTCGGCGAGACCCGGCCGCTCCCGGCCGGCGCAGTCGCGCCGGACCAGCGTCTCGTACAGCTGGCGGCCGGGGAATTCCCTCCCGGCGATTACCCGCACGGTGTCCCCGCCGGCCGGACCGGCCGGACGAAAGACGCACTCGTCGGGCGCGGGGGCGGCTTCGGGGATCTCGGGCGCGGCGGGAGCTGCAGGGGACGGTGCGGGGGCCGCGGGCCGCGGGGCCGCGCAGGCTCCCGCGAGCCAGCCGAGGGCCAGCGCGGGACCCAGGACCGCGGCGAGGCCGGGAACGCGGCGCGAGGATTGGGGCATCGGCCCTCGAAATGTAACGGGTGGCCTCTTTCGGTTTACGACCGCGAGGCCCATCATTGTGGCGGTTTGCTTCCCATCCTCTAACGGAGGCTCTCGCATGGCCACGCCCGCTTCGGCGTCGCCCGGTGTCGCGGCCCGCACACCCTACCGGGTGACCCTCCACCAGATGGAGTGCTGCAACTGCAATCACGGCTGCGGGTGCCAGTTCGCCGGCTACCCCGACCGGGGCAACTGCGAGTTCCTGATCGGCTTCGAGATCATCGACGGGAAGTTCGGCACCGTGCCGCTCGCCGGGGCGCGCGGCATCGTCGTATGCGATTACCCCGGCGCGATCCACCAGGGCAACGGAAAAGTCGTGCTGTTCCTCGACCGCTCGCTCAAGCCGGAGCAGGTGCAGGCCGTCGCGACCATCCTGTCCGGCCAGATGGGCGGCATGCCGTGGGAGGCGCTGGCGGGCACGGTGGGGTCGTTCACCGGCCCGGTGCTCGAGACGATCGAGATGACGGTCAACGGCACCCATTCGCGCTACCGGATTCCCGGCGTGCTCGAGGCACAGCAGACGCCGATCCGCGACGCCGTCTCGGGGCAGGACAAGGAGGTGCACATCGTGTATCCGAAGGGCGGCTTCTTCTGGAACGACGGGAGCGTGTGCACCACGAGCACAATGAAAGTCCGCTACGACGGCGTCGCCTTCGAGCACCCAGGGCGTTACGCGTGCTACGCGCGAGCCACGTGGACCAACCAGTAGGTCCGATCGAACAATTGCTGCGGCGGGACCGGGCGATCGCGCTCGCGGGGGTGGCCGCGCTGACGCTGCTCGCGTGGGCGGTCATCGTGCAGCTGGCCCGGGGGATGGGACGCGAGACCGCGATGCCGGGCATGGGCGGCGCGATGGTCCTACCGACCCCGGCGTCCTGGGGGCGTGCCGAGCTGCTTGCTCTGTGCGCGATGTGGGCCGTCATGATGGCGGCGATGATGCTGCCGTCGGCAGCCCCCGTCGTCCTCCTGGTGCTGGGCGTGCTGCGCCGCCGTAACGCGTCGCGCCTTCCGTTCGGCGCGACCGCCGCTTTCCTCGGCGGCTACCTGCTGGTCTGGGTCGGCTACAGCGCGGCGGCCACGCTGGCGCAGTGGGGATTCCACTCGGCCGCGCTCCTCTCCCCCGACGCGATGCGGGCCACACCCCTCGTGGCGGGCACGCTGCTCCTCCTGGCCGGCGTCTTCCAATGGACGCCGCTCAAGCGGGCCTGTCTCACACACTGCCGCTCGCCGTTCCACTTTCTCAGCACCGGATGGCGCGACGGGACCGCGGGCGCCCTCCTCATGGGGCTCCGCCACGGGGGTTGGTGCCTGGGCTGCTGCTGGCTGCTCATGGCGCTCCTGTTCGTGGCGGGCGTCATGAACCTGGTCTGGGTGGCGGTGCTCGCGGGGCTGGTGCTGGTGGAAAAAGCGGCGCCGGCGGGACCGCTGCTCGGTCGCGTCGCCGGCGTGGGGCTATGCGGCTGGGGGATCTGGCTGCTGGCGCGGGGCTAGGACCGGAATCAGACGGGCTGCCGGCTCCTGAGCCGGCCGGCCACGATGGTGACGTTGTCGGTCGCCCCCCGCTCGAGGGTGAGCGCCAGGAGGTTGCGGCAGATCTCCTCCGCCGAGCGGTCGCCGGCCAGCTGCTCGGCGATTTCCTCGTCGGCGACGTGCCGGGTGAGGCCATCCGTGCAGAGCAGCATCACGTCTTCCCAGCGGAGCGTCCTGGCCGTCAGGACGGGGTTGGCCTCGCGCCCGCCGAGCGCGCTCATCAGGACGTTCTTCCAGCGGCTTACGGGCTGGTCCGGCGAGGGGACCACGCCGGCGTCCATCAGCACCTGCGCCATGGTCTGGTCCTTGGTGAGCTGCTGCAGCCGGCCCTCGTGCAGCAGGTAGGCGCGGCTGTCGCCGACCTGCACGACGTACGCCCGGGGCCAGCGCACCACGACCATCGTGAGCGTCGTTGCCGCGCCCGCGTCCCGGGTGCGGATGATCTCGTGGCTCTCGAGCACGGCCTCCTGCAGCTCCTCGATGAACCGGGTCTCGAGATCGGGATCGTGGTGGTAGTAGAACCGCATCGTGTGGGTGGCGTAGTCGGCGAGTGCCTGGAGAGCAGTGCCGCTCGCCCGCTCGCCGGCCGGCCCACCGCCGACGCCGTCCGCCACGATGAAGAGATAGCCCCGCGACTCGCTGGTGAGCTCGCCGAGCTGGTCGCTCGGCACGCTCGACGCGTGCACCTGCATGGTCTTGTGCAGGCTGGCGATGAGGAACTGGTCCTGGTTGACCGGACGGACCTTGCCCGTGTGGGTGAGGCCGAAGACGTCGATGTCCGACGCCACCGGTCGGCCCACGGTCGCAGACCCTTCGGCGAGGGACGTCATGGGTACCTCCCCTCCCGCCCGTCCCCTAACATGCGTCCGCGCACCGGGGCCGCAACCCTGGGGCGCCGGGGGCGGCCCCGGCGAGACTAGCGGCCCCGGCGGGGCACGACCGGCGACGGCTCGCGCGGGGCCGCGAAATCCTCGGCGGCGGGCGGGCGCATGAGCAGGTCGAAGGCCAGAAACAGCGTGTGCGACCAGGGGTAGAGGACGAAGGGGAACACCACCATCGCGGCCGCGAGCGCCCACTCGATCGCGTCCCAGGGCGGCGTGGGCCAGGTCCACCAGAGCGTCGCGCCGAGCAGTCCCGCGAACAGCGTCTCCGCCGCCATCAGGTTGACGAAGTACGCCCCCAGCCAGTAGCCGCGCTCGCCCCGGGCCAGGCTGATCCCGCAGGCGGGGCAGGCCGGGCAGATCCGGAGCCAGCGCAGGAAGACGGGTCCGCCGCCGCACGCGGGGCAGCGGAGGCGGAGCGCGCGCCAGAACGCGGCGGTCGCGCTCGGAGGGGGCTGGGGGACGGGCGTGTCGTCGAACATGGGCATGATGCGGCCGGTGCATCCGATGGATACAACGGCGGTTCGCGGTTTGTCTACTCCGGGCCGCTCATACGTAGGCCCGGCGCAGCATCTCGGCGGCCGACTCGTCCACCAGATCGGTGTTGCGGAGCCGGTCGAAGTGATCCAGCAGGTCCTCCACCCGGAGCCGCCGCTTCCGCGCGCCGGCGAAATCCTCCACGATCCGTCCACGGTGCATGAGCAGGAGCCGGTCGCCCAGACGGACCGCCTGGTGCATGGAGTGGGTGACCATGAGCGTGGTGAGGCCGTCCCGCTTCACGATCGTCTCGGTGAGCCGGACCACCTGCTCCGCGCTGCGCGGGTCGAGCGCGGACGTGTGCTCGTCGAGCAGCAGCAGCTCGGGGCGCACCAGCGTGGCCATAAGGAGCGTGAGCCCCTGGCGCTGGCCGCCGGAGAGCACGCCCATGGGTGCGTCGAGCCGGCTCACGAGGCCGAGATCCAGGGCGCCCACCTTTTCGGCGAGGCGGGCGCGGCGGGCGCCGCCCAGGCCCCAGTGGAGGATGCCGCGCCGGCGGCCGCGCTGCGAGGCGATCGCGAGGTTCTCGGCGACGGTGAGGTGTGGCGCCGTGCCCGAGAACGGGTTCTGGAACACCCGGCCGATGAACGCCGCGCGGCGGAACTCGGGCCACCGGGTCACGTCGCGCCCGGCGAACCGGATGACCCCCTCATCGAGCTCCACGGCGCCCGCGATGCCGTTGAGCAACGTGGACTTGCCGGAGCCGTTGATGCCGATCACGACCACGAAGCTCCCCGGCTCGACCGTCAGGTCCACACCCTGGAGGGCCACCTGCTCGCTCGGTGTGCCGGGGAAGAAGGTGTGGTAGAGGCCGGTCAGCTCCAGGACGGGCCCGCTCATGCCGCCCTCGCCGGCCGGGCGGGCCGCCGGAAGATCCGCCTGATCGCGGCGGGAACCACGAGAGCCAGGAGCACGAACACCGCCGTCACCAGCTTGAGGGCGTTGGCGTCGAGGCCGGCGCGGAGCGCGGCGGCCACGAGCAGGCGGAAGACGACGGTGCCGACCAGCACGCCCGCTATCTGGCGGGCCGGCCCGCGGCGGCCGGTGAGGCCTTCGCCCACGATCAGGCAGGCGAGCCCGACGACCACGATGCCCAGGCCCATCTGCACGTTGGCGAAGCCCTGATACTGTGCGAACAACGCGCCGGAGAGCGCCACGAGGCCATTGGCCATCACCAGGCCCAGCGTCACCATGAGGCCGACGTCGATCCCCAGGGCCTTGGCCATCTGGGGGTTGTCGCCCGTGGCGCGGACCGCCATCCCCAGGTCGGTGCGCAGGAAGCGCTCCATCAGGACCATGCTGCCGAGGATGAAGACGACGAACAGCCCCAGCGGCGCGATGTTGGCCGCGCTCACCGACGTCCCGAAGAGCGTGACCGAGCGCGGCCCCCCGAGCGCGGTCCACGCGTGCTGCGCGAGATCGGGGAGCGTGTTGACGGCCGCGAGCGAGATGTCGCCGCCGCCCATGATGTAGAGCTGGACCGAGTAGAGCGCGGTGCTCACCAGGATGCCGCCGAGCAATGTGTCCACCCCGAAGGCGGTGTGGACCACGCCCGTCGCCGCGCCCGCGAGCCACCCGGCGGCCGTGGCGATCAGGGTGGCGGGCACCGGGTGCATCCCCTTGGCCAGGAGCGCGGCCGCGACGGCGGCGCCCAGGCCGAACGAGCCGTCGGTGGTGAGGTCGAGCCGGTCGAGGACCCGGTAGGTGAGGAAGACGCCGAGGGTGAGGAGCGACAGCAGGAGCCCGACCGACAGCGCGCCGATCAGGAGGTTCATGCGGCGGCGACTACCCGGGCGACCGGCGCCGCCCAGCAGAGCCCGCGGCGGAAGTTGCTCTCCCCCGCGCCGGCCCCGCCCCGGTCGTCGCTCAGGAGATGGAGCAGGCCCCGCACGCGCTGCTGGGTGAAGAGCTTGGTCACGAGCACGCGGAGTGCCACGGTCCGCTGGGGCACGGGCCGGTAGGTGAAGGCCACGGCGTGAAAGTGCCCCACCAGGCCGGGCGCGTCGCCCAGGGGACGGAGCGCCGGCGCGAGGGCGGGGTCGGGCGCGCGGGAGGCGACGCCGACCACGAGCGCGGTGGTGCCCTCGTGGGCCGGCTCGGGCGTGGTGCCGAGCCACTCGCGGATCCCCTCCACGTCGAACACGATGCCGGCGCCTTCGGCGCCGGGCGAGCGCCGGAGCCACGCGCCCACGAGCCCGGCCGTCTCGGCCAGCATCACGATCCCCACGGTGTCGCCACCGACCGCATCGAGGCAGACCCGGGCGAGCTCGCCGAGCGGCACCGCCTCGGCGTCCGGCTGGGTGGAAAAGCGCGCGAGCTGGGAGAACTCGCCGTCACAGACGAGGCCGGAGGCGAGCACCGCCGTGGGCGGGCGGCCGCCGAGGCCCAGATCGAAGTCGGGGACCTGGCCGCCCTCGGTGGGCAGGTAGACCACGGCCCCGGCGGCGGCCACCAGCTCGCCGAAGCGGACGGCGCAATCGCCCGTGGCGCCGAGGGCGCCGACGCCCAGCCCGAACGCGGTCTCGGGAAACGGGACCACGCGGGCGGGCTTCTCGTAGACCCGGCACGAGAGCGCGCCGCCCGGGTCACGGCAGGTGACCTCGTAGGAGCCGCGAAACGGGGGTGAGATCGGCGAGCGCCAGGCATCGCGGGTGAGATCCATGGCGCGAAGGGCGGTGGACGCGCGCATGCGGTGGATCGTTTCCGAGTCTCCGCCCGCGACCACGAGCTTGCTCTTGAGCTCGGCGAGCGAGAGGGCGTCGAGCACGGCCGGGGAGGGCGCACCTACCCGAAGCTCGCCCCGGAGCGAGGCGAACTCCTGCTGCATCCGGTTGAGCACCTGCGTGCCGGGCGAGCTCAGGTAGGTGACGTCGCCCATATCCAGGAGCACGCTCCGCTGGCCTTCCCGCAGCAACCGGTCCAGCGTCTCGGAGAGCTGCTCCGCCGACTCGCCGTCGAGGCGGCCGGCGAGGCGCACGACGGCGCAACCGCCGTCGTGCGCAACCGCCATCTTCATTCTTTGTCGGAGGCCAGCTTGGTCTTGGTGGTCTCGAGGCGGTAGAAGGGGATCTTGGCCGGGCTTTCGCCCCTGAGGATCCGCGCGATCATCTTGCCTGCCACCGCGCCGCCCTCCTGGAAGTCGGGATAGAGCGCGGCCGTGGCGCCCTTCATGATCTCGAAGGGCGAGGGCGAGAAGACCGGGATCTTCTTGTCCTTGGCGATCTTGATGATGCTCTCGAAGCCGCCGTGCGCGGCGTTGCCGTAGATCTCGATCGCGTCCACCTTCTTGCCCATCAGCAGGTTGGTCGCCTCGGCGGCGTCGCTCGGGGTGTTGAGCGGCACGGCGACCACGTCGAGCCTGGCCTTCTTGGCGGCGGTGGTGAGCCGGTCCTTCAGGTCCACCGAGAGCTGCTCGGCGGGGCTGAACAGCACGCCGATCCGCTTGGCGTTGGGAACGATGCGCTTGATCAGCGCCACGCGCCGCTCCTGCTCGGGATCGCCGAACCCGGGGGAGTACACGCCGGTGACGTTGGGGAGGTGGACCGAGTCGCTGGTGCCGGCGCCGGCCGAGAACGGATCGGCGAGGATGTCGAACACGATGGGGGTGTCCTTCACCCGCTTCACCGCGACCTGGAGCGTGGCGTCCTGGAGGGTCACGATGACCTTGGCCTTCGCGTCCAGGGCGGCGTCCACCAGGTTGGGCAGCGTCGCGAGGTCGCCCTGGGCGCTGGAGGACTTGAAGACGTAGTCCTTGCCCGCGTCCATGCCTTCCTCGGACAGCCCGACCTTGAGCGCGTCCTCGCTCCACTCGCTGCCGATCCAGTCGGCGGCGCGAATGAGCGCGACCGTAGGCGGCGCGGCCGGCGCCGCGGCTTCCGGCTGGGACGTCGCCGCTCCGGCCGCGGCGCTCTTGTCGGCGGCTTCCTTGGCGCAGGCGGCGGCCAGGCCGACCGCGGTGGCCAGAGCCACTCCAGGAACGAGCGAATGCCAACGCAACCCCTGCTGCCACGTCATGCGACCGCCTCCGGAATTGACCGTTACCAGCTGACCTCGAGAACGAGACTCGACAGAACGCATATTCTACATATCCGCGGCAATTCCGCAAAGCGAGACGCGCGGGGTCAACCCGCCCGGTCCAGCATCCAGCGCTCCAGATCGGTGAGCGCCTGCTCGCGGGCGAGATCGGCGAACAGGGCGTGGTAGGCTCCGGGGTACTCGATGTACCGCTTGTCGGGGTGGCCTACCCGCTCGAAGAACTCCCGAGTGCCGTCCGGCATGACCATGCGGTCGGCGCCGCCGTGGAGCAGCAGGAGGGGCAGCGGGAACCGGTCCGCGTCCCGCCGGAGGGCCGCGGCCGTGGCCAGCATCTCCGCCGCGAGCCGGGCCGACGCCCGCCGGTGGAAGAGCGGGTCGGACAGAACGGCATCGCGCGCGGCCGGGTCGCGGGAGAGGCCGGACAGATCCAGCCGGGTCTCCAAAGTGAAGGTGGGCCAGAACTTTGCGAGCACCTGCCCCAGCCGGAGGAGCGACGCGGGAGTGCCTATCCGGCCCAGCGGCGGCGCCACGGCGATCACCCCGCTGAGCCCCTCGGGATGGCGGAGCCCGAAATCGAGCACGACCAGGCCGCCCAGGCTGTTGCCCAGCAGGAACACCGGCCGCCCGGGTTCCTCCGCGCGAACGACGGCGAGAAAGGCGGCGAGGTCCGCCCGGTAGTCGCTCCAGCGGCGGACATGGCCGCGCCGGCCGGGCGACCGGCCGTTGCCGCGCAAGTCGAACGCATGCAGCGCCCAGCCGCGGGCCGGGAAATACTCCGCGAGGGCGGGATAGAGCCCGCTGTGGTCCCCGATCCCGTGTACGTTCACGAGCACGGCGCGCGCGGCGCCGGCGGGACGCCAGACCCGGCGGAACAGTTCGGCCCCGTCGGGGGCGCGGAAGGTCGCTTCGCGCTGCGTCATGTCATGCAGGAGGGTGCATCCGGCCGATGCGCTTGACACCGGCCCGGCACGGGTCCAAACATAGCGAGTACTTCCCACACGTCGTCTCACCGGGAGATCAGCTCTATGAAGCGCAGACCGGGAACGCTCGCGGCTCTGGTTCTGGCCGCGGCGACGCTGGCGCTCAGCGCCACGCGGGCCGAGGCGCAGTTCACCAAGCATCTCACCCAGGCGATCCAGAGCGACGCGGAGAACCGCGCGATCCAGAAGGTCGTGGAGCACGAGAACCGGGCGATCGACGCCGCCCTCTCCACCAAGCTGTCCTCCGCGGACAATTCCGCCGGCGAGGCGCTCTACAAGAGCCTCAAGGCGGACGGGCGCGTCACCATGCAGGGGGTCGGCTTCAAGGAAGGCACCGCCGACATCACCGACGAATCGGCGCCGTCCCTCAAGGCGCTAGGGGCCATGCTCAAGGCGCACGGAGACGTCAAGTTGCGGATCGAGGCCTACGCGGAGAGCAAGGACGTAGCCGTGGCCCGCGGCCAGGCGATCCGGGATGCGCTGGCGAAGGCCTACGGCGTGGACGCGGGGCGGCTCCAGCAGGAAGGCTACAAGGCCAAGAGCGCGGAGCAGCGGATCGACCTGGTCCAGCTCTAGAGCTGAAGGCCGACCAGGGCCGGCCGGTCCGGCACGAGCCAGTCCGCGCTCGCGGCGAGATCGTCCGGCCGGAGGCGGACGGGCGACCCCGCCGGCGGGCGACGGTCGAGCGGGTCGCGCCCGAAGCGGAGGAGGTAGAGCGTAGGGCCGGCGTTCCGGGCGTGCTCCGCCACGAATGCGGCGAGCGCGGCCCGCGCGGCCGCGGGCGAGGCGTAAGGTCCGCCGCCCCGGCGATGGCTCTCGAGGGCGGCGATCACGTCCGTCCGGGGCAGGCCGGCCGCGAAGTACCGGCGCCGGAGCTCGCGCTCCTCCTCGCGCGAGCCGGACCGGGCGAGCACGAGATCGCAGGAGCAGGCGCCGAGCAGGAGGCGCACGCCGGTCCGCGCCGCGGGATGGATCGCGCGCAACGCCGCCTGCTCCGCGGGGCCGGCCAGGTCTGCGGTGAACCCCGCGGGGAGCATGGAGCGGATCTCGGACAGCGTGAGGGGGCTGGCGGCGTAGAGGAAGAAGCACATGACCGCGGGAACGGCTCAGCTCAGATAGGCAGCTCGTCCCGGACGAGGACCAGTATCGCCGCCTGGGGAACGACGAGGTACTTCTTCTCCTCGAAGGTGATCTCGACCGCGGCCTTGCGGAAGAAGATCGCGTGATCGCCGACCCGGGCCTGCATGGCGCGCGAGCGGCGGTCGCTGGCGCCGATCTTCCAGGGCTCTTCGTCCAGGCTGCCCAGATCGGCGACCGGGTCGCCGGGGCCGGTGGCGACGATGAGCCCGGTCTGCACCTGCTGGGTGTCGAGCGCGGTCGGCGGCAGGTAGAGCCCCACCCGCGTCCGGTCGTCCCCCTCTTCGGGGGTGATGAGCACGCGGTCGCCGACGACGAGGAGCTGCTTGTTGGGGAAGCTCACTGCTCGCTGTTCACGCTTTCTATCTGGTGCACGGTCAACAGCTCCAGGATCCGCACCCGTCGCGTCATCACCGGCAGCCGGAGGCTGATCTCGTCGCCCACCCGCCCGTCCTTGAGCGCGCGGCCCAGGGGCGAGGCGAGCGAGATGTGCCCCGCGTCGATGTCCATCATCTCCGCCAGCACCACCGTGTAGATGTCCGTCTCGTTGGTCTCCAGATCCAGCACCGTGACCCGAGAGCCGAGCCCGACCCGGTCGGTCGGCGCCTCGGCGTTGGCAAGCTGGTTCAGCTGGTTCAGCCGCTGATGCAGCTGCCCCAGCCGGGCCTGGACGAACTGCTGCCGCTCCAGCGCCGCCTTGTATTCCGAGTTCTCGCGCAGGTCGCCCAGAGCCACGGCTTGCGCGATGGCCTGGGGGAGAAGGACGTTCAGTTCGCGGCTGAGCTCATCGACTTCCGCGCTCAGCTTGTCCCGCATTTCACGTATCATGAGGTCTGACCAGACAGGCAAGAAAACAAGGCCCCGGAAAGCGGCCTTTCCGGGTCCGGCACTGCTTTGATGAAGACAAGATACCACCGTCGCGTGAGGGTCCGATAGATGGCGAAGGCAAGCGCTCATCTTGCAACGACTTGCACACTTCTCGCCGGCGCCGTCATCGGCGCGGGCTGGCTGGGTGCCTGCGCCCGGCGCGTGCCCGCGCCGGCCGCGGCCCCGGGCCCCGAATCGGTCGAGGCGGACTCGCTCGCGACGGCGCCCGACGCCGCGGCGGAGTCGCTGTTGGTGGACGTGCGGACGCTCGATCCCACAATCCTCGTAGATCTCCGGTACGCGACCGGGAACAACTTCACCGGCGCGGTGCTGCCGGGTTACGGCGCGCGGAAGGCGCTGCTCCGGCGCGAGGCGGCCCAGGCGCTGGCCCGGGTGCAGGCGCGGCTTCGGACCGGCGGCCTGGGGCTCAGGATCTGGGACGCCTACCGTCCGGTACGAGCTACCCGCGCGATGGTGGTATGGGCGGAGCGGACCGGCCGGACCGACCTCCTGGACCAGGAGTACATCGCGCGGCGCAGCCGCCACAACCTGGGGGTGGCGGTCGACCTGACGCTGGTGGACCTGGTGACCGGGACCGAGCTCGATATGGGGACGCCGTTCGACACCTTCTCGGAGGCGGCGCACACCGCGAACGCGCAGGGACGGGTCCTGCGCTACCGGCAGATCCTGGTGCGGGCGATGGAGGAGGAGGGGTTCCGGAACTACGAGAACGAGTGGTGGCACTTCAGCTACCCGGTCGCCGGCGCGCGGCCGTTCGATCTGCCCATCCGGTAACTTTCGATCTCGCCCGCCCGTCGTGAGTCGCAACCCGCGGCCATGGAGATCGTCGTGACCCAGCGACTGCTCGCCGTCCTGCTGCTCCTGTCCATTCCATCCTTCGCGGCGGCCCAGGCCGGCTCGCCGGCCGGAGCGGTCCCGGTCGAACGGCTCGAGGCCCGCCGGGCGGCGCTGGCCAAGCGGCTCGGCAACGGCGTGGCGGTCCTCCGTTCGTCCACCGAGCGCAGCATCGAGGGCGACTACCCCCAGGACAGCGACTACCGGGAGGACAACGACTTCTTCTACCTGACCGGCGCCGAGGCGCCGGAGTCATGGCTGGTGCTGGTGGCCCGGGACTCGGCGCTTGCCCAGGCGATCCTGTATCTCCCGGTCCGCGACACGGTCACCCCCTACCGGAGCGAGCAGTGGGTCGGACCCAGGCTCAACCCCGGCCCGGCGGCGGTAGCGCTGACGGGAATCCAGGACGTGCGGGCGGCCGATCTGGCCCGCAAGCAGATCCCGGCGCTCGTGTTCGGTCCCGACTCGCCGGCCCGGGCCGGCATGGTGTACGTCAAGCCGGGGCGGGGCCAGGGGGACTCGCCGTTTCTCCGGGACTCGATCCTCGGCCTCGCGCAGGCGGGCGCCGGGATCAG
>DASWAI010000110.1:0-2534 GCA_036391215.1 Gemmatimonadales bacterium
CGGCTCAGTCAGGCGGCCGCAACCGCCGCGCGAGCGGGGTCTGGCCACCGCCCAGCCGGGGTCGATTTGCAGCCTCTCTGGCAGGTTTCGCCAGCGGGGAGGAGTCACGCGCGGCCGCGCGAAACCATCACCATGCCAGAGCTCGAAGCCAGCCGTACCTTGGTCAAGTCGACCCCTGAGCTGTGGGCGGAATGCAGCGACAGCGCCTCGCTGAGCCGCCACCTGAGCGCCTTCGGCGAGATTCGCATCACCAAGCTCGAGCCGGAAACCGCCGTTGCCTGGGAGGGCGATGATGTGCGCGGCACGGTGACCCTCGAGCCGTCGGGATGGGGAACCCGCGTGGTCCTCACAGCGAGCGCCGAAGCGGCCCAGGCCGCCGCCGCCCCGGGGCCGGAGCCGAAGTCGGACCCGGAGCCGGAGCTGACGCCGGAGCCGGAGCCGGAGCCGGAGGCTCAGGCCGAACTCGAGCCTGCGACCGCCGCGGCGGTCGAGCCGGCGGTCGAGCCCGAGACGCGCGAGCCGCCCGCGCCCGTGCGCCGGGGCCTGTTCGCCCGGCTGTTCGGGTTTGGGCGGCGCTCGCCGTCCGAGGCCACGCCGCTGGGCGAGGAGGATCCGCTGATCGAGCTGGCCGGCGCCGGTGCCAAGGCCGAGCCGGCAGTGTCCCCGCCCCCAGCGTCTCCGCCCACGGCGTCCCCGGACACCGACGCCGCGCCGGATCCGGACCCCGCGGTGGCGGATGCGGAGACGGGCGAGGACCCGCCGGGCCCCCCCGAGCTCGAGGTGCTGGTCGGGGCGCTCGACAGCCTTGGCGCGGCCCACAAGCGGCCGTTCTCCCGTTCCTGAGCGGCCGGGTCCAAGCCAGGAGGCGAACTCGAGCGTGGTGCTCCCAGCCCCGCTCCGAGATCCGGTGTAACCGGGGAGATCCGGCCAAGGCGCCGGTGAGCGCCGACCTATAAACTCGCCCGCCCGATGCGCGAGAAGGCACCCGAGACATATGAGGAGAAGCTGGCCCAGCTCCAGGAGCTGCGCGATGAGGCGATCCATTCCGGATCCCAGGCGGCGGTCGAGAAGCAGCACGCCAAGGGCAAGCTGACCGCGCGCGAGCGGGTCGAGAAGCTGCTCGACCCGGGCTCCTTCCAGGAGCTCGACACGTTTGTGCGCCACCGGACGCTGGACTTCGACATGCAGAAGAACCGGCCGTGGGGCGACGCCGTGGTCACCGGCCACGGCACGATCGACGGACGCCGCGTATGCGTGTTCAGCCAGGACTTCACCGTGTTCGGCGGTTCTCTTGGAGAAGTGATGGCCGAGAAGATGTGCAAGGTCATGGACCTGGCGGCCAAGATCGGCTGCCCGGTGATCGGCATCAACGACTCCGGCGGTGCCCGCATCCAGGAGGGCGTGGTCTCGCTCGGCGCCTATGGGGACGTGTTCGTTCGCAACGTCCAGTGCAGCGGCGTGATCCCCCAGATCAGTCTGATCATGGGCCCGTGCGCCGGCGGCGCCGTGTACTCGCCGGCCATGACCGACTTCATCTTCATGGTCAAGGAGACCTCGCACATGTTCATCACCGGGCCCGACGTGGTCAAGACGGTGACCGGTGAGGAGCCGACCTTCGAGGAGCTGGGCGGGGCGATGAGCCACTCGACCAAGTCCGGCGTGGCCCACTTCGCCGCCGACGATGAGGAGAGCTGCATCGAGGACACCCGCTACCTGTTCTCGTTCCTGCCCTCGAACAACCTCGAGATCCCCCCGCGCGTGGTCCCCACCGACGATCCGCTGCGCGAGGATCCGGAGCTGGACACGATCGTTCCCGACAGTCCGAACAAGCCCTACGACATGCGCGAGGTGGTGCGCCGCATCGTCGACGACGGGGAGTTCTTTGAGGTCCACGAGCACTACGCCCGCAACATCGTCTGTGGCTTTGCCCGCCTGGACGGCTTTGTCGTCGGCGTGGTCGGCAACCAGCCCTCCCAGCTGGCCGGCGTGCTCGACATCGACTCCTCCGTCAAGGCGGCGCGGTTCGTGCGCACCTGCGATGCCTTCAACATCCCGATCGTGACCTTCTGCGATGTGCCCGGGTTCCTGCCCGGGACCGCCCAGGAGTGGGGCGGGATCATCCGCCACGGCGCCAAGCTGCTGTACGCCTACACCGAGGCGACGGTGCCCAAGATCACCATCATCACGCGCAAGGCCTACGGCGGCGCCTACGACGTCATGGCCTCCAAGCACATGCTGGCCGACTTCAACTTCGCCTGGCCGAGCGCCGAGGTGGCGGTGATGGGCCCCGAGGGCGCGGTCAACATCATCTACCGCCGTGACATCGCCTCCTCTCCGACTCCGGACACCCGCCGCCAGAAGCTGATCGAGGACTACAAGGCGCACTTCGCCAACCCCTATGTGGCCGCCGAACGGGGCTACATCGACGACGTGATCATCCCCCACGAAACCCGGCCCAAGGTGATCACCGCGCTGCAGACCCTGCAGACCAAGCGGGTCGCCGGACCCCGGCGCAAGCACGGCAACATCCCGCT
>DASWAI010000111.1:0-7378 GCA_036391215.1 Gemmatimonadales bacterium
TACGGGCGCACGGTGCGCTTCCGGGTGGACGACGGCCGGGTGGACATCTCGTCGGTGGCCCATGGCAGCCGCGCGCTCTGACCGGCCGCAAACGGTGCTCGTGGTGGACGACAGCCCGTTCTTCCGCCGCCTCATCAGCGACGTCGTGACCGGCGCCGGCGAGTTCCGCGTGGTGGCCACCGCCCGGAACGGCATGGACGCGATCCGCAAGGTGCACGAGCACTCGCCGGACCTGGTGCTGATGGACCTGGAGATGCCCGAGCTCGACGGCCTGGAGACCATCGGATACCTGATGTCGGAGGCGCCTCGTCCGATCGTCGTGGTGAGCGCCTACGCGGGGCCCGGCACCGCTGCCGCCATCCGCGCCCTCGAGCTGGGGGCGGTGGACCTGGTCGCCAAAGAGGAAGACCGGAGCGACGTGGCGCTCGCGCGGTTCGGCGAGCGCGTGGTCGCGGCCCTCCGCGCCGCGAGCGCGGCCGACATCCACCGGCTGCCCGTCCTGGCCCGGCCGGCGCAGGTCCCTCCGCCGCCGCCCACGCTGGCACTGCCGGGCCGGGCGCGATTCTGCGTCGCCGTGGCCGCCTCGACCGGCGGGCCGCGCGCGCTGGCGGAACTGGTGCCCGGGCTGGTGCGGGGGCAGGGCGCCGCCGTCGTCATCGCGCAGCACATGCCCGCCCGGTTCACGCGCAGTCTCGCCGAGCGTTTGGCGGGGCAAAGCCGGATCGCGGTGGTCGAGGCGGAGCACGGGACGCCGCTCCTGGTGGACAGCGCCTACGTCGCGCCCGGCGACTGGCACATGCGGGTCGCCGCCCGCGCGGACGGCCCCTGCCTGGAGCTCACGCGCGAGCCGCCGGTGTGGGGTGTCCGGCCGGCCGCCGATCCGCTCTTCCGCTCGGTCGCCGCGGTCTTCGGAGCCCGGGCCGTGGGCGTGGTTCTCACCGGCCTGGGGCGGGATGGCGCCGAGGGGCTGCGCGCCATCCACGATGCCGGCGGTGTGGGCATCGCGCAGGACCGGGAGAGCTCCACTATCTACGGGATGCCCAACGCGGCGGTGCAGGGCGGCGGCGCTGACTGGGTGCTGCCGGTGTCGCGCATCGCGGACCGCGTGACCCGCGAGCTCGAGCGGCTGGGGCGCGCATGAGCGGGCCGGCGTTCGCCATGCTCCTCGTGCGGGCGGGGAAGCGGCAGGTGGCGCTCTCGCTCGATCACCTGGTCGAAGTCGTCGACCCCGGCGTGCCGATCGGCGTGCCGGCGCGGCAGCCGGCTTTCAGAGGGCTCACGACGGTGCGGGGGCGGCTCCTCCCCCTCGTCCACCTCGGGGCGCTGCTCGACGGCGGCGCCTGCCCGGCCCGCGTGGGCGGCGCGGGGATCGTGATCGCGGTGGGCGACCGGCAGATCTGCCTCGAGGTCGAGGCCGCCGAGGAAGTGGTCCGGGAGCCGGCCTTGCCGGTTCCCGCGGGCGAGGCCTTGCCCTGGGCGCTGGGCGTGACCCGCGCGCCCGGCGGCCTCGTACCGGTGCTCGACATCCCGGCCCTGGGTGGCCGGCTCGCAGAGGGAGGAAGCTGAACCGTGGCCACCGAAGACGAAATCCAGGTCGTGGCGTTCCGCGTGGGGCCCCAGGAGTTCGCGGTCGACATCCTTCAGGTCGAGCGGATCCTGCGATACGAGCGCCCCGCACCGCTCCCCAAGGCCCCCGCCTTTCTCGAGGGGATCGTGCGTTACGAGGGCGGGGCGGTCCCCGTGGTCGATCTGCGGAAGCGGCTCGAGCTCGCCGATCCGGTGCGCGAGGAGACCCGCCTCGTCGTGCTCAATCTGGAGGACCAGCGGGTCGCCGTGGTGGTGGACGAGGTGCTGGAGGTGGTGCGGGTCGACAGCACGACGATCACGCCGCCCCCGCCCGTCGTGCGCGGGCTCGCGGCACCCTATATCGCCGGCATCATCGCGTGGGGTCCCCGGACCATCGTCCTGCTGAACGTGGCGCGGCTGCTCACCGCCACCGAGCGGCTGGCCCTGGCCGGCGCGGGAGGCTCCTAGCATGAGCGACGCCTGGGTGACGGGCCTGCGCGCGCAGTACCGGGAGATCGAGCAGCGCCTCGATTCGGTGGGCGGCGCCGCCGAGCGCGAGGCCATCAAGCGCGACATCATCGACCTGTTCAAGCGGGTGGACGGAGCGTTGGGTGAGCTGACCCAGCTCAAGGAGGACATCCGCACGCTGGTGGAGAAGTACAAGCAGGCGAGCGCCGCCGCCGACGCGCCCCAGGCGCCGCAGTTCACCGGCGCGCGCCCGGCGGTGCAGGCCGACCATCTCAACGCATCGACCTACATCGAGAAGGGCTGGAGCCTGATCTCCCTCGGCGACTATGCCGGCGCTATCCAGGCGCTGGAGAACGCGCTGCAGCGCTCCCCCGGCGCCACCCAGGCGCTGTCGCTGCTCGGCTGGGCCCAGATGCTGAGCGAGCAGTACGACGAGGCGCTCGGCACCTTCTCGAAGGTCCTCATGAAGGAGCCGGCTAACTCGCTCGCGCGCATCAACGTGGGCTACATCTGCCTCAAGAAGCGGATCTTCGGCGAGGCGATCGAGCACCTGTCCAAAGCGATCCGGCTGGACAACGACCGCAAGGCCACGCTGTACGCCCACTATTACCTCGGGCTCGTCTACCAGGAGCGCGAGATGTACGAGGACGCGCAGACCTTCTTCAAGAAGACGCTCGCGCTGGGGCCGAACCTGGTGGAGGCCTGGTTCGAGCTGGGCCGGGCCCGCTGGTTCGCCGGCGACCAGGACGGGGCCCGGCAGGCGTGGACCGATGGAATCAAGGCCAACAAGTTCAACCCGTGGGCCAAGCGGTGCCGGGAGATGCTTGACCTGGCGGCGAGCGGCGGCGAGATCCCGCGCAACCTGGTCGAGGGGTAGGGCGGCACGCCTTCACTCTCCCTCCGCGGTCTTTCCCTCCTATTCCTCCTGTCGGCGCAGCAGCCGGGGCCCGGGCCGCGGGCCGCCCGGGTCGGGCCGGTGATGGCCGTCGCCTGGCCGGCGCAGATGAATCTCGCCGTGGCCCTCGCGCGGGAGGCGGGCCGCCCCGCCAAGTGGCCCGGGCTCGGGTGGAGCGCGCCGGACAGCCTTACGCTGATCGTCGTGCCCGACCGGGCCCGGCTGGATTCGCTGGTCCACGGCCGGGCCCCGGCGTGGGGAGCGGCGCTGGCGCTGCCCGGCTCGCGGACCATCCTGCTCCGCGCGGACGCGGGGGATCTCGAGCGGACGCTCCGGCACGAGCTCGCCCATCTCGCCCTCCACGGGCGGGTTGCCGTCCGGGTGCCGCTCTGGTTCGACGAGGGGTACGCCGCGTGGGCCGCGGGCGAGTGGGAGCGGCTCGGAGGGCTCGAGCTGAATCTGGCGGTGGCGCGCGGAGCGGTGCCGGATTTCGATCAGCTCGACGGCGCGCTCCGCGGCTCCGAGACCGCCGCTGACGCGGGGTACGCGCTCGCGATGTCCGCCGTGCTCGAGCTGGCGCGCCGGAATCCCGAGCACCGGCTCGACCCGCTGCTGTCGCGGCTCGCCGCCGGCGAGGACTTCGAGGCGGCGGTCCGGGCCACCACCGGGCTGCCGCTGGCCCGATTCGAGGACGACTGGCGCCGCGCCGTCCGGACCCGGTACACCGTGGTGACCTGGCTCGTCGCGGGCGGCGTGTGGGCCCTGGCGGCGGCCGGGCTGCTGCTGCTCGGATGGCGGCGGCGCTCGGACCGCATCCGGCGCGCCGCGCTCGACTCCGGGTGGGAAGTGGTGGAGGAACCGGCCGAGCCTCCTCAACTTGACCGGCCCCCGACGGCATGATAGGCTCCATGTCTATGTCCAATCCCGGGACCCGTGAGCCCAGCCGGCGTAGCCCGCTCGGACGACGGAACATCGTCCTCCTCGGCGCCGCCTTGCTCACCGTGATCGTGGGATACGCGGTACTCCAGGCCGGCAGCCCGACCTTGGCCGCCGCGCTGCTGGTGCTCGGCTACTGCGTCCTCTTTCCCGTCGGCATCGCGCTGTAACGCCTGCGCCCACCCGGCACACTCCCTGCATGGGGGACACCGGAGCGGAGCGGGTGCGGCACGCGAGCGGGCGAATAGCTCAGCTGGTTCAGAGCGCCTGCCTTACACGCAGGAAGTCGGGGGTTCGAATCCCTCTTCGCCCATGGCACGCCGCGCCGGGCGCGCGGAGAGTCTCACGCCCCGTGGGCCAGATTCCGTTTCGGAGGTCGTGCATGCTCGTGGTCCGTCTCACCGTCCTCGCCGTGCTGGGCACGGTACTCGTCGCGCCCGCGGGGGCGCAGGTTCCGCGGCGGCCGCGGGAGGAGCAGGTCGCGGCGCTTCCTCGGTTCATGGTCGCGAACCCCTACGTCACCGCCGGCGCGGACTCGGCTGCGGCCATCCAGGTCGGCGGCGGCATGCGGGAGCGGATGACCAAGATCACGGACGGCGATTACAACGTCCTGACGCAGGACCAGATGAACGAGGCGCTGCGGCAGTACGGCTATCCGGCCAATGCGATCCTGAGCCCCACGCTCGCGGTCACGCTCGCCAAGAGCGTGCAGGCCAAGGTCCTTGTCTCCTCCACGATGACCAAGGCCGGCAACCAGTACACGCTCCAGGGCCGGCTCGCCGGGGTGAACGACGAGGCCGGCAGCGTCGCTACCATGGCGCAGGACGCGCTCAGCCTGACCGACCTGGGGGCGCGAGTGGCCGACAAGCTCGAGCCCGCGTACAAGTCGCTGAGCGAGGCGAAGAGCTGCATCGACCAGCGGGCGACCAAGCCGGACAAGGCGGCCGAAGCGGCGAACAAGGCGCTGCGCCAGTATTCCGGCAACGGCCTGGCGGAGTACTGCCTCGCGCAGATCGCCTTGGCAAAGAAGGACACGAAGGAAGCGATCAAGCACTTCCAGGCCGCGGCGAAGGCCGATCCGCTGAGCCTGGCCGCCTGGTCCAACCTCGCCGAGCAGTACCAGGCGCAGAATGACACGGCCAACGTGCTGGCAACGTTCAGGCAGCTACTCGTGGTTGCGCCCACGAATCAGAAGCTCCGGGAGCAGGCGTTCAAGTATTTCCTCAACGCGAACAAGCCGGACATCGCCAAGGAGATCGCGGACTCGGGCATCCACAACGACCCGTACAATCCCGACTTCTACGACCTGAAGAGCAACGCCTGTCTCTTCCTGAGCGACTTCAAGTGCGCCATCGACGCGCTGGAGCAGGGGTACGCGATCGACTCGACCAAGGCGGACACGCTGTTCTTCACCAAGATCACGGTCGCGGCGCAGCAGCAGCCGGACACGGCGCGGCTGCTCAAGTGGGCCAAGATCGCCAACAAGAAGTACCCCACGAACGTCACGCTGCTGCAGTCGCTCGGGAAGGCGTACTCGCTGACCGGCCAGCTGGACAGCAGCGCCGCCGTGGCCCAGCGGCTGGTGCAGGCGAACCCCGGCGACGTCTCGCCGGCGCTCGAGGCGGCCCAGGCGATGATCAACGCCAAGCGGCCCAAGGATGCGCTGCCGCTCATCCAGCTCGCGGCCCAGAAGGGTGACGCCACGGCCAAGGAGAACGTCGCGGCGCTCCTCTACCAGGCGGCCGCGCCAATGCTCCAGGCGACGCCGCCGGACTACGCCGGCGCGGCGGAGCTTCTCCGCTCGGCGGTGAGCTACGCCAACCCGCAGGGGAAGGTCTACCCCGCAGCCAACTACCTGCTCGGACTGGCCACGCTGCTCCAGGTCCCCCAGGTCGACCCGCAGGCCGAGAAGCAGAAGTCCTGCGACCTGGCGAAGCAGGAGGCCGCTCTGCTCGACGAGGCCGAAAAGGCGCTGACGGCCGGCCAGAGCGCCAACCCGGACGTCGCCACCCGGAATCTCGGCATCATCGCGAAGTACAAGCCGCGCGCGGCTTCGATGCTCAAGGCCTATTGCAAGTAGGGCCTTCCTGGCCGATGGCGGGGTATCTATATTCTCCCCGCCGTCGGAGGGGCTGTAGCTCAGCTTGGTTAGAGTGCCGCACTGTCACTGCGGAGGTCGCGGGTTCGAGCCCCGTCAGCCCCGCTCCGTATGCACCCCGTTCCCTGCGGACGGGGTGTTCTTTTTACGGCTCACGGCTCACCGCTGATGGCTGACCGATATCACACCCCGGTTCTCCTCGCCCCGCTCCTGGCCGCGGTCGGACGGCCGGCGCGCGCCGTGGATGCCACGCTCGGCGATGGCGGGCATGCCGAGGCCCTGCTCGGGGCGGGCGCGGAGGTCCTGGGGATCGATCGCGACCCGGCGGCGATCGCCGTGGCGCGGCGGCGCCTCGGCGAAGCGCGCATCCGCTATCTCGAGGCCCCCTACGCCTCCGACGAGGCGCTCGCGGCCGTGGCGGAGTTCCGGCCGGACCTGGTCCTGATCGATCTGGGCGTCTCCTCCCGCCAGCTGGACGAGGATGCCCGCGGCTTCAGCTTCCGGCCCGGCGCGCCGCTCGACATGCGGATGGGCTCCACCGGCGCGACGGCCGCCGATTTTCTGAATCGAGCCGAGGCGGCGGAGTTGGCGCGGGCGTTCGCGGACTGGGCCGACGAGCCGCGGGCCCGCGGGCTCGCAGCCGAAGTGGTGCGCCGCCGGGGCCGTCAGCCCTTCGCGGTGAGCGACGATCTGGTGAACGCCATCCGGGCCGTGCTCGGCCCCCGTTCCGGGCCCGCCGACTTCGCCCGGCTCTTCCAGGCGGTGCGGATCGCGGTGAACGACGAACTCGAGGGGCTGGAGCGCGCCTTGCCCGCGTTCCGCGCCGCGCTGGTTCCGGGCGGACGCCTGGCCGTGATCAGCTATCATTCGGGTGAGGATCGCGTGGTGAAGCACGCCTTCCGCGAATGGGGGCGGCGCTGCGTCTGCCCGCCGCGCCAGCCCGTCTGCACCTGTCGTGGCCGTCCGCTCGGCCGCGCCGAGCCGCGCAAGCCGATTCCGGCCGACGCGGCGGAAGTCGCGGCGAACCCGCGGGCCAGGAGCGCCAAGCTGCGCATTTTCCGGGTGAGCGATGAAAGTTAAGGGCCGCCACTGGCTGCTGCTCTGGCTGCTCCTGTTCCTGCTGGTGGCGGCGGCCGTCGTGGCCCGCCAGACGGCTGGCTTCAAGACGTCTCGGCGGGTGGGTGAACTCCGCGAGCAGCGGACGGCCCTCGAGGCGCGCCGCGCGGATCTGGAGCGGCGGATCCGCGAAGCCTCCGGCCGCCAGGTCCTGGTGCCCAAGGCCGAGCGGGACCTGGGGCTGCACCTCCCGGCCGACAACGAGTTCATCCTCTTCGCCGTGCCCGGGGGGCCGGCGGATCAAGTCAAGCGCTGATGGCCAAGCCTGCCGCCCGCATCGCCGCGATTCAGTTCTGCTT
>DASWAI010000112.1:0-2609 GCA_036391215.1 Gemmatimonadales bacterium
GACCGCGTCGTCCAGCGCGGCGCGGAACTCCTCGGCGTAGTCCGCATCCGTGCGCCGGGCGGGGCCGGCGTCGCTCCGGGGATAATCGAAGTCCCAGTAGCAGGCGAGTTGAACGTGGTTCTCGGTCGCGAGGAGGTAGTGCCCCGGCGGAACCTGGAAGACCCCCTCGTACAGGGTCCGGATGGGGCTGCCGCTCAGGTCCACGCTGTGGTGGACCGATTCGGCATCCCACCGGGCGGGCACGCCGGCGGCGAACAGCGCCTTCACCTCGGAGGCGACGAAGAGCGTGCCGTCGTGCAGGGCGTAGAAGAGGGGCTTGATCCCGAAGCGGTCGCGCGCGGCGAACAGGGTCCGGTGGGCCGCGTCCCAGAGCACCAGGGCGAACTCACCGCGGAGCCGGTGCAGGCAGTGGGTGCCGAGGTCCTCGTAGAGGTGGAGGGCGATCTCGCTGTCGGAGCGGGTGCGGAGCCGGTGCCCGTGCCGCTCCAGCTCGCGCTGGATGGCCTCGAACCCATAGAACTCGCCGTTCACGATGAGCTGCGCCCGGCCGTCCTCGCTCGCGATCGGCTGATTGCCGGTGGCGAGGTCGATGATGCTCAGGCGGGTGTGGCCCAGGCCCACCCGGCCGTCGGGCGAGACCCAGAACCCCTGCCCGTCGGGCCCGCGGTGGTGCAGGGCGTGGGCGGCCCGCTCGAGCGCGGCTCGAGCGATCGGCTCGCGCCGGGAGAACAGGGCGACGATGCCGCACATGTCAGCGGCCCGTCCGCGCCTTCAGCTCGCGGAACCAGTTCTGGGTCAGGATCACCTCGGTCTCGCCCTCGGGCGAGACGCCGCGGACCATCAGGAAGCGGCGGTCGTCCGGCGCCACGTCGTAGAGCGCATAGCTCCCGCTGAAGTCGTAGGCGCTGGCCGGGAACATGACCCGCCGCTCCCCGACGGCGAACGTCGGGCCGGGGCGCACCTCGACGCTGGTCATCTCCTGACGGCCGTTGAGGTAGAACAGCTCCTTGCCGCTGTGCGCCCAGACCGGCCCGGTGCCGCCGTTGAGCGACACCTGCCAGCGGCCCGACCCCACGTCGGGGAACGGCCGCACGTACACCTCGGACGCGCCCGACTCGTCCGACTCGTAGGCCAGCCAGCGCCCGTCGGGCGAGAGCGCCGGGCTCGCCTCCCGGGCCGGCGTCGTGAGCAGCGGCACGAGCGTCGTGTCGCCGGTCTTGACCGCGTAGATGTCGCCGTTGCCGGGCTCGTTGATGCTGCGGCGGAGCAGCATCCAGCGGCCGTCCCGCGACTCGATCACGTGCACGAAGTTGAAGGGCGTCGACAGGAGCGCCTTCGGAGTGCCCGTGCCGTCCGCCCGGTTGAGGTAGGGCAGGCCGCCGCCGGTGCCGCGGTCGGTGATATAGAGGAGGGAGCGGCCGTCGGCGGACCAGGACGCGCGGAAGTGGGCGCTGTCCCCGAAGGTGATCCGGGAGAACGGCCCGGCGGGGAGCTGCTTGACCCAGACGTCCTGGGCCGCGCCCCGGAGCAGGCCCACGGCCAGGGTCTTCCCGTCGGGCGAGACCGCCACGGAGTTGATGGTGCCCTGCGGGTCCCAGGTCGAGTCCACCGGGCTGGCGATGCCGTCGCGACTCACCCAGAAGGCCCGGGTCAATCCGGACGAGCCGCCGGACGCGTACACCAGCGTGCCGGTGGCGGAGAGCGCCAGGTTCACCTCGAACGGGCCCGACCTGAGACCTTCCATGATGGCCACCGGCGAGCCGGTGAGCGCGACGTTGTCGGGATCGAAGGGGACCGCGAGCAGCTTGCCGTCGGCCGTGACCACGAGCAGGTGACCGGACGCGGCGTAGCGGGCGAAGATGCCGCGGATGAGCGGCTTGGCCTCGCCGTGGGGCAGCTTCATCCCCATGATGTCGAACTCGCTCGGCGACTGGCCCGCGCGCCGGAGCCGGAAGATGAGCCCCTTCCCGCCCGGCAGAACGTTGGGCCACTCGCTGCCGATCTCGCGCCGCTGCGCCGAGATCTTGAAGATCGGCTCGACCGGGCCGCCGGTGGCGCGGATGCGGGCCAGGCCGGAATCCACCTCGACATAGATGTAGCCGTCGGCGCCCCAGTCTCCGCCCGACGAGTTGATGCTGTCGGACAGGGTGAGGGGCGGGCCGCCCTCGAGCGAGAGCACCCGGACGGTCCGCCCGTTCCGGATGAAGCCGAGCTGCTTGCCGTCGGGCGAGAAGAACGGACTGACGCCGCCGTCGGTGCCGGGGATCGGGGTGGGGCGGAGCTTGTCGTGGTCCCGGAGCCAGAGCCGGGTGCCGCCTTCGCCGGGGCCGATGTACACCAGGCGGGAGCCGTCGGGAGAGATGGCGAGGTTGCTGGCGGTGCCCAGCGGGCGGGGCGCCTCGGACGGCCGGAAGTAGAGGCTGAACCGGTTGATCAGCGGGACGGGGGCGGGGCGGAGCCAGGCCCAGAGCGCGGCGGCGGTCGCCACGCCCGCGAGCGCGAGGGCGGCCAGGGTGAGCGCGCTCCAGGGCCGGCGGGCCCCGGGCACGGAGGCCGCGGCCCCGGCGCTTGCCGGGGCCGGGGTGACGGCGGTCGCCGCCGTGGCCGCC
>DASWAI010000113.1:0-3907 GCA_036391215.1 Gemmatimonadales bacterium
CGGATGCTCCGCATACTGCGCGACGCGGCCGTTGAAGACGACGTTGTCGGGCGCCTGGCCGAGGAGCTTCTGCCAGTCGAGGCTCCGGGCTCCGCCCTTGCCATCGTCGGGCGTGAGGTAGAACTCGCTCTGCACCAGCACGAATTCCTTGGCGGGGGGCCGCGGCATCGGGGGATCGACGATGATCGCGCCGTACATCCCGTTGGCGATATGCATGGCGACCGGCGCCGTACCGCAGTGGTACATGAACACCCCGGGGACACGCGCGGTGAACCGGTAGTGAAGCGAGTCGCCCGGATTCACATTGACGTAGTACCGGCTGGGCGCGATCTCGGCGGCATGGAAGTCCATGCTGTGCGGCTGGGGGCCGTTGTTGACCAGCGTGAAGTCGATCGTGTCTCCCTGGGTGACCCGCAGAAACGGGCCGGGCACCCTCCCGTCGAAGGTCCACGCGTAGTACTTGACCCCCTTCGCGATCGTGATGTTGCCGTGGGTGATCACGAGGCGCACCCGGTGCAGCCGCTGCGTGCTGCGGGCCGGCGCCCGCGGATCCACCGGCGCCGGGATGCTGTCCAACCCGACCGGCGCCTCGCCGTGCGAGACGTCGGCCGGCGGCTTGGCCGGGGGCTGCTCCACGGCCGCCGGCTGGGGGGCCCCGGACGTGCGGGCGGGCGGGGCGGGCGGGGCGGGCCGGCACGCAGCGAAGACGAGCCCGGCGGCAACCGGGGTCCACAGGCTCCTGATCGGCATGTCTGAGTCTCCTCGTTGATTGGCGCGGCGTCACCGTGATCGGCCGGCCGCGCGATGCTCCTGACCCTACTGCAGGCCCGGTCCGCCGGCCGAGGCCCGGACGACCGCCCGGATGTCCTGAGTCCAGGCCTCCGCATCGTCGTCCGGCGTGAATGACCAGGTCTCGGCCGACTTGCCGCTGCCGGCCCTGATCCTGACTCTCTGGCCGTCGCGGTGGACCTCGTAGTCGCGCCGGCTGTCCGGCGTGATCTCCACGCCCACCTTCTGGTTCTTGTGAATCAGCACCGAGCGCCGGGTGACGACGATCGAGGCCACCCGGTCCTCCCACGTGCCCCCCTCCCGCCCCGCTCCCTGGGTCCAGCGGAACGTGACGTTGTCGGCCCGGTGCAGGAGCCCTTCCTGCGCGAACCGCCGTTCCTGGTCAGGGGTGAGGCGCCCGGTCTCCCGGCTGCAGCCTGCGGAGACGGCGAGCAGCAAGCCAAGCAGAGGAGCCAGGTACGATCGCGTCATGGAAGCCCCCGGTTCGACAGCGGGTTAGGCGCTGCGACGGTCCGCCCGGCTGGTGCATCAGACTGGCTCGGGAAGCCCCGGCGAGGGGCCCCCGCCCGATGTCGCGGCGGATGCGCTGTAACCGTACCGCCCGCAGTCCACCCACGCCAGCCAATCACAGGGTATGTCCTTCCTCACGCTCGACGGCGTCACCAAGCGGTTCGACGGCATCGTCGCGGTCGATGGCGTCTCCTTCCGCGTCGATCCGGGCCAGGTGGTCGGCTTCCTCGGCCCGAACGGGGCCGGCAAATCCACCACCATGCGAATGATCACGCAGTACTACGAGCCGGATGCCGGCACGATCCGGCTCGACGGCAAGCCGGTCGGCGAAGCCGGACGCGAAGCCAAGCGCCGCATCGGCTATCTCCCCGAAAACAACCCGCTCTACGGCGAGATGCTGGTCTCCGAATATCTGGCCTTCGTCGGCCGGCTGCGGGAGCTCGGCACGGAGGAGGGCCGGCGCGCGATCGACGAGGCCGTGGCCGCGACGGGCCTCGAGCCGGTCTACCACCGGCCCATCGGCGAGTTGTCCAAGGGCTTCCGCCAGCGCACCGGCCTGGCCGCGGCGATCCTGCACCGGCCCGACCTGCTCGTCCTGGACGAGCCGACCGAAGGACTCGACCCCAATCAGCGCGTCGAGATCCGCCGGCTCATCGTCGAGCTCGGGCGGGAGCGGACCGTGCTCCTCTCGACGCACGTCCTGCCGGAGATCCAGCACGTCTGTGCCCGCCTCCTGATCATCCACCGGGGCCGGCTGGTGGCGGACGGGCCCGTCGAGGAGCTGGTCACCCGCGCGAAGGATGGGGCCCACATCACGGTCGAGGCGGCCGGGGCCGGCGTCGCGGAGCGGCTCGGGACCCTGCCAGGCGTCGTCCGGATCGAGCCGCATGACGCGGGCGGCGGGCGGGTGCGGGCGTCGCTCACCGTGTCCGGCGCGGTCGACCTGCGCCCCCGCATCTTCGAGCTGGCCAAGGTCGAGGGCTGGACCCTCTATGAGCTGCACGAGGAGGCCGGGAGCCTGGAGGATCTGTTCCACGAGCTCACGACCGGGGAGGCGGCATGAACCGGATCCGGACCATCGCCCGGCGGGAGCTGAAGGCCCTCTTCGACCATCCCACGGGCTACGTACTGCTCGTGGTGTTCCTGGCCGTGAACGCGTTCCTCTTCTTCCGCCAGGCATACCTCCAGGGCAGCGCGTCGCTCCGGCCGATGCTGGACTTCCTCCCCTGGATCCTGCTCTTCTTCGTCCCGGCCGTGACCATGCGGGCGCTGGCCGAGGACACTCGGAGCGGCCAGGTCGAAGTCCTGCTCGCCCAGCCGGTCACCGAGCTCGAGCTGCTGCTCGGAAAGTACGCGGGCGCACTGCTGTTCCTGTGGATCGCACTCGCGCTGACGCTTCCGATCCCCCTCGCCCTGTCCACCGCGGCGCAGCTCCCCTGGGGGCCGATCGTGGCCCAGTACACCGGGGCCGCCCTCCTGCTGGCCGGCCTCGCCGGCGTCGGCGTCTGGGCCTCGAGCCTCACCCGGAGCCAGATCACCGCCTTCATCACCGGCGTGGCGGTAATGTTCGTCCTGGTGCTCGTCGGCCTCGATCCGCTTCTCGTGGGGCTCCCGCCGGCGATCGGGACGATCGCGGCGCGGCTCGGCGTACTCGCTCACTTCGACAGCATCGGCCGCGGGGTCGTCGACCTCAGGGACGCGATCTACTTCGTCTCGCTCGCCGGGATCTTCCTCGCCCTCGGCTACGCCGCGCTCCTGGGGCGGAAGCTCTCGCCCGCGGGCGGCGCCGTCCGGCGGCTCCGGCTCGGCACGGGGCTCCTCGTCGCCCTGCTGGTCGTGACGAATCTGCTGGGGAGCTACATCGGCGGCCGGCTCGACCTCACACCGGGCCACTCCTATACGCTCTCCCCCGCGACCCGCCGGCTGGCCGGCAACCTCCCGGACATCGTCACCGTCACCGTCTTCGCGTCGAAGGAGCTGCCCACCGAGGCGGCGCTGATGAAGCGCGACGTCGATGACCTGCTGCACGACCTGCGTTCCGCCGGTCACGGGAAGATCCGGGTGATCGAGCGCGACCCGGCCGGCGACGCCGCGGCCAAGCACGACGCCGAGAACCTCGGCGTGACGCCGGTGCAGTTCAACGTCGTGGGGCAGTCCGAGCTGCAGGTGAAGCAGGGCTACCTGGGCCTCGTCGTGCAGTACGCCAGCGGAACGGAGACCATTCCGTTCATTCGGCAGACGAACGATCTCGAGTACCGCCTTGCGTCCTCGATCCACACGCTCACGCAGGCCAAGAAGCCGGTGCTCGACCTGCTGGCCGACGGCCTGACCCCGGGGATGCGCCTCGCGGACCTGCAGGAGCAGCTGAGCAAGTCCTACGACGTGCGGACGATCACGCTGGGCGACACCACCCAGCCCGCGGCCGACGTCTCGCTGCTCGTGCTCCTCGGCTCGCCCGACTCGCTCACGCCGGCGCAGGCGGAGCGGTTCCAGCGATTCTTCGACCGCGGCGGCAACGCGCTGGTGCTGGCGGGCGGCATGCGGCTGTCGCCAGAGCTGCCGCTCGCGATCCCGCGGCCGGTGGCCTGGAACCGGTTCCTCAAGCCTT
>DASWAI010000114.1:0-4504 GCA_036391215.1 Gemmatimonadales bacterium
CCCGCTCCACCCGTCGAACCCCGGCGCCGCCACGTAGGCCGCGCCCCGGGGCCCCAGCGTCACCACCAGCAGCGATACCCCGGCCCCGAGCACGTCGGCCGACAGCGCCAGCGGGTCGGGCGAGAGCTGCCGCATCTCGTCCTCGTTCACCTGCACCACGTCGAAGCAGGCGAACCAGCTGGCCGCGTCGGGCAGCGGGCGGAGGACGCGATAGCCGTCGTGCTGCATGCCGAGGAAGAGGCTGTGGACGTCGGCGTAGATGGGACCATGGAAGCCCTGGCGGAGCGCCTGGGCCGTGCCCAGGCACAGCTCGAAGCCGGAGATGAAGTTGAGGTAGAGGGCGTCGAGGTCGCGCACCATGGGCCCCAGCTCGGGCCAGGTCCAGGAGGGCACCCCGCCCGCCATCCGCTCGCAGCGGCGGTCGGCCGACTCGTAGTGGAGCACCACGCGGTTGTTGGGGACGGGCACCTCCACGAACCTGGCCCCCGGCCCCACCCGCCGGAGCGAGCGGAGGAACTCCGCCGCCTCGGGCGCCAGGTCGCGCCCCACCTTGATGAGCGGAACGATCTCCCAGTCCTCCGGCAGCGCCGCGTCGAGCCCGCCCAGGGCGTAGGCGATCCCGCCCCACTCCTCCACCGGCGGCGCGGCCGGGTCCCGGCCGTGGATCTCGTCCCAGACGAGCGAGCCGACGACGCCCAGCTTCATCCGCGGGTCTGATCGATGAAGGTGCGGGCCGCGCCGTACACGCCCGCCGTCCCGGTGAGCTCGGCCGGCACGATGCGGCACACCGCCACCGCCGGCTTGAACGCGCGCTTGGCCACCTCGCGCCGGAGCGGTCCGAAGAGGCGCTCGCCGGCGTAGGTGACGCCGCCGAAGACGACCACGATCTCGGGGTTGAAGATGTTGATCATGTTGGCGATGCCGGCGCCGAGGAACTTGGCGGTGTCGCCCACGACCTCCTCGGCCAGCTCGTCGCCGTCGTGCGCCGCCTGATAGACGGTCTGCGCCGTGATCTTCTCCAGCGCGCCGTCCACGTAGCCCGGCAGCTTGCTGGTCTGGCCGGCCTCGATCGCCTCGACCGCGCGCCGCGCGATGGCCGGCCCCGACGCGTACGCCTCGAGACAGCCGTAGTTGCCGCACTTGCAGCGGCGGCCGTTCACCTCGACCGTGGTGTGGCCGATCTCGCCGGCGCAGTCGGACGCGCCATGGTAGAGCCGCCCGTCCACGATGATGCCGCCACCGATGCCGGTGCCGATGGTGATGCCGATCACCTGCTTCGCGCCGCGCGCCGCGCCCATCCACCACTCGCCCAGCACGGCGCAGTTGGCGTCGTTGTCGATCCGGGCCGGTACGCCGAGCGCGTCCTGGAGCAGATGGCGCAGGGGGAGATTCACCCAGCCGAGGTTGGGCGTGAGCAGGACGACGCCGCGCCTGGTGTCGAGCGGGCCGGGCGCGCCCGCGCCGACCCCGGCGAACTCGGCCCCGGGGACCGTCTTCCGGGTTTCGTCCATGACCGCGCGGCCCATCGCGCCCAGCCGGCCCAGCACGGCGTCCGAGCCCTCTTCGGGCCGGGTGGGCTCGCTCCGCAGCGCATGCAGCGCCGAGCCGTCCTCGGCGACCGCGCCGACGACGAGGTTGGTGCCGCCGATGTCGATGCCCAGTACGAATCGCACGGCGGCGCCTCCTATTCCACCTGGAGGACGGCCAGGAAAGCTTCCTGCGGAATCTCCACGGCGCCGATCTGCTTCATGCGCTTCTTCCCCTCCTTCTGCTTCTCGAGGAGCTTGCGCTTGCGGGTGACGTCGCCGCCGTAGCACTTGGCGAGCACGTCCTTCCGGAACGCGGAGATCGTCTCCCGCGCGATGATCTTGGTGCCGATCGCCGCCTGGATGGCCACCTGGTACAGCTGGCGCGGGATCAGCTCCTTGAGCTTCTCCGCCACCTTGCGCCCGTACTCCTGGGCCTTGTCGCGGTGGATGATCACGCTGAACGCGTCGATCGGGTCGCCGTTGATCAGCATGTCGAGCTTGACCAGGTCGGACTCGCGGTACCCCGCCATCTCGTAGTCGAGCGAGGCGTAGCCGCGGGAGAGCGACTTGAGCTTGTCGTAGAAATCGAGCACGATCTCGCCCAGGGGAAAGTGGAAGTCGAACTCCACCCGGGCGGGGTCGAGGTAGTGCATCCCGTTGTAGACGCCGCGGCGGTCCTGCCCCAGCTTCATGATGCCGCCGATGTAGTCGGCCGGCGCCATGATCCGCGCCTTCACGTAGGGCTCGTCGATCCGCTCGATCTCGGCGGGATCGGGGAGGTTGCTCGGGTTCTCCAGCACCATCATGGTGCCGTCGGTCCGGTAGACGTGGTACTCCACGGTCGGCACGGTGGTGATGAGGCTCAGGTCGAACTCCCGCTCCAGCCGCTCCTGCACGATCTCCATGTGGAGCAGGCCGAGGAAGCCGCAGCGGAAGCCGAAGCCGAGCGCGGTGGACGACTCCGGCTCGTAGTGGAGCGAGGCGTCGTTGAGGGCGAGCTTCTCCAGCGCGTCCCGGAGCGACTCGTACTGCTCCGAGTCGGTGGGGTAGAGCCCGGCGAACACCATGGACTTGACGTCGCGGTAGCCGGGCAGCAGCTCGGCGGCGCGGTCGGTGGCGTCGAAGACGGTGTCGCCCACGCGGGAGTCGCGCACGTTCCGGAGGCTCGCCACCAGGTAGCCTACCTCGCCCGCCTCCAGCAGGTCGGTCGGGTGCTGGCCCAGCTGGAGGTAGCCCACCTCGTCCACGTGGTAGACGTCGTCCGGGTGGGAGCCGAAGGCGATCTCCATCCCCTCGCGCACCACGCCGTCCACCACCCGGATGCTGGGGATCCCGCCGCGGTACTTGTCGTAGTAGGAGTCGAAGATGAGCGCGCGGAGCGGCGCCTCTTCGTTGCCGTGGGGCGGCGGCACCCGGTGCACGATCGCCTCGAGCAGGTCGGGGATGCCGGTGCCCTCCTTGGCGGAGACCGCCAGGATCTCCTCCCGCTTCGCCCCGATCAGGTCCATGATCTCCTTGGCCCGGCGCTCGGGCTCGGCGCCGGGGAGGTCGATCTTGTTGAGGACGGGGATGATCTCGAGCCCCGCGTCCATCGCGAGGAAGAGATTGGAGAGAGTCTGGGCCTGGATCCCCTGGGAGGCGTCCACCACCAGGATGGCGCCCTCGCAGGCGGCCAGCGAGCGGGAGACCTCGTAGGTGAAGTCCACGTGCCCCGGCGTGTCGATCAGGTTGAGCTCGTACTCGACCCCGTCCCGGGCGGTATAGCTCATGCGGACCGCGTTGAGCTTGATCGTGATCCCGCGCTCGCGCTCGAGGTCCATGGTGTCGAGCAGCTGCTCCCGCATCAGGCGCTTCTCGACCGTGTTGGTCGCCTCGATCAGGCGGTCCGCCAGGGTCGATTTGCCGTGATCGATGTGCGCGACGATGCAGAAATTGCGGATGCGGGACTGGGACATGGCGGGGAATATAGACGGCGGGGCCATGCGGGCACATGCGCCCGTTCCTGTTACTCTTAAGCCGTGCCGACGACCGCGCCGCCGCCCGAAGCCTCCGCTCGCGGCCCCCGCCCGCCCGCCTCCGCCGGCCCCTCCTCCGCCGATCTCGGCATGCTGCTGGTCTGCCTCATCTGGGGCGCGAACTTCAGCGTGGTGAAGGGCGCGTTCGAGTACCTGCCGGCGCTGGCCTTCACCGGGGTCCGGTTCGCCCTCTCGAGCGCTTTCCTTTATGTGCTGGTCCGCTGGCGCTACGGCGCGGTGACGTTTCCCGCCGGCCTCACCGGCCGCATGATCTGGCTGGGCGTGCTGGGCAACACCCTGTACCAGATCGCGTTCACGCTCGCCCTCCTCTGGAGCACCGCGACCAACACCGCGCTCATCCTGGCCACCATGCCGGCGGTCGTGACCCTGCTGGCCGGCGTGCGCCGGATCGAGCGGGTGACCCCGCGGATGTGGGCGGGAACGGCGCTCGCCACCCTGGGCGTGGCACTGGTCATCTCGACCGGCGGGATCGAGTTCAGCCCGGCCACGCTCAAGGGCGATGCGTGCGCGGTGGCGGCCGTGATCTTCTGGTCGGTGTACACCCTCGGGCTCCGGCGGATCCCGCACAGCGTCCCGCCGCTCACGACCACCGCGCTCACCACGCTCACCGGCACGCCGGGGCTGGTGCTGGCCGGCCTGGTGCCGATCGTGGGGGTGGACTGGGTCCGCGTCCCGGCCCCCGCCTGGGGGGCGCTGGCGTACTCGTCGTTCCTGTCGCTGGTGGTGGCCTACTTCATCTGGAACGCGAGCGTGCAGCGGGTCGGCGGCACCCGGACGGCGATCTACATGTGCCTCACGCCGGTGGTGGCGGCGCTCACCGCCTGGGCGACGCTGGGCGAGCGGCTGGTGCCGCTGCAGGGGGTGGGAGCGGCGCTCATCCTCACGGGGGTGTTGATGACGAGGAAGTGAGGAGGGAGAAGTGAGACGCAAGAAGCGAGA
>DASWAI010000115.1:0-5011 GCA_036391215.1 Gemmatimonadales bacterium
GGCGATCTCCGCGGCGCCTCCGCTTCCGGGGAGTCGGACCTTGGGCCGCTCATAGGGGCCGATGACGGTCGTATTGATGTTGCCCCAGCGGTCGACCTGCGCGCCGCCCAGGAAGCCCACCTCGATCAGCCCGTTCTGGAGGATGCACTGGAAGACGTCGGCCATGCTGCAGACCATGAGCGAGCCGGTGACGAGCGCCGGATCGCCGATCGAGACCGGCAGCCGCTCGGGCACCGCGCCGACCGCTCCCGATTCGTAAATGAGCACGAGGTTCGGCGCGTGCGTGTACCGGGCGAGATTGCACGCCAGGTTCGGCAGGCCGATGCCCACGAAGACGACCTCGCCGTCCTTGAGCTCGCGGGCGGCGACGGCGCACATGAGTTCGGAGTGAGAGAAGCTAGCCATTACCCGTTAGCCCTTGGCCGTGAGCTCAGTAGCCGTAGTTGACCCCGGCGCAGACCTGCTCGTCCGCCCGGAGCCGCTCGACCAGGCCCGGATGCCGGGCGAGATATTCCTGGCGGCCGGACACGCCATGCACGTACTCGTCCAGATACGCCTGCAGCTTGGCCGGATCCCGCGAGACGTTCTCCCACGCCACGTAGAAATCGTTGTCGCGGTCGTAGAACCCCTGCGCGTAGGACGGATGCGCCCCCCACGGCTCCACAACCACCGCGTCCACGATCATCCCCGGGATCAGGGTGCGGTTCGGGTCCGCCCGGATGACGGCCTCGTCCACCAGCTCCTCCACCACGACGATGACGTGCTCCGAGGCGAACGCCGCCTCCTTCTGCACGCCGAGGAGCCCCCAGATCTGGGCGTCGCCGCTGGCGTCGGCCCGCTGCGCGTGCACGATGGTCACGTCGGGGTTGAGCGCGGGGACCGTCGCGAGCCGCTCCCCGGTATAGGGACAGGTCACCGTCCGGATCCGCGGGTTGGCGACCGGCAGATCGGTCCCCATGTAATCGCGCATGGGCCAGAACGGCAGCTTCGCCGAGCCGGCGCAGAACCGCGCGACCATGCCGAAGTGGGAGTACTCCTCGATCTCGAGCGGCGCTTCGCTCTTCCCCTCCACCGCCCGGCGGAATGCGTGTAGCGATCCCGCCCCCGGATTGCCCGCCCAGGAGAAGACGAGCTTCCGGGCACAGCCGGCCGCGATCATCTGGTCGTAGATGAGGTCCGGCGTGAGCCGGCAGAGGGTCAGGTCTCGCCGCCCCTGCCGGATGATCTCGTGCGCGGCCGCGAAGCAGATGAGATGGGTGAAGCCTTCGATGACGACGGTATCGCCGTCGTGCACGAAGCGGGCGATCGCGTCCCGCATCGACAGGACCTTCGAGTGCATCCGTGCCGACTCCTCGTGAGCTGCCGTGTGCCGATTGGTCCTTCAGGAGCGCTGCAAGCTACCGCGACCCCGCCGCCCGGGCCACCGCCGCCGGCTCGCCGGGGCCCGCGGCCAGCTCGGCCACCAGCCGCTCGCAGGCCACGGTCAGGTGCCGCTCGAGCAGGGAGACCGCCGCGTCGGCGTCCCGGCGCGCCAGCGCGCTGAGCAGTTCCCGGTGCTCCGCCTCGAACTCCACCCGGTGCTTGAGCATGAGACCATGGGAGAGCCAGTAGCGGTCCACGCGGCGGAGCAGCCCGGCGATCATCTCGCCCAGCCGGGGCCGGTCGTCCAGGTGGTAGACGAGCTGGTGAAACTGCACGTCGAGCGCGCCCCAGGCGGCGCCGTCGGTCGCCCGCTCCGCCTTGGCCAGGATCACGTGTGCGTGCTCGAGCTGCACGGGCGTGAGCCGCGGCGTGGCGGCACGAATGGCCGCGGTCTCGAGCAGAATGCGGATCTCGTAGATCTCCCGGATCTCCGCCGTCGTGAGCGCGGCGACCGTGGCTCCCCGGTTCGCCTGGTACGTGACCAGGCCCTCGGACTGGAGCTGCCGCAGGGCCTCGCGGACCGGGATGTGGCTCACCTGGAGCTGGTCGGCGATCTCGTCCTGCGGCAGGGGCTCATTCGCCCGGAGGCGGCCGGTAGTGATCGCCTCCCGGAGCACGTCCGCGACCAGCTCGTGGCTGGCCTGTTTGCGCTGGCGGGGCAAGGCAGCAAGTACCGACTCGAGGTCCACGGGGGCTCCGTCCGAAGGGTCAATCCGCGCTCATATTGCGAAAGAATATATTATATATTACTTTCGCTATCGTCAAGCATGGCAGCCGCTTGAAGCCATCACTCCACCTGCGGATCCGCCGAGGCAAGCATGGGAACGCTGACGCAGACACCCGAGACCTTGAGCGCCGCCCAGCCGATTCAGTACCCGCCTGCCCGCGAGTACGTGGAGCCGGATTGGACCCGTATTCCCGGCTTCCGGAACGCGACCACGGCCGAGTGGGAAGACGCCACCTGGCAACGCCGGCATACCATCAAGAGCCTGCGGGAGCTCAAGGCGGTCCTGGGCGACCTGCTTCCCGATTCGCTGGCCGAGAGCATTGGCCGGGACCAGGAACAGCGCGCGACGATGTCCATGCTGATCCCGCCGCACATGGTGAACACGATGAACGTGTTCGACCTGTGGGAAGATCCGGTGCGCCGCTACATGGCGCCCGCCATCGACGATCGGCGCACCGACTGGCCCAACCATCCCAAGGCGTCCCGCGACAGCCTGCACGAAGCCGAAATGTGGGTGGTCGAAGGGCTCACGCACCGCTACCCCACCAAGGTGCTGGCGGAGCTGCTCTCCACCTGCCCCCAGTACTGCGGGCACTGCACCCGCATGGACCTGGTGGGCAACGACGTGCCGCAGGTCGCGAAGCTGAAGTTCCACGTCCCGCAGAAGCACCGGCACCAGCAGATCCTCGAGTACCTCCAGCGCACGCCCGCGGTGCGCGACGTCGTGGTTTCGGGCGGCGACATCGCCAACCTGCACATCTCGCAGCTCGAGCCTTTCGTCAGCGCGCTGCTCGACATCCCGAACATCCGGGACATCCGGCTCGCGTCCAAGGGCCTGGTCGGGCTCCCGCAGCACTTCCTCCAGGACGAGGTCGTGGCGGGGCTCGAGCGGCTGGCCCGGAAGGCGTTCGCCCGCGGGGTGGATCTCGCACTCCATACCCACGCCAACCACGCGCAGCAGGTGACGCCGCTGGTGGGGCGCGCGGCGCGCAAGCTGCTCGAGATCGGCTTCCGGGACGTTCGGAATCAGGGGGTGCTGCTCCGGGGCGTGAACACGACGACCCGCGACTTGGTCGAGCTGTGCTTCATGCTGCTGGATCATGCCAAGATCATGCCCTACTACTTTTACCTGTGCGACATGATCCCGAACTCCGAGCACTGGCGGCTCGGCGTCTTCGAGGCACAGCAGTTGCAACACGACATCATGGGCTATCTTCCCGGCTTCGCTACGCCCCGGATCGTCTGCGACGTTCCGTTCGTCGGCAAGCGGTGGGTGCACCAACTTGCGGAATACGACCGCGAACTCGGCATCTCCCGGTGGACCAAGAACTACCGGACGGGGCTCGAGCTCGAGGATCCTGATGCGCTCACGCGACGGTATGAGTACTACGATCCGATCTATCTGCTGCCCCCGTCGGGTCAGGCCTGGTGGCGCGCGTACCAGCAGGTAGGAGCCCCGGCCTAACCCCCACGCCGCCTTGAAAGGTGTTCGCATGACCCAGCGCGACTACCCCCGCATCGTCGTGCCGCCGCCCGGCCCCAAGGCCAAGGCGATCATTGCCCAGGACGAGGCCTGGACCTCCTCGTGCTACATCAAGGAGTACCCGCTGGTCATCGCCGGCGGCTCCCGGGCGACCGCCGAGGACGTGGACGGGAACCGCTTCCTCGATTTCATGGCGGGCATCGCGGTCACCTCGACCGGGTACAACCACCCCCAGGTGATCGAGGCCATCCGCGACGCCGCCTCCAAATTCCTGCACATCTGCGGGACCGATTTCTACTTCGAGGGGTTCGCCCGGCTGGCCGAGCGGCTCGCCCGCCTCGCGCCCGGCCCCAGCAAGAAGCGCGTGTTCCTCACGAACTCGGGCGCCGAGACGGTCGAAGGAGCCATGAAGCTGGCGCGCTTCCACACCCGGCGGCCCGCTCTCATCGCGTTCCACGGCTCCTTCCACGGACGCACCTACGGGGCGATGAGCCTCACCTCGAGCAAGGCCCGGCAGCGGGCTCACTTCGGGCCGCTCGTACCCGAGATCTATCACGTGCCCTACTGCACCCCGTATCGCTGTCGCGCCTGCGGCGTCGGGAACCCCTGCACGCTCGGATCGGTGAAGGCCATCGAGGAGCTGTTCACCCGGCAGGTCGATCCGACCGACGTGGCGGCAATCTTCGTCGAGCCGATCCAGGGCGAGGGCGGCTACGTGGTGCCCCAGCCCGGTTTCCTGCGCGCCCTGCGCTCTCTCTGCGACGAGCACGGCATTCTGCTCGTATGCGACGAGGTCCAGTGCGGAGTGGGTCGGACCGGCAAGATGTGGGCGTCCGAGTGGGAGGGTGTCGAGCCCGACATTCTACTCTCCGCCAAGGGGCTCGGCTCCGGCATGCCGATCGGCGCGTTCATCGCCAAGGAGTCCGTGACCACCTGGGGCGCGGGGACACACGGCTCTACCTTCGGGGGCAACCCGGTGTGCTGCGCGGCCGCCCTCGCCACGCTCGACATCGTCGAGAAGAACCTGCCCCACGTGCTCGCCATGGGCGATCGGCTCACCGCCGGACTCCGGCGGTTGCAGGAGAAATACTCCTCCATCGGCGACGTGCGGGGCCGCGGGCTCATGATCGGGGTGGAGCTGGTCAAGGACCGCCAGACCCGGGAGCCCGATCCCGATCTGGTCCACCGCCTGGTGCAGCGCGCCTTCGGGAAGGGCCTGCTCCTGCTCGGCGCGGGGAAGAGCGTGCTGCGACTGGCCCCGCCGCTCGTGATCGACGAATACGACGTCGACACCGGGCTGGCGCTGATGGAGGAGTGCTTGGCCGAGGAGGACTGAACGGCGGTGAGAGGTGAGAAGTGAGAAGGGGGCTCCGCGGCAC
>DASWAI010000116.1:0-5109 GCA_036391215.1 Gemmatimonadales bacterium
GGACAAGGCGATCGTCGGCAACATCGGCCACTTCGACAACGAGATCGACATGGCCGGGCTCAAGAAGGGGGGCGTCCGGCGGGTGAACATCAAGCCCCAGTACGACGAGTTCGTGTTCCCCGACGGGCACTCGGTCCTGATCCTGGCCGAGGGCCGGCTGCTCAACCTGGGCTGCGCCACGGGGCATCCGAGCTTCGTGATGTCCGCCAGCTTCAGCAATCAGGTGATGGCGCAGATCGAGCTGCACGCCAACGCGGCGAAGTACGAGCGGAAGGTCTACACGCTGCCCAAGCATCTGGACGAGAGGGTGGCCCGCCTTCACCTCGACAAGCTCGGCGTCAAGCTGACGCACCTCACGCCGGAGCAGGCGGCGTACATCGGGGTGCCCGTGGAGGGCCCGTACAAGCCGGACCACTACCGGTATTAGTCCGGGTTCCGCTCGTCCGTGCACTGCATTAGTGTGAGGAGAGGCGCCGCGCAGGGCGGCGCCCACTCACACAGCTGCGGCGCCGCCGGTGCGGCGGGAGGGCATATGAGCGCAAAGAGCATCGATACGGACGAGGGCCCCGGAGCCTCGGGCAGGACGCGCGGGTCGGCCACCGTGGTCGGGCTGGCACTCGCCGCGGCCGCCGCGGGCGTCGCGGTCGGCCTGCTGATGGCCCCGGATTCCGGCGAGCGGACGCGCGCGCGGCTCCGGCGATCGGTGCGGTCCGGATGGGACGACCTGAGCGACAACATCGACCGCGGGGTGAAGACGCTGCGGCACGAGGGCAACGGCGTGCTCCACCGGATCGAGGAGCGGCTGGGCGACATCGAGGAGCGGCTCGAGTCCGCGCGCGATGCGGCGGTCGAGGTGGTGGAGGAGCCGCTGGCACGGCTCCGGGGCGAGCGGCGCGGCAACGCCTGGCTCGGCATCCTGGCCGGGGCCGCGCTCAGCTGGTTCCTCACCAGCGAGCGGACTGCGGACATGCGGGCGGAGGTGCGGGACGCGGCCGGCAAGGCCCGGCGCCGCGCGACCGACGAGTGGGACAAGTTCCAGCAGCGCGGCGGCTTCTCGCGCCGGGCGGGCGCGCCGGCCAACGGGGCGCCGGAGCCCGCGGAGCCGATCTGACGGGGCGACCGCCCGTTAGAACATGAATCCGCCCCGGAAGTAGAACCCGGTGCGCCCCTCGCTCCGAACCACCACCGCGCTCACGGTGTTGTTCCGGGCGAGGGGCGCAAACCAGAGCCCGCCGCCGAACCCGTGGTGCCAGGTGTCGGACGACTCGCCGGCCAGCCAGACGCGCCCCGCATCCGCTACGCCCAGAAGACCCCACCTCCCCGGCAGCACCACGTAGTACCGCCCCAGGTCGAGCCTGAGCTCCGCGTTGCCCCAGGCCGCCGCGTCGCCGACGTAGCGGTGCTCCCGGAGGCCCCGCACCGTGCTCGACCCGCCCACGAACGCCGCCTCGAAGAACGGATAGCTGCCCCACACCTTGCTCCCGCCCGCGCGGAGCGCGAGCGTAGGCTGGGCCGGAATCCTCGCGGTGAGGTAGGTCGAGACTTCGCCGTGCGCCTCGCCGAAGGTCGACTGGACGTCCCAGGCATGGGGATATACGCTGCCCCCCGCCAGCAGCCGCACGCCGGAGGTCGCACCGGTGCGCGCATTGCGCGTGTCGAGATCCACCCCGGCCTGGCCTCCGACCATGCCGAAGGCGCTGGAGCCGTAGGGACGCGACTGCGCGACCAGCGTCACCCGGTCGAGATCCGTGGACACGTACTTGACCGTGGGGCCTAGCCGGAACGTCAGGTTGGGCGCCAGCGCATGCGCGACCCCGACCGACAGGGAATACTGCTGCTGGTAGACCTTGTAGAAGTCGTCCGCCGCGGTGAACGGAGTCTCGTTGCCGAAGCCGAAGAATCGCACCACATCCACCCCCGACGCCCGCGCCTCCAGCAGGAGCCGCGTGGTCGAGTTCCGGATGCGGAAGTCGCCCAGGACCTCGGCCCGCAGGGCGCTCACTCCGGTCGCGTAACCGGCGCGCAGCGTGACCCGGGATGCGTAGGGATTCTGCCGGAACCCGAACGAGTACAGGCTCGCGCTCACCCCGCCGAAGAGCCCGATGTCCGATCCATAGTCGATCCACGGCCAGATCGACCACAGGCGGCCCCAGTCGCGTGGGGCGCGGGGCAGGCGGCTCGTGGAATCGGGGGGGCTGTAGGGCCGCCGGTCGAGCGACGGCCGATGGCTCCCCGCGACCCGCGTCTCCGGTGACGTATCGTACACCCGGGTGACGCCTCCCGCCGCGTCGTCAGCGACGAACTTGGCCGGCCCGCCGTCCCGGGTCTCCGCGCCGATCACCCGCAGCGTCGGACCGCCGCCGGCGCCGGAGACCAGCACGGTATCCTTTCCTCCGCCCAGGAAGAGCCTGACCTCCTTGGTCTCCGCGGAAAAGAAGCGGCGGTGGAAGAAATCGTCGGGCGGGTCGCCGCTCTCGTCCTTCCGCCGGATGCGCAGGTCGAGCACGCCGTCGGCCGTGCGGGCCGCGGTCGCGACCTCGCCCTTGTCGGTGGCGTGCACGTCCACCACGCCGGCCAGGAGCCGATACAACCTCTCCGCGGCCTCCGGCAGGCGATCGCGGCGCCGCTCGAGGGCGCGGGTGAGCCGCGGGCCGTCCTTCGCATAGAGCTCCGGCGGCAGCCGGTGCACGGCATCGTCGATCACGGAGTCGGTAAGCCGTGCCGCGAGGTCCCGGGCCGTCGAATCCCACACCGGCCGCTCCAGGCCCACCAGGAGCCGGCGGTCGATGTAGCGGGCGTTCCAGGCGATGCCGAAGGTGGACGGATAGTCGTCGCCGAAATTCACCAGCTGGGGATAGCCGGTCCGGGCCAGGCCGAGGAGGAGGCCGTCGTAGCGGACGAAGGCCTGATCGCGGTCGTAGGGGACCGGCTGCCACGGCGCCCGCTTGCCCTCACCGACCTTGATCCAGCGCCACTGGCCGCCGTGCCGGTCCCAGTCGCCCAGGAAGAGGTCCATCAGGCGGGCCTTGAGGAACATCAGGGTGTCGATCCGCTCGCTCGGGCTCTTGTCGAGCCGGTCGAACAGCTCATCGGTATCGATGACCTTCCGGGCGCTGTCGAAGCCCGGCCTGTCGTCGGACAGCTCGCTTGGGCGCTCCTCCAGCGTGCCGAGCGTGCCGGCGAAATCCCGGCGGAACTCGCCCAGCGCCGGGTCATCCGGCATGACGAAGAGCCGGGGCGGCGCGGACCTGACCCCGACGGCCTCGAGAAGCGGGGGAACGACGAGAGCCCCCGCGGGATGCGACGCGCTGATCTGGTCCTGGAGGATCCGCTCCGCCAGGGACTCGCGCAGCTCGGGCGGCAGCAGCGGCGACGGGTCCTTGTCCACGGAGCGGAATGCCCACTTGCGGCCGTCGGGGCTTTCCAACCGGAGGGTGCTGGTCTGCTTCCCGCCGCCGCGCCGGGTGGGGGTGAGCCCGCCGGCGTACGTCGCCAGGTCGAGCACCTCGACCCGGATGGGCGTCGTCCAGAGGTCGCGATAGTGCGCGCCGAAGAGCGCCCGGTGGAGCCCGCCGGCGCGATAGTGCGCGCCGGGGATGACGGTGACGAACGCCCCGGGCCGGAGCGAGTCCGGTGACTGCGCCGCGACCGGGGCGCCGGCGAGACCGGCGACGACGGCCAGGTGATAAGCCCGCATCACGGCCTCCCCCTCACTCGAGCCACAGGGCGAATCGCTCGGTCGACCGGCCCTCCCGGTCCACCGCCAGGACGCCGAGCCGGGCGCGGCCGTCGGCGAGAAATTCGATCCGCATGAAGCCGGGAGCGGCGGCGGCGAAGCGCATATCCGTTCGCTGGAAGACCGGCCCTTCGTGCCCGTAGAAGCCGGCCCCGCTGACGAGGAGCCAGCGGGCGCTGCGGCCCTCGAGCACCTCCAGATTGTGCTCGTGCCCGCTGGCCCAGACGAGCGGCGGATGATCGTGCATGGCCGCCTCGAACATCCTCAGCATCCGCCGGTACACCGGGCCGCTCTGGTCCTGGTTAGATATGCCGTTCTGCCGCGCCAACGGATAGATGGAGCCCAGCCCCGGCAGGGGGATCCAGAGCCAGGGCCGGATCACCCGCAGCGGGAACACGTGGTCCTCGACTCCGAAGAATCCGCCGTGCACCCCGGCCGACTCGATCGGATGGTGCGCCGCGACGACCACGGTGCGCCCCCCCGCCGCGGCCAGGTCGGCGCGGAGCGAATCGGCCACGGCACCCTCGTCCGCTGCGCGGCATCCGGAGCCCGGCCCGGGCTTCGGACCGCGGTGCAGCCACCACTGGGTATCCAGCAGGACGAGTCGCAGGCGGCGCCCCAGGTCCACCACGCTGGGGCCGGGACAGCCGTCGCCCGGCAGCAGCGTAACGGCCGGCCCCCCTCGCTCGGCGATCCACCGGCCCTGGCGCCGGATCGCATCCCACCCGTCCGGGGCGTGCCGGGCCCAGTCGTGATTGCCCGGCACGAAGATCCCCCGCGCGCCGGCGCCCAGGACCACGTCCATCTGGGTATCGATCCGCCGTTCCATCTCCGCGCGGTCCGGCGCCGCCGAGTCCGGGAGACCTTGCGGATAGACGTTGTCGCCGAGGAACACGACGACCCGTTCGCCCGCGGCGCTCCCGAGCGCGTCGGCCAGACCGCGCAGGACGGGCTCCCCTCCCGGGGCGGGTGCGCCGGCATCCCCAATGAGAAAGAGCGTCGCTTCCACGCCGGCCCCATCCGGGACCGGCGCGGGCGCGACGGCCGGCCGGGCCCCGGCGCACGCGGCGACGAGGCCGGCCCAGGCAAGCACGAGTCTCATCGGAAGACGCGCTGGTAGACCTGCCGGTGGATGCGGGCGACGGCGGCATTGAACTCGGGGTCGTCGAGCACGCGGTCGAACAGGCCGGAGTCCAGCGCCCGGAACTCGAGGCCGGTAGGCGCCACGGCGTACGCGCGCTCGACCCATTCGGCCGCCCGGCCGGCGTCGTCCCGCCCCGCGTAGTACGCGCCGACGAGGCCGATCTGGAACACCTTGGCGTAGCCGCCGGCCTGGTACGCCGCGCTCACGGAGTCGACCACCCGCGCGGCCT
>DASWAI010000117.1:0-3618 GCA_036391215.1 Gemmatimonadales bacterium
CTTCACCGCCGGCGAGCTCGCCGCGTTGCTCGCGAAGGCCGGGGTGGCGGCTACGGTGACCCAGCGCCCGGGCTGGCGGCTCGTCGCCACATGGACCCCGCGTCCATGATGCGCACCGAGGACCGGCTCTTCATGCGGGCGCCGGTCGACCGTGTGTTCCGGGCGGCCGCGGAGGTCGAACGGTGGCCGGAGCTGCTGAGCCATTACCGCTGGGTCCGGATGCTCGAGCGGCGGACCGACGGCGGGGTCGTGGAGATGGCGGCGTGGCGACCCTTCGGCCGCGTGAACTACCCCACTTGGTGGGTGTCCGAGATGTGGATGGACCCGGCCGCGGCGGTCGTCCGCTACCGGCACGTGCGCGGCATCACCGCCGGGATGGACGTCGAGTGGCGCCTCCGCCCGGCTTACGAAGGGACCGACGTGACCATCGTACACGAATGGGACGGGCCGCGCTGGCCCCTGATCCGGCGCCCCGCGGCCGAGTGGGTGATCGGCCCGGTATTCGTCCACGGGATCGCCTCGCGCACGCTGGCCGGGATCCGGCAGGCAGTGGAGCGGGCCGATGCCTGAACCGCGCCGGGTGGTGGTGACGGGGCTCGGGGCCGTGACGCCGATCGGCACGGGCGCCGAGGGCCTCTGGCGAGGCCTGCGCGAGCGGCGCTCGGCCGTGCAGTGCGTCACGCGGTTCGACCCAACGCCGTTCAAGAGCCGGATCGCGGCGCAGGTGAATGACTTCGTGGCGACCGATCACCTGGAGGAGCGGCGGGCCCGGCGGCTGGATCGCTTCGGTCACTTCAGCGTCGCCGCCGCGCGGCTCGCACTCGCCGACGCCGGTCTCGACCTCTCCCGGGAAGACCGGGACACGATCGGCGCCATGATGGGCACGGCGCTGGGCGGCGTCGCCTTCGGCGAGACCCAGTATCGGGAGTTCCTCCAGGGCGGGGCGCGGGCGGTGGACCCGACGCTCGCGCTCACCGTGTTCGCCGGCGCCGCCAGCTGCAACGTGGCGATCGAATTCGGCATCACCGGCCCGAATTCCACCAACGGCATGAGCTGCGCCTCCGGCACGATCGCCATCGGCGAGGCGTTCCGCGCCATCGCGCGGGGCGACGCCGACGCCATGGTGGCCGGGGCGGCGGAGGCGCCGCTCGCGCCGCTCTGCTTCGGCGCGTTCGCCATCATCCGCGCCATGTCCACCCGGAACGACGACCCGGCCCGGGCGAGCCGCCCGTTCGACCGGTCGCGCGACGGGTTCGTGATGGGCGAGGGCGCCGCGGTCCTCATTCTGGAGGAGCGGACGCGCGCGCTGGCGCGGGGCGCGCCGGTCTACGCGGAGATCTGCGGGTACGGGCTCACCAACGACGCGTATCACATGACCGCGCCGAGGCCGGACGGGCGCCAGGCGGCCAGAGCGATGCAGCTGGCGCTGCGGGAGGCGCGCCTCTCTCCGGGGGAGGTCGGCTACATCAACGCCCACGGCTCGTCCACGCCGCTCAACGACCCGACCGAGACCTCGTCGATCAAGCAGGTCTTCGGCGATCACGCCTATCGCGTGGCGTTGAGCGGCACGAAGGGCTACTACGGTCACGCCCTCGGCGCGAGCGGGGCGATCGAGGCGGCCATCTGCGCGCTCTCCCTGCGGCACGGCTGGCTTCCACCCACCGTGAACCTCGAGATGCCCGACCCCGCGTGCGACCTGGACTACATCCGCAACGACGGCCGGGAGGCCAGGCCGGAGTTCGTGTTGAGCAACTCGTTCGGGTTTGGAGGGATCAATGCGAGTCTGGTGTTCAGGAGGGCGGAGTAAAGAGTGAGAGGTGAGAAGGGAGAAGTGAGAAGGGTGCACCGCGGCCCCACGTCTCACTTCTCCCTTCTTACTTCTTACTTCTCCCTTCTCCCCCGCCTCACCAGCATCACGAAATACCCGACCAGGATCACCGCGGCGACGACGTAGGCCGCGATCATGTACCCGCCGTTGGCGGGCGGCTCAGGCGGCATCGCGCTCCTCCCCCGCTTCGGCCGCGAGGCCGATCCCGTAGCGCATCGTCACCAGCCCGATGTAGAGCAGCGTGAACATCGCCGTCGAAACCAGCAGCGTGCGGAGCATCTCCCAGGGCAGGGAAGGCGCGCTTGGCTTGAGCACGATGGGCTGCGGATGCAGCGTGCGGAAGAGATAGACGCTGAGATGGATGAACGGGACGAGCAGGAGCCCCATGATGCCCACGACGGCGCTGAACCGGGCCCGCTCGTGGCGGTCGTGCAGGGCGCTCCTGAGCGACAGATAGCCCACGAACAGGAAGAAGAGAAACAGCGTCAGCGTGAGCCGCGCGTCCCAGGTCCACCAGGTGCCCCAGATGGGCTTCGCCCAGATCGGGCCCGTGGTGAGCATGACCGCCGCGAACGCGACGCCGACTTCGGCCGAAGAGGCGGCGAAGCGGTCCATCCGGGGATCCTGCAGCCAGAGGTAGAGCGCGCTCACGATGCCCACGAGCGAGAACGCGAGCATCGCGCTCCAGGCCGCCGGCACGTGCACGTAGAAGATCTTCTGGGCCAGTCCCTGGTGGGCCTCGGTCGGGGTAAACCTCAGCGCCAGCACGTACACGCCGGCGATACCGAGCAGCGCGATGAGGCTGATGACCGTGCCCCGCCGCACCACGGCGTGAGCGCGGTCCAGGGTCGGCGGTTGAGCGGCGGAGGTCGTCATTCGTCCACCACGGAGGCGAATACCAGGGCGGCCAGCGTCACAAAGACGACATCGTAGGCCGCGAGTATTCTAAGCCAGCCCAGCATCTCGCTCAACGGACGGTCCGCCAGGAGACGCGAGGTCACCTGCACCGCCCCGACCAGGGGCGGCACCATGAAGGGGAGGAGCAGGACCGGGAGGAGCAGCTCCGCGAAGCGGGTGCGGACCGCCATCGCGCCGAAGATGGTGCCGACCGCGACGAACCCGATCGTGGCGAGCACCGCCGTCCCGATGATCCCGCCGAGCGCGTGCGAGAAATCCACGTTGAAGAACAGGATGAAAAGCGGGAGGGCCACGGCCTCCACCGCCATCACGAACGCGAGGTTCGCCAGCAGCTTGCCGGCGAACAGGGCACCCCGCGGGATCGGCGCCAGCAGCAGCCCGTCGAACGCCCCGTGCTCCCGTTCCACGGTGAAGGCCCGGTTCATCGCGACCATCGCCGCGAACGCGAAGGTGACCCACAGCGCGCTCGGAGCCAGGTCGGTGGCGGAGAGGGCGGTCGGGTCCCGCGCGAAGTTGAAGATGACCAGCACCAGCGCGGCGAACACCGTCGCGGACAGGAGCCCCGTCCGGCTCCGGAGTTCGGCCCTGACGTCCTTGGCCGCCACCACCAGCGCGAGCCGCAGCGCCTCAGGCATCGGCCAGGGCATGGTAGCGGGGAAGGAACAGGGCCAGGTCGCCCGGGCGCGGCTCCTCCAGCGCCCAGCGCCCGCCGGCGAGCACCGCCACGCGCGAGGCGAGTTCCCAGGCCTCGGCCAGATGGTGGGTCACCAGCACTAGGGCGAGGCCTGCCGACAGCCGTTGCCGGAGCAGCGCCCGGAGCCGCCCGGCGGCGGGTGCGTCGAGGCCGGTGAACGGCTCGTCCATCAGCAGCA
>DASWAI010000118.1:0-19600 GCA_036391215.1 Gemmatimonadales bacterium
GCGTCCGTCATTACGGCAAGGTGCAGTGCAGGCGCGTGCCTCGTGAAGCGGAGCCGGGGGATGGTGGAGAATGGCGAGGGGGCCCCGGCGGCGTCAAACCCCGGCCCCGGCTTGTTGGCCAGCGGGTGGCCTAATACCTTGCTGGCGGCCCCGACCGGAAGGATAACCTGCGTAACCGCAAGAATATACGAGAGTGCCTGTGATCATGCGTCAAGGGCTCCTCTGGCTCTCGGAGCAGCGGCGGATCTTCAATTTCGTCCGTCGGAACGGGCTGGCCCGCCGGTTCGCCTCGCGCTTCGTGGCCGGCGAGACGATCGAGTCCGGCGTCGTCGCCGCCCGGGAGCTTGCGGCTCGCGGGATCACCGCTTCGCTCGACTTCCTCGGCGAGAGCGTCAAGGAGGAGCGCGAGGCCGTGGCGGCCCGGGACCAGTACCTCCGGATGCTGGACAGCATGGCGGCGGCCGGCGTGGAGGTCAACGTCTCGGTCAAGCTCACCCAGATGGGCCTCGACATCGACGAGGACCTGTGCGCGGCGAACCTGACGCGGATTCTCGAGAAGGCCGGGGCGGCGGGCGGGTTCGTCCGCCTGGACATGGAGGGCTCGGCGTACACCCAGCGGACGCTCGACTTCTTCAAGCAGCGGCTGCTCGAACGCTTCGGGCGCCACTGCGGCGTCGTGATCCAGGCGATGCTGCGCCGGTCCGAGGCGGACGTCGCCGACCTCATCGCGCACGGCGCGCGCGTGCGCCTCTGCAAGGGGGCCTACCTGGAGCCGTCCACGGTGGCCTTTCCCGACAAGGCCGACGTGGACCGGAGCTACGTCACGCTCATGGAGCGGCTCCTCGCCGAAGGGAACTACCCGGGGATCGCCACGCATGACGATGTGATCATCCGGCGCGCGCAGGGCTTCGTGCAGCGCAACCGGATCGGCCCGGACCGGTTCGAGTTCCAGATGCTCTACGGCGTGCGGCGCGACCTGCAGGCAAGGCTCCACCGCAGCGGCCACCGCATGCGCGTGTACATCCCCTTCGGCACCCAGTGGTATCCCTACCTCATGCGTCGCCTGGCCGAGCGGCCCGCCAACATCGCCTTCATATTGGGGAACGTCGTCAAGGAGTCGGTACCGGGTTGGTGAACGACTTCACCCTGGGCGGATACATGGAGAAGCATGACCGCGCGGCCGCCTTCGGCGGCCGCGACGGTCATGCTTACTCCGTGGCCATCTACGTCGACGAAGCGCCGGACGCTCGCGGGCTGTTCGGGGCTGCGCTGCTCTTCGTCCGCTGGTCCGCTGCCGGGGATCGGCCCGTGGGGCACCTAGAGACCGAGGTGCTGGTGTGGGGCAGGACCACGGAGGAAGCGGCGGACCGGCTCAAGGCCCTTTCCCTGTACGACGTGAAGACGGCGCTGGACGAGGCGATCGACCGCGCCCCGGGCGAGTGGTGACGGGGGTCCTCGGGACCGTCCTCGAGCGGGACGGGGCGGTGTACCGGGTCGCTACCGCGGACGGACCGGTCCGGGCGGTGCTCCGGGGCAAGGCCAAGCGGGGCGGTCCCCGCGTGGTCGTGGGCGACGTCGTGCGCCTCGAGCCCGAGCCGGGCGGCCAGTTGTTCGGGATCGCGGACGTCGAGCCCCGGCGATCGCTGCTCGCGCGCCGAGTGCCGGAAGGACGCGGCGTGCGCCCCGTGGCGGCGAATGTGGACCGCGTCTTCGTGGTCACCGCCACCGCCGACCCGCCGCCGCTCGCCCAGCTCATCGACCGGCTGCTCGTCGTGGCCGAGGCCAACGGGATCCCGGCGGCGGTCGTCGTCAACAAGGTCGATCTCGACCCCGGTGTCGCGCTCGGCGAGCGGTTCCGCTCGGCGGGGTACGAGGTCTTCCGCACCAGCGCGGCGACGGGCGAGGGCATAGCCGCCCTTCGGACCGCCCTTGCCGGCGGAACCTCGGTCGTCACCGGACCGTCCGGCGCCGGAAAGTCGAGCCTCCTTAACGCCATCGAGCCCGGCCTCCGGCTCCGCACGAGGGAGGTAAGCGCGAGAGTCCGCCGCGGCCGTCATACCACAGTGTCGGCCGTCATGGTGCCGCTCGCCGGGGGCGGGTTCCTCATGGATACGCCCGGGTTCAGCGAGGTAGGTCTCTGGGGGATCGAGGCCCGTGATCTGGCCGAGTGCTTCCCGGAGATGCGGCCTCTGCTGGGCCGGTGCCGGTACGCCGACTGCCGGCATCTGAGCGAGCCCGGCTGCGGGGTGCGGACGGCGGTGGAGGAAGGGAAGATCCAGGCCGGGCGGTACGAGAGCTACCGGGCCCTTCGCGCCGAAATCGAGGCGGAGCCGGAAGCGTGGGAGTGACGGCGCTCAGGACTCAGCGCTCTTCCTGGTCCACCGATGCTCGTCCCGGGTCTCGACTTTCGCCATCATCCGCGCGAACGCCTCGTCGAGGTCGATGCCCTCGCGGTTGGCCATGCAGATCAGCACGAAGAGGATGTCGGCCATCTCCATGCCCATGTCGCCCTCGGGCTCGTCCGGCTTCTTCGTCTTCCGCCCGAACCTATGGTTCACCTCGCGGGCCAGCTCGCCCACTTCCTCCGCCAGGCGCGCCAGATTCGTGAGCGGATCGAAGTACCCCTCCTCGAACCGGGAGATCCACGCATCGACCCGGGCCTGGGCGTCGCGAAATGGCATGGGGGTCCGTTCATCCTTCAACGGCTACGGTTTTCCCGCGCTCAGGGCGGCGATGATCGCCCGGCAGAACTGGGGGAGGTCGGCCGGCGTGCGGGAGGAGATCAGGTTGCCGTCCACCACGACGGCGCTGTCCTCCCACACGAGGCCGGCGTTCACGAGGTCGTCCCTGATCGCGCCGACGCTCGTCCCGCGCCGCCCCCGCACGATCCCCGCCGAGATCGGGACCCAGCCAGCGTGGCAGATGAACGCCACCGGCTTCCCCGCCTCGAAGATCTCCCGGGTGAGCTCGAGCACCCGGCGCGAGCGACGCAGGATGTCGGGCGCATACCCGCCGGGAATCACCAGGCCGTCGAAGCTCGCGGCCCCGATGTCCTCCACGCTGACGTCGGGCGTGACCGGGTAGCCGCGCTTCCCCTGGTAGCTGCGCTCGCCCAGGCCGGCGACCACCGTGCGGACGCCCTCCTCCTCCAGCCGGATCTTGGGATACCAGAGCTCGAGGTCCTCGTAGAGCGGGGCCGCGAAGAAGAGCACCGTGGTTCCCTGCAGGCTGGTCATGGCCGCTCCGCCGGCTGGTCCTCTGACATCCTACCGTACTTCCGGAGCACCGCCAGCAGTCGATCCACCGGCAGCGCGTATACCCGGTTGCCGTCCGCCCCGGTCATGGTGTCGGCGGCGAGCAGGGCGTTGAGGATGGCCTCCTCGGTGGCGCCTACGGTGGCCTCGAACAGCGGGTTGATCCGGTCGTTGGGGAGCATGGTGAGCCGCACCGTGCCGGTGTCGGCGGACGCTCCCGGATTGGCGGTCGAGAAGGACACGAAGAGATCGCCCGAGGAGTCCTCGCCCAGCCCGCCCATGCGGCCCACGCCGAGAGCTGCGCGGCGGGCCAGCCGGTCGAGCTGGTGCGGCATGAGCGGGGCATCGGTGGCGATGACGATGATGATCGATCCGCTCCCATTGTCGTCGGAGGCGGCCCCCGGTGCCGTCGCCCCTGATTGGGCGCACGGCGGCAGGCGCTCGGCCCCGCCCGCCAGGGTGTTGCAGGGGAGCAGGTCCGCGATCTCCCGGCCCACCGGCGCGCCCAGGACGCTCAGACGGCTGCGCTGGCCGTAATTGCATTGCACCAGCACGCCCACCGTGTAGCCGCCGGCTTCCGCGGAAAGCTTCCGGGATGCCGTCCCGATGCCCCCCTTGAACCGATGGCAGATCATGCCGGTGCCCCCGCCCACGTTCCCCTCGGCCACGCGGCCGCCGGAGGCGCCGTCGAGGGCCCGAAAGACGTCCGCCGGCTTCACGTGCATTCCCTCGATGTCATTCAGCGTCCCGTCCCAGGTTTCCGCCACCACGGGGAGGGAGATGAGAAAGCCGTCCCAGCCCTGCCGCAGCATCCACGCGATCGCGGCATCGCGGACCACGCCGACGCTCATCGTGTTGGTGATCACCACCGGCCCCCACAGGAAGCCGGATTCGGCGAGCCAGTGGATGCCGGTCATCTCGCCGTTGCCGTTGAGGGCGAAGTGGCCCGCGAACACCGGGTCGGACGAACGCTTCCCCCGGGGGAACACGGCGGTGACGCCGGTCCGCACGGGGCCCTTGCCCCGGATGAGGCGCCCGTCCCCGGAGATCAGCGTGGACTGGCCCACCTCCACGCCCGGGACGTCGGTGATCGCGTCCTCGGGTCCCGGCGTTCCCGGGAGCTGGATGCCGAGGTCCCGGGCCCGCGGCTTGGCCTGGGCCGGGGCGGGGGCGGGGGCGCCCGCCAGCATCAAGGCGGCGGCCAGGAGAACCAGCCGCGGCGCCGGCGGGAGGGGCAGCCACATCGGGGGCTCCGGTGGAGGGAAGAGCCTGAATTATAGGCCGTCGCTATGTTTCGGCAGCCCCTCACACCGCCCGCGCCCATGCGAGGTTGTCCCATGCGCTCCCGCGACCGCATCCTGGCCAATCTCGAAGCCATCTACCGCGAGTCCTACGACCGAGCCAAGGCCGCCGACGAGGCGACCCGGATGATCGATCTCGAGAGCGCCTACATGCGGGACCAGCTCATGCTCGAGATCCTGCTGGACATCCGGGACCTCTTCGCGGTGGCCCCGGCGGCGTCGGGCGGCAGCGCGCTCGAGCGGCTGGACCAGCTCCGGCGGCTCGTGCGCAAGTAATTGCATCTGCCCATCCCCCAGCCGGCCGCGCTATCTTTTCGGCTGGCTCGCCATCCCACGCCCGACCGGAGCGCCATGGCCACCCGAAGCCCCGCCCGCACCCGCACCGCCACCAAGCTGGAGAAGGCCGACCTGGTCGATCTCTACCGGCTGATGCTCCTTTCCCGGCGCATCGACGACCGGGAGATCCAGCTCAAGCGGCAGAACCGGATCTTCTTCCAGATCTCGGGCGCCGGACACGAGGCGGTGCTGGCGGCGGCGTCACGGGTGTTCCGGCCCGGCTACGACTGGTTCTACCTCTATTACCGCGACCGCGCCCTCTGCCTCGGCCTCGGGATGACCGCGACCGAGCAGCTCTTGTCCGCCGTCGGCGCGGCCGATGACCCGAACTCCGGCGGCCGCCAGATGCCGTCGCACTGGGGCCACCGGGACCTCAACATCGCCAGCACGTCCAGCCCGACCGGCACCCAGTTCCTCCAGGCCGTGGGCGCCGCCGAGGCGCGGCTCCGTTATGCCCACACGCCCGAGCTCGCGGGGCGCGACGACCTGTACCACGCCGACGAGGTCGTGCTCTGCACCACGGGCGACGGCACCACCAGCGAAGGGGAGTTCTGGGAGGCGCTCAACACCGCGTGCAACCTCGAGCTGCCGGTCGTGTTTCTGGTGGAAGACAACGGCTATGCCATTTCGGTCCCGGTCGAGGTGAACACGGCCGGCGGGTCGATCTCGAAGCTGGTGAGCGGGTTTCCCGGGCTCCTGGTCCAGGAGGTGGACGGGTGCGACGTGTTGGCCTCGTACGACGTGCTGGTGCGCGCCCATGAGTACTGCCGCGCGCGCAAGGGCCCCGCGCTCATTCATGCCCGGGTGATCCGACCGTACAGCCACTCCCTCTCCGACGACGAGGTGCAGTACCGTCCGTCGGCCGAGCGCGAGGCGGACGCCCGGCGCGACCCGCTCCGACGCTTCCCCGAGTACCTGATCGCGCAGGGCATCGCGAGCGCGGCCGAGCTGGAGCAGGTGAAGCAACAGGTGGAGGAGGAAGTGCGCGTGGCCACCGAGATCGCCCTGGCCGCCCCGCAGCCCCGCCCAGAGACGGTGCTCCACCACGTCTACTCGATGGAGGTGGACCCGACCTCCGAGCAGTTCGACACCGAGGACGATCCCCGCTTCACCGGTGACCCGACCACGATGGTCGACCTGCTCAACGCCTGCCTCAAGGACGAGATGGCGAGAGACCCGCGCATCGTGGTGTTCGGCGAGGACGTGGCCGACGCGAGCCGGGAGGCGGCGCTACCGCAGGTGAAGGGCAAGGGCGGCGTGTTCAAGGTCACCTGGGGGCTCCAGCGCGTGTTCGGCGGCCACCGGGTGTACAACTCGCCGCTGGCGGAGGCGAACATCGTCGGCCGGGCGATCGGGCTGGCGCACCGGGGGCTCAAGCCGGTGGTCGAGATCCAGTTCTTCGACTACATCTGGCCTGCGTACATGCAGCTCCGCGACGAGCTGGCGACGATGCGGTGGCGCTCGAACAACGCCTGGGCCGCGCCCGTAGTGGTCCGCGTGAGCTACGGCGGATATCTCAAGGGCGGCGGGCCGTACCACTCGCAGACGGGCGCGGCGGTCTTCACGGGCGTACCCGGCCTCAGGGTGGTCTGCCCCGCGACCGCGCTCGACGCCAACGGGTTGCTCCGGACCGCCATCCGCTGCGAGGACCCGGTCATCTTCCTCGAGCACAAGCACTTGTACCGGCAGACCTACAACAAGGCGCCGAATCCGGGCCCGAACTTCATGATCCCGTTCGGCAAGGCCAAGATCGTGCGGGAAGGGAGCGATCTCACCGTCGTGACCTATGGCGCGGTGGTACAGCGCGCGCTCGTCGCCGCGAAGGAGGCGGAGGCGGAGCACGGCCTCAAGGTCGAGGTCATCGACCTGCGGTCGCTCTCCCCGGTGGACTGGCCGGCGGTGCACGCGTCGGTGCGCAAGACGAACCGGGTCCTGGTGGCGTACGAGGACGCGCTGTCCTGGGGCTACGGCGCGGAGATCGCCGCCCGCATCGCCGACGAGACCTTTGCCTGGCTCGACGCGCCCGTCCGCCGGCTCGCCGCCAAGGACACGTTCGTGGCCTACGCGCCGGACCTGGAGGACGTGATCCTGCCGCAGGTCGAGGGGCTCAAGCGGGCGATGGTGGAGCTGGCCGGCTATTAGCCAAACTTCCACCGCCCTTTTTCCGTAGTGCCCGCCCATGACCTCCCTCGAGACCCTCCGCGCCGAAGAATCCCTCGATCCCGAGAACTGGGACGAGCTTCGCTCCCTCGGCCACCGCATGGTGGACGACCTGCTCACCTACCTTCAGACCGTCCGGGAGCGTCCCGTCTGGCGCCCGATCCCGGCCGGCGTCCGGTCCTTCTTCAAGGGGCCGGTGCCCCGCAAGCCCGAGGGGGCCGAACAGGCCTACGCGGACTTCCGCGAGCAGGTGTTGCCCCATCCCATGGGCAACATCCATCCCCGCTTCTGGGGCTGGGTGATGGGCACCGGTACTCCGCTGGGCGCGCTCACCGAGATGCTCGCGGCGGGCATGAATCCCAACATGGGCGGAGGCGACCATGTCGCGAACCTGGTCGAGGCCCAGGTGCTCGACTGGTGCAAGGAGATGCTCGGTTTTCCGCCGGAAGCGAGCGGGCTGCTGGTGAGCGGCGGCTCGATGGCGAACCTCGTGGGCCTCACGGTCGCGCGGAACGCGCGAGCCGGCTTCGACGTGCGCCGGCAGGGCGTCCGCGGGGCGAGCGGGCCGCTCACGGTCTACGCCTCGGTGGAAACCCATAGCTCGGTGCAGAAGGGGGTCGAGCTTCTCGGCCTCGGCAGCGAGGCGCTCCGGCTCGTGCCCGTGAATGCCCAGTTCGAGATCGAGGTGGGCGCGCTCGAGCGGATGCTGCGCGAGGACCGGGCGGCCGGGTGCCGGCCGATCTGCGTCGTCGGCAACGCGGGCACGGTGGGTACCGGCGCGATCGACGACCTCCGCGCTCTGGCCGACCTCTCCGCACGCGAGGATGTCTGGTTCCACGTGGACGGCGCCTTCGGTTCCCTGGCGGCGCTCGTGCCCGAGTACCGGCCCCGGCTCGCCGGGATGGAGCGGGCGGACTCGATCGCGTTCGACCTGCACAAGTGGATGTACGTGCCGTTCGAGGCCGGGTGCACGCTGGTCCGGGACGCGGAGGTCCACCGCCGGGCGTTCTCGCTCCGGCCCGACTACCTCACGCATGCGGAGCGGGGTCTCGCGGCCGGCACGCTCTGGTTCAGCGACTACGGCATCCAGCTCACCCGGGGCTTCCGGGCGCTCAAGGTGTGGATGTCGCTCAAGGAGCATGGGCTCGACCGGTACGCCCGGTTGGTGCGGCAGAACATCGGGCAGGCCCGCTATCTCGCGCAGCTCGTCCGGCAGGCGCCCGATCTGGAGCTGCTGGCGCCGGTGCCGCTCAACATCGTCTGCTTCCGGTACGTCGCGCCCGGCCGCGACGAAGCGGCGCTCGACGCGCTCAATCAGGAGCTGCTCATCCAGCTCCACGAGCAGGGCATCGCGGTGCCCTCCAACCTCACGCTCGCCGGGCGCTTCGCCCTCCGGGTGGCGATCACCAACCATCGCAGCCGCCGGGAGGACTTCGATCTCCTGGTTCGGGAGGCGCGCCGGATCGGCGCCGAGCTGGCCGGCTAGCGGATCGGGCGCCACCGGTCCGGAAACGAAACGGGCGCCCCGTCTGGTGGCGCCCTTCGCGTCCTCGCGGACTAGCGGCGGTCGTGCCGCTCGATTGGTGGCGCGCCCGCCCGGGCGCGCTCGGTGATGCGACTCACGTTGTCGGCTGCGAAGCCCCGGTGAGATGTGCTCGATCCATGGTCGGGTGCGCGCCTTCGGGTACCCGTGCGCGCGGCGCGCGGCCCACATCCCCCCTTCTCGCCACAAGGCGTGATGATCATGGGGCGCGGCGCCGTCCATCACAATGACCGGCGCGGCCAGCGCTACTGCATCGCCGCCTTGATCTCTCCGGCTGCCGCGATCGCGTTGTCCACGTCGCGCGAGAGGGCCTTGGCCTGCTGCGTCGCCTCGGTGAGATCGCCCAGCACGGCCGCGACGCCCGCCGAGCGGAGCCGAAGGAGGTCGAACCGGACGTTCTGGAGGGCGAGGACGCAGGACTCGAGGTGGGCGGCCACTTGGGCCCGGCGGGTCTTGAGGTCGCTCAGCGTCTGGCGCTGCTTCTCGAGCAGGGCCAGGCGCCGGCCGCGCTCCGCGTCGTCCGGCTCCCGGGATACCGACGCGATGCGCTGTTCGACCTGGCCGAGGCCGTCGGTATCGAGGCTGGTGTCCATCGCGTGGAGCGTGCGGGCCAGGTCGGCGGCCCGCTCGTACAGAGCGTCCACCGTCTGCGCGATGTCCGGCAGCATCTCGCGCTCGGGGGGCGTGAGCTTGTCGAGCAGCTTGTAGATGGCGACGCGGTCCCCGTGGGCCTGGAGGATGGTCGCGGTCTGGGCCCCGAAATCGGCCGCCCGGGGCAACGGAAGCTGGCGGGGGAGCTTTCCGCCCCTGATCATGGTCGTCTCGACCGCATCCGGCGCAGGCGGCCGCCGCAACACGTCCCGCCAGCTGTAGCCCGCCTGCCAGAGCTTGCCGTAACTCTGAAGGAGCCCGATGCCCATCGCCGCCGCGGGGATCAGGAACCAGGGACTGTCGATGCCGGTGGCGACGTTGATCAGGAAGAGCCCGCCGGAGACGGCGGCCCACTTGGCGAACTGGGCACGGACCTTGAGGACGATCGCGGGCTCGCCGGTGGCGGGAAGGGGCGTGTCGTCGGCTACCGGGCGGCGGAGCGGGGAACGGGCCGGGATGTTGTTCCGCAGCTCGCCGAGGCTTCGGCGGGGGCGCTCCCGCTCGAGCGGCGGCCGGAGGCCGCTTCCGCCCCGCGCCGACGCGCTAGGCCGCCCGGCGGCGGGTCCCGGGCGGCTCGCCTTCCAGCCGGTGCCGGTGGGGCGCCAGCCGGCTACGCTGCGATTCTCGAGCGCGCGCCGGAGCGAGTCGGCGGAGGGCCAGCGGTTCTCCGGATCCTTCTCCAGACAGCGGCTGATCGCCAACGCCAGGTCCTCCGGCGCGTCCGGTCGCCGGGCGCGCAGATCCGGAGCGGGCTCGGTGATCTGCTTCATGAGGATGCCCGCGACGGTGGGCGCGTAGAACGGCAGCTCGCCGGTGAGCATCTGGAAGGCGACGATGCCGAGACTGTAGAGGTCGGTCCTGCCGTCGATCTCCTTCTCGCCAGCGGCCTGCTCCGGGCTCATGAATGAGGGCGTCCCGATCGCGACGCCGGCGCCGGTGAGGGTGGCGCCGGAGCTTTGCGAGAGCGCCTTCGCGATGCCGAAGTCCGTGACCATCACCCGCCCGCGCGTCCCCTCCAGCAGGATGTTGTCGGGCTTGATGTCGCGGTGCACGACGCCGAGGCCATGTGCGGCGCTCAGCGCGTCGGCGGTCTCCTTCATGATGCGCCGTACTTCTTCCACCGGAAGCTGCCCGCGCCGCTTGATGCGCGCGGCCACCGACTCGCCGTCCACATAGCCCATCACGAAGTAGACGAGGCCCTGGCCCTCGCCGACCGTATGGATCGGGACGATGTGCGGATGCGACAGCTTGGCCGCCGTCTGCGCTTCGCGGGTGAACCGCTGGCGGATGTCGCTCTGGAAGGCCAGCTCGGGCGGCAGGACCTTGATCGCCACGCGCCGCTGCAGGCGCTCGTCGCGGGCACGGTATACGACACCCATCCCGCCGCGGCCGATCTCCCCTTCCAGCGTATACGCCTCCCCCAGCGCCTGGGAGAGGCGGGCGGGAAGCGGCTTGTCGGTTGGATCGGTCATCGAGGCCTGTCGGCTCACCTGCGTATGGGTGCCGGCCGCAGAGAATCTGTGCTCGCCCGACGATAGAAGGCAACCTCACGCGCAGGCGTAGACCTTTACGGAGTCGCGCCCGCCCGGATTCAGGGTCCTGCAGGTGGAACGGGTCTAGCGTCAAACTGGCAGGTTCGGGGGTGCATCAGACAAAATAGCGGCGGCGGAGCGTTCCGTGGAGGCCTGGAAGGAACCGGGGACCCGTCCCAAGTTGTTGAATCACAAGCCGAAGCCCCGTGTCCGGTTTGGCACGGTGGATGCTTCGATAGGGCCGACCGTAGGTTCGATGTGCCATTCGGGGCCGCTGGGCCCATGAGAGGAGTAGTAATCCAAATGGCTGAACGCCTCACCTTGCCGGTGCTTCCCCTCCGCGAGGTTGTTCTCTTCCCCGGCGTCACCGCGCCGATCGGTGCGGGCCGTCCGGGAACGGTCCGCGCGATCGAGGCCGCCCTCACCACGCCCGAGCGGCTGGTGTTCGCGGTATCACAGCGGCAGAACGTCGAGAACGTCACGTCCGAAGTGCTCTACACCGTCGGCACGATCGCGCGCATCGGCCAGATCCAGCGCGGTCTGTCGGGCATGCAGCTCCTGCTGCACGGGGAGCGGCGGGGCATCGCGCTCCACTACAGCGAAAAGGATGGTTACATCCAGACCGTCGTCCGGGATGCGGAGGAGATGCTTCCGCTCAACCCGGAGGAGCCTGCCTTCGTCGCGCTGCATCGCGAGGCGCGGGCCCGCGCCGCGGAGCTGGGCCAGAAGTCGGGCCTGCCCGAAGAGGTGGTCCAGCAAGTGCTCGCCGGCGTGAACGAGCCGGGACGCTTCGCCGACCTGGTCGCCGGCTACATCGACATCACGCCCTCGCAGCGCCAGGCGCTGCTCGAGACCCTCTCGGTCGAGGAGCGGCTCCGCCGCGTGCTGGTGCACGTCCAGCGGCAGATCAGCTTGGCCGATGCGCAGGAGGACATCAAGTCCCAGGTCCAGGAAGAGCTGGGCGAGCGGCAGCGCGAGATGTTCCTGCGCGAGCAGCTGAAGCAAATCCAGAAGGAGCTTGGCGAAGGGGAGGAAGGCACGAGCGAGCTCGAGGAGCTGAAGCAGAAGCTCGCGGCGCTGGAGCTTCCGGAGGAAGCGCGCAAGGAGGTGGACCGCGAGCTCGCGCGGCTCGCCCGGGCCGGCCGGGAGTCGATGGAGGCGCAGGTGATCCGCACCTTCCTCGAGAACGTCGCGGAGCTGCCCTGGAACGCCCGGACCGAGGACCACCTCGATCTGCGCGAGGCGTCGAAGATCCTCGAGCAGGATCATTACGCCTTGAAGGACGTGAAGGACCGGGTGCTGGAGTTCCTCGCGGTCCGGCAACTCCGGGAACGGCAGCACGCGGCCGAGGGAGCGTCGGCGGCCGAGCCGGCCTCGGGCAACGCCGACGACAAGGCGGCCAAGGGCCCGATCCTGCTCTTCGTGGGCCCTCCCGGTGTGGGCAAGACGTCCATCGCCAAGTCCATCGCGCGGGCGATGGGGCGCAAGTACGTCCGCATCTCGCTGGGTGGCGCCCGGGACGAGGCTGACATCCGCGGCCACCGGCGCACCTACGTCGGCGCCATGCCCGGCCGGATCATCCAGGGCATGAAGCAGGCGGGCACCAAGAACCCCGTGTTCCTGCTCGACGAGGTGGACAAGCTGGGCGTGTCGTTCCAGGGCGATCCGGCGAGCGCGCTGCTCGAGGTGCTGGACCCGGCCCAGAACGACTCGTTTACGGACCACTACCTCGGCGTGCCGTTCGACCTGAGCGAGGTGCTCTTCATCTGCACGGCGAACTTCATCCAGAGCATCCCCGGCCCGCTGCTCGACCGGATGGAGGTGGTCGAGTTCTCGGGCTACACTGAGCGGGAGAAGCTCCAGATCGCGCGCCAGTACCTGATCCCGCGCCAGTACGAGGAGAATGGGATCGCGGCCGGGCAGCTCGAGATCGCGGACGAGGCCCTCTCCGAGGTGATCACCGGCTACACCCGGGAGTCGGGGGTGCGGCAGCTGGAGCGGGAGATCGGCCGGCTGGCCCGGAAGGTGGCCCGGAAGATCGCGGTTGGAGAAGCCGAGCGCGTCACGCTCGACCGCGACCAGGTGGACGACCTACTCGGTCGGCCCAAGGTTCATCCGGAGAAGGCCGGCCGGGAGGACCAGGTGGGCGTGGCCACGGGCATGTATTACACGCCTACCGGCGGCGACATCATGTTCGTGGAGGCGAGCACCATGCGCGGCAAGGGCGAGTTGGTGCTCACCGGGCAGCTGGGTGACGTGATGAAGGAGTCGGCCCGGGCGGCGTGGACCTATGCGCGTTCCCATGCGGCTGCGCTCCAGATTCCGGACGAGATGTTCGAGCGGGACATCCACATCCACGTGCCCGCTGGGGCGATCCCGAAGGATGGCCCCTCAGCGGGCGTCACGATGGCCTCGGCGATCGTCTCCGCGATGAGCGGCCGGCCGGTGCGGCCCGACGTCGCGATGACCGGCGAGATCACCCTGCGGGGCCGGGTCCTGCCGATCGGTGGGGTGAAGGAAAAGGTGCTGGGCGCGGAGCGGGCTGGAATCACCACGATCATCCTGCCCAAGGAGAACGAGCCCGACCTCGAGGATCTGCCCAAGGAGGTCCGGGACAAGCTCCAGGTGCACTTGGTGCACGAACTGGGCGAGGTGCTCGCGTTCACGCTGCGCGGCGCGTCGTTCCGCGAGGGACGGCTCCTCTTCGGCGACGAGAAGAACCCAAAGGACGTGGTACCGCTGTCGGCGGGGTTCCGGCATTGAACGGCAGAGAGAAGTGAGAGGTAAGCAGTGAGAGGGGGCTCCCGGCAACCGCGGAGCCCCCTCTCACTTCTCACATCTTACCTCTCACCCTGCCCGATATCCCGCCAGCGCCATCCGCGCCGCCGCCACCAGGCCCGGCGCCGTGCTCCAGTGCCCGTGCACCTCGTTGCCCTGGCGGTAGGCGATGACCGCGCTCCGGTCGTCTACCACGGAGATCAGCGGGTTGCCGGGCCAGGCAGGGTCCGGCGCGACCGGCGCCACCGGCGCGAAGTCCAGCTCGACCGGCGCCGTCGCCAGCAGGGTGAGAGGCAGGCCCGCCGCCGCGGGCCGGCGCAACGCCGGCGCCAGCAGTGGATAGGCCTCCGGCGGCGCCAGGAGCGAGACCGACGCGGCCGCCCGGGCCACGTCGTGCGAGATGAGCTGGAGCGCCGCGCGGGGTGAGTCGATCTCGACCACGGTCGGGGCGGCCGGCGCGGCGAGCCCCTCGAGGTCAGCACTGAGCTTGTCGAGCGCCTGCCCATGCTGGTTCGCGATCCGCGCGATGAGCGCCGTGGTGTCCTCCGGCCGGTAGCGGCGGGGCCGGCCTCCGTCCGAGCGGGCCGCGCCCTTGCTGACCAGCCCCTCCAGCGCGCTGTACGCGTTGGCCCGCGCCAACCCGGCCGCCCGGGCGATCGCATAGCCCGTACCGGGGCCCTCGGTGAGGAGGACTTCGTAAACGAGGCTTTCCGTGGGGGTGTAGCCGAACGGGGTGAGATCCAGGCGAGGCATGGGAGTAGTCTGTAAGACTACCTCGGCGAAGGCAAGGCGCCTAGACGAACTCCACCGACCAGCCCAGCAGCTTGGCGATCAGGGCCAGGCGGAACGTCACGTCCACCTGGCGGTCCTCTGCCGTCGCCGTCTCGAGGTGCAGCGGGTACATGTGGTAGGAGAGCTTATTGAGCGGCTTGGGAGCCGATCGGATGCCCTTGGGCGCCCACACGCCGGCGTCGTCACAGTCCTTGAGCAGCCGCGCCAGGACCTTCGTGGCGACAGGCGCGGTATGGAGCGCGCCGATCCGCGCGAGAAGCTCGATGTAGTGCAAGGCAAGCGGCAGGTCTTTCGGCGTGCCCTTCGCGTCGGCCTCGATCGGATCGCCCAGCAGGAGGTGCACTGGGCGGACCAGCTTCTTGCCCAGCTGGACGGCGAACGCCTTCTTCGGGGCGGGTTGTGCCAGATAGTGCCCGAGGCGCTCGGTGAACCCGGCGCGCTCGCGCTGGAGATTGGGCATGGAGCCAAGCATGGCGACCGAGTACCAGCTGGGCGGGTGCGCCTCGGGGTTGAGGACCACGTTCTTGCCCGACTTCACGAACGGCTTCTCCGCCAATGGGCTGCGGAGGAACTGGGAGACCGCGCTGGCGATCCGGTGGCCCGAGCCGCGCAGCCGGGGGTCCTCGACGTAGCCGGCCTCGGCGAGGGCGCAGGACGCGGCTTCCCGAATGAGGGCGCGGGTCCACGGTTCGGCGGCCGGCTCTGCCGCCACCAGCTTCTGGTATTCGAAGAGCAGGGCGGGGTTTTCGTCCCGGGTGAGGAGCCGGAACAGGACCCGGTCGGCGAGCTTGAACGGCCGCCCGTCGGTCGGCCAGGCAAGCTGGAGGAGCCGCCGGTATTGGGGGATGGTCCCGACGTCCTTGATGCCCTGGGCGGCGGCGGGCGCCGGAGACAACAGGTTGCCGCCCCACACGCCGGTGTCTTTCTGCTTCTTGACTACCGCCTGCGCCGTCTTGGAGTCGAGGATGGCGGCCTGGGCGGCCGCCACGACCTCTGGAGCGGCGTAGCCATCGGGGGCGAGGTCCCGGTAGGTGCGGTACCGGATGGACTCGCTGCCATACTGGAGCAGCCAGGAAAGCGGAACCCGATGTTGCGACGGCAGTTCCAGAGGAGCTCCGGGGGCTCGCGGGGTGACCGAGGATTAAACGGCGGCAAAGATACTAGGGCCGATGGCGATGCGCCATCGGCCCCAGGCAACCAGCTTCCGCTACCGGCTCCTACTTCACCCGAGACAGCCCGGCGGCCTCGAACTCCGATCCCTTCGTCCAAGTGGGTTGGGAAGGGCTCTCGGCTACGGCGACGGCCGTCCGGACGATCACCCGGTCCTGCTGCACCGCGCCGTCGTAGGTGTACCAGGGCAGCAGCTCGTCTCCAGGCTGGTGGTACCGGTTCGTGTTGTAATCGTCCTCCTGCTGTTGCCCCCAGCCGGCCGGCCGGCCGACGAAGTCGAGGCCCTTCTCGAGCGAGAGAGCGGGGACGCCCACTTGGGCGAACGGGAAGTGGTCCGACCGGAAGAACGACCCCTTGATCAGGGCGTCCCGGTTCACCGTCACCCGCAGTCCCTCCTCCTTTACCGCGGCAGTGAACGTCCGCCCGAGGCTGGACTGGTCCAGGCCCAACGCCGAGATGTCGTGGGTCCGTCCCCACAGGTTCATCACATCCATGTTCAGGACGGCCGCGATGTTCTTGAGCGCGATGGTAGGCCGGGCCGCGTAGGCGGTGGAGCCCAGCAGGCCGGACTCCTCCGCCGCGAACGCCATGAAGACGATCGAGCGGGGCGTCCGCACCCCGCTCCGCACGAATGCCTCCGCCGCGGCGAGCATGGCGGCCACCCCGGAGGCGTTGTCCATCGCCCCGTTGTAGATCGAGTCGCCGTTCACCGGGACGCTGATGCCGAGGTGGTCGTAGTGCGCCCCGATGATCACCACTTCCGCGGCCTTGGGGCCGCGGCCCGGGAGCCGCCCGAGCACGTTGTAGGTATGCGAGCGGCTGATGGCGCTCCGGATGGTGGCGCCCAGGCGGGCGTTGAGCGGCATGCCCTTGAAACCCCGGCGGCTCGCGGCGTCGGCGACGCGCGCGAGGCCACCGAACGGCTGGAGCAGGCGGTCGGACGCGGCCTGGCTCAGCCATCCCGCTGCCAGCAGGGACCCCGGCGGCCGGACGACCCTGGTCTGCGGCCCGGTCCACGAGCCGGCGACGGTGGCCCATCCGTACGTGGCGCTCTCGGCAGTGTGAATGATCAGGATCCCCGCGGCGCCCTGTCGCTGTGCCTCTTCGATCTTGTAGGTCCACCGGCCGTAGTAGGTCATGACCTTGCCCTTGAAGAGGGTCGAGTCACGGATCCCCGGCGTGTTCACCAGCACCACGACGACCTTCCCCTTGACGTCCAGTCCCTCGTAATCGTTCCACCCGTACTCCGGTGCCACGATCCCGTAGCCGGCGAAGACCAGATCGCCGGCCACGCTGACCAGCGAGTCGTCCCGCATGGACCAGAGCACGTAGTCCTTCCTGAACTCGAGCGGGGTCTCGCCGCCGCCGGCGGCGATGATGCTCGCCTGCGGGTTCGGGGTGAGCGAGATGACGGGCACGTCGTGGTAGTAGGTGCCGCTGTCCCCGGCGGGCGCGAGGCCGAGGCGCTCGAACTGGGCCGCGACGTACTTGGCGGCGATGAGGCCGCCCCGGGTTCCCGGGGCTCGCCCTTCCAGCGCGTCGTCAGCGAGGAATTCCTCGTGCGCGCGCATGACCTCGGCCGACACGGCGTTGGCGACGCGGGTGCCGACGGACTGCTGGCCGGCGAGAGGAGACAGGTACGAGCCGAGCGGGAGCAGCGCGGCGATCAACGCGACAGTGCGCAAGGAAATCCTCCGGTCGTGCGGTGAATGCTTCCTCCGCCCGGCGGCCATCAGCGGGCCGCCGCGGCGGGGAGGCGGAATTCGGATCCGGCCGCCCAGGTCGGGGCGCCCCGGGCATCGGCCGCGGCGAGCACCGCGCGAACGAGCACGCGGACCTGCTGGGCGATGCCGTCCATGCTCATCCACGGGGCCAGCTCGTCGTTGGGGCGATGGTAGCGCTCGTCCCAGTACTTCTCCCGCTGCTCCCGGCCCCAGTCCGGCGGCCGGCCGACGAAGTCCACCCCGTTGACGATCCGCATGGCCGGGATCTCCTGGCGCGCGAAGGAGTAGTTGTCGGACCGGAAGAAGCGGCCGCGCATGAGGTCGTCCGGGTCCTCGTTGATCCGCATTCCTTCGGCCGCGGCGGCCTGCCGCACGAGCGCGCCCAGGGACGACTGCTTGACGCCCACGGTGCCGATGTCGCGCGTCTTCCCGTAGAGGTTGAGCACATCCATGGCGAACGCGCCCACCAAGTGGAGCCCCGCCGGCGGATGGCGCACCAGCCAGTCCGAGCCCATGAGCCCCAGCTCTTCGGCGGCGAACGCCGTGAAGACGATCGAGCGGGCCGGCCGCGCACCGCTTCCGGCGATGGCCTCGGCCGCCGACAGCACGGCCGCCACGCCCGAGGCATTGTCTTCGGCGCCGTTGTAGATCGAGTCGCCGTTCGCCGGTGGTCCGATGCCGAGGTGGTCGTAGTGCGCGCCGACCACGATCGCGGCGCCTGCGCGCGGGCCGCGGCCGGGCAACTCCGCGACGACGTTGACGGTCGGGATCCGGCGGACCGCCACCCGGATCTCCGCGTCGAGCCGGAGGCCGAGCGGCCGTGGCTCGAAGCCCCGCCGCGCGGCGGCCGCGCGGAGCCGCTCGAGGTCCTGGCCCCCGCGCGCCGCCAGCGCCGCGGTGGCGCTGTCCGAGAGCCAACCCCAGAATGCCACGGTCTGCTCCGGGGCCGCCAAGGAGATGCGCTCGCGGGTGAATGCCTGGACCGCCCGCCAGGGTACGCCGCCCCGGCCCTCCGATTGCACTACGAGCAGCGCGGCCGCGCCCAGGCGGGCCGCGACGTCGGCCTTTTCCCGCACGGCGATCCAGGGCCGGCCGGTGAAGTGGTCGAACAGCGTGGAGTCCGGATCGCCCGGCAGGACCACGACGATCTTGCCCCGCACGTCGGCGCCCTTGTAGTCGTCCCATCCGCGCGCCGGCGACACGATGCCGTAGCCGGCGAAGACCACGTCGCCGGACACCCGGATGAGGGTATCGTCGGCGACCGGCGCTACGACGTAGTCCTCGGGGTAGCGGAGCGGGGTCCCGTCCACGGTGACGCTGGGCGACGGCGTGCGCCCCAGGAGACCCACCGACTGGAAGTATGTCCCGCTGTCGCCGGCGGCCCCGAGGCCCATGCGGCGGAACTGCGCCGCGATGAATTCGGCCGCGACGCGGCCCCCGCGAGTTCCCGTGCCCCGCCCCTCGAGCCCATCGTCGGAAAGGAAGCGGATGTACGACTCGATCGCGGCCGGGCTCACGCGGGCGGCGGCTCGGGTCCCCTGCCCGTGCAAGGCGACCGCAGGCAAGGCGAGCAGCGCCAGTCCGACGGTGGAACGACGGCGGAAGCGCGAGGTGGGTTTCATGCGGGGCCTGCGGGCCTGGGCAAGGCGCATCGAGCGACGGCAATGGTGCCGGCCGGGAGGATCGCGCGCTCGCTGGTGAGCACCAGCACGTCCCGGTCGAGCCAGCCCACGCCCTCGCCCTGGATGCCGAGCGCACGGACGTCGCAAGCCCGGGGCGCGGGAGGAAGAGCCAGCCGGCCGTTGTGCAGCAGGTAGAAGAAGTACACGCTCGCGTAGCTCCGCACGGCCACGATCCGCGCGTCGGGCGAGAGCGCGGCGCCGGTGACGTAGTCGAGCCGGGAGCGGACCGGGACCGGCAGTGCCTCGAGCAGCTCCGCCGTGACCGGCCGCGGCGACGTCCACGACGCGGCGGGGATCCGATAATGCCGGATCCGGCCGGTGCGGCCCTTGCTCACCAGGTGCACGTCTCCATTGGGCGCGACCCACATGGCCTCGACGTCGTGGGGCCCGTCCGGATAGCGGAAGGTCACGGCCTGAGCCGGCGCGGTCGGCCGGACCTGCTTCGGCCGGCGGTCCGGAAGGCTCGGCTCGGGAACGCGGTACAGCACGACAACACTGCGCCGCTCGCTGTTGTCGCCCGTGTCGGCGAGATAGAGACACTCGCTCCTGCCGCACGGGCCGAGCGCGATGTCCTCCCAGTCCCGGTTCGTGGCGCCGGTGACGCTGAACGTGCCCCGGACCGCTCCGGCGGTGTCGGTGGCGAACAGGTAGGGAGGCTCTCCGGAATCGTCGTGGGT
>DASWAI010000119.1:0-6376 GCA_036391215.1 Gemmatimonadales bacterium
AGCATCACCCCGACCGTCCAGCTCTCCCGGCCAAAGTACGGGCCCGACCCCGAATTCCAGTCGAGCCTGCCGAAGGTGGCGAGGCGCGGCAGGAACGCCGCCCGGGCGCGCGCCAGGTCGGCGCCCGCCGCGGCGGCGCCCAGGCCCGCCGCACGCACGTCCGCCCGGTTCGCGGGCTCGCCCGAATCCGCGGCGGCCCGCGCCGCCACCTCGCGCACCACCGCGGCCGGCGGCAGGCTGTCGGGCAAGGAAAACGCGCTGTCCGCCGGGGTGCCGAGAGCCACCGCGAGCCGGCGGCGGGCGAGCCGCATGCCGCTCCGCGTCGCCGTGAGGTCCGCTTCGATCTCGCCCGCCTTGACCTCGGCGAGGAGCAGGTCCGAGCGGGTCACAACCCCGTTCCGGTGGAGCGCGTCGGCTTCCCGGGCGTGGCCCCGCGCCGACGCCAGGGCGGCCTCGAGCGTCGCCACCTGCTCCTCCGCGAGTACGGCGCCGAAATAGGCTCGGATGACGTCGGCGCGAGTGCTCGTCCGGGTCCACGCTTCGGAGCTCCGGGCCGCCTCCCGGCCCTGCACCGCCGCGCGCCGGCCGAACAGGCCGCCGGGATCCACGAGGGGCAGCTCCACCACCACGGCCGACCCGAAGCTGCTGATGGGCGCCGGATCGTTGAGCCGCGCCGGCTCGAAGGCCGCCGGCGTCACCAGCCGCTGGCGCAAGGTGGAGCCGAACGCGCCGAGCGGATCCGTGGTCCTGGCCCAGCCGTTCTCCGTCCGCAGGGTCGGCAGGATCCCGCGCAGCGCGCCCGTGGCGCGGCCGCCGGCCTCGGTCGAGCGTGCGGCGGCGACGCGGTTGGGGTACGCGTGCGCGTCCGCGCGGCGCAGGGCGTCGGCCAGCGTCAGCGTCTGCGCCCCGGCGTCGGCGGCCGCGAGGGGCAGCAGGATCAGGACGACGAACGGGCCGCGCAGCGACGGCACGGAAGACCTCCCTCGGAGACTGGCGTTCTCATGTCCGCTTATATAACTATATAGTTATGTACTTCCCACTGTCAAGGCGCGCCAGTACCGCCCGCCGGCCGGCCCCCGCGAACCGCTGCGGCTGCCTACATTGCAGTCGGCCGGTCCATCATCCCCGGAGCCATCCCATGTCCGACCGTCCCCTCAGCGGCCCGCAGCTCGACCTGGTCGCGACCCGCTTCAAGTCCCTGGCCGAGCCGTCGCGCCTCCGGATCCTCCAGGCGCTGCGCCAGGGCGAAACCACGGTGAGCGGGCTGGTGGAGCGGACCGGCTTCGGCCAGGCCAATCTCTCAAAGCACCTCCAGGTGCTCCACGCGGCCGGCTGGGTCGAGCGCCGGAAGGAGGGCGTAAGCACCTGGTACCGGCTGGCGGACGAAGACGTGCTCCGGCTTTGCGACATCATGTGCGGCCGGCTGGGACGCGAGGCGGCGTCCCGCCGGAAGCTGTTCGCCGGGCGGTAGCGGTCAGATGGCCCGCGACATGGGCCGTCCTTCGCTCTCCGCGGGCAGGTAGGCATCGAACGCGGTACAGATCGTCCGCAGAAAGTACCGTCCCAACGGGGTTACGATCACCTCATTGCCGCGGATCTCGACCAGGCCGTCGTCCCGGAAAGCCAAGACCCGTTCCAGCTCGGGCTCGAGCCCGGCCGTAGCCGCCAGGGGCAGCGCCAGATCACACATCAGCCCCAGGATGGCGGCGCGCCGGTGTCGGTCGTCCTCGGTCAGCCGATGTCCCCGGACCGTGGCCAAGTCTCCCCGCCCGATTCGCCCGTGCCAGCCGGCCAGGTCAGCGTCGTTCTGCACCAGGCAGCCGCCCACCTCGCCGATCGCGCTCATGCCGAAGGCGAGCAAATGGGTCGCCGGCATGGTGGTGTACCCGTTGAAGTTCCGGTACAGCCGCCGCTCCGCGGCGGCCCGCGCCAGCGCATCCCCCGGGCGTGCAAAGTGATCCAGTCCGATCCACACGTACCCCGCCGCGGTAAGCCGCGCCACCGCCAGCCGGTTCAGCTCGAAGCGCTCCGCTGAATCGGGCAGGTGGTAGCGCTCGAGCGCCCGCTGGTGCGGCTGCATCGCCGGCACGTGCGCGTACCCGAAGCACGCGATCCGGTCGGGCGCAAGCTCGACCACCATATCGAGGGTTCTCGCAAAGCTCTCTGGCGTCTGCTCCGGGAGCCCGTAGATGAGGTCGACGTTGACGCCCTCGAACCCCTCCGTCCGGGCCGTCTCGATCATGTGGCGGACCATGTCCGGCGGCTGGATCCGGCCGATCGCCCGCTGCACCCGCTCGTCGAGGTCCTGGACCCCGAAGCTGGCCCGGCTGAACCCCAGCGCGCGGAGCCGGCCGAGCTGCTCGCCGGCCCCGAGACGCGGGTCCATCTCGACGGCCGCGTCCAAGTCCGGCTGGAAGACGAACCGGGACTCGAGCATGTGCCAGAGCCGCTCCAGCTCGGCGTCGTCGAGATAGTTCGGCGTGCCCCCGCCGAGGTGGACCTGTACGACCCGGCGTCCCCGCCCCAGGATGCTCGTCACGAGGGCGAGCTCTTCGTCGAGCCGGGCCAAATAGGCCTCGATGGCCCCGCGACGGCGGGTGATGGTCACGTTGCAGCCGCAGTAGAGGCAGCGCTGGGGACAGAACGGAAGATGGACGTAGAGCGAGAACGTGCCGCCAGCGTCCGCCCCGGCCGCGGCGAGCGCATCAGCATACTCCGCCGGGCCGACCGCGCGGTTCCAGGCTGGCACGGGGGGATAGCTCGTGTAACGGGGCGCGCGCCGGTCGTACTTGACGAGGACCGCCAAGGCGGCGTCGGGCACGCTACTTACGGCGCTGGACTCGGACTGGACCGTCATGGGGTCGCTCCCTGCCGGGGAACCATCCGCGGCTCCAAGACAGATAGCCGACGATGTCTGAAGGGATCTTGAACCAGCGGTGAAGAACGCTGCGAATTGCAGGAACGGCCCCCTCCTCCAGCCCTCTGGCGCCCCGGGTTCGCGCCGGCAACCGGCCGGGGCGCGGCCTCATTTCCGCACTTGCGTCCCCCTGACCGTGCCCGCCCGGATTTGGCCCGCGATATGCGTACCCTTGCAGCTGTCCTGCAGAATCCGTCCTGATCGGGCAACCCTTGCCGGAGCGCGAAAGCGATGCAATCCCCACTCGTCGTCGAGGCGTTGCGGGAACAGCTGCTCCGGGTCATCGAATGGCACGCGGGCGAGCGTCCGGCGTTCCGGTGGGGTGTGGTCATCCACCGCCGCAACGAGCGCGGCCGGTTTCGCTTCGGGTGCGTGACCCAGGGCGGTGAAAGCTTCCTGCTGACCGACGCACAGCTGGCCGACTTGGCCGGCCATGCCTGCTGGCTGGACGGAGCGGTTCGCGTGAACCTGGAGTGCCGCCAGACCACGGTGGACCCGGAGACCGCGGACTTTCAGCGGGCCGACCGGCCGGCGCTGGTGGACGCCATGGCGGTCTTCTTCGACCCCGGCGCGGGCGGCGGCGAGGCAGCGGCCTTCCAGGCGATGGCCGGCGTCCTGACGGCGAATACCTGCCCCACCGAGCTGTTCATTCTGACCCGGGAGAGACCGGACAGCTGGCCCATGTAGGTCAGGAGTGAGGAGTGAGAAGTGAGAAGGGGCTCCGTGGTCGAACGGAGCCCCCTTCTCACTTCTACCTCTCGCCTCTCACCTCTCACTTCAGGAACAGCAGCTCCCGATAGGTCGGCAGCGGCCACAGATCGGCCGAGACGTGGCTCTCGAGCGTATCCACGGCGGCCCGGAGCCGATTCATCGCCGGCTTGACCTCCCGCTTGATCTGCTGGGCGTGGCGGAGGGGATCCTCGTCGTGCTGCACCGCCGCTCGCTCCAGTTCGGCGATGGCCTCCTGCAGCTCGTTGATCAACTCCACGAATTCCTTGAGCGCCGCCGCTTGCGCCGGCGTGCCGGCCCCTCCCGCCTGCGCCGCGGCCACCGCGCCGCCCATCTGGCCCTCGTACCGGAGCGCCGCGGGCAGGATCTGGGTTCGGGCGATCGAGATCATGATCTCGGCCTCGATGCCCAGCTGCTTCACGTACTTCTCCACCGCGATGTGGGTCCGCGAGTCGACCTCCGCCTTGTTGAGCACCCCGTACTTCCGGAAGAGATCGCTGTTCTTCTTGGCCTTGAGCACCGTGAAGGCGTCGACCGAGTCCTGATACATCGGCAACCCACGGCGGCGCGCCTCCTCGTGCCATTCGGCCGAGTAGTTGTCGCCGTCGAAGATGACTCGCTTGTGCTGCTTGATGAGCCGCTTGAGCAGGCCGAGCACCGTCGTCTGGATCTTGGCCGGCGACGGCTTGGCGCCGAGCGCACGCTCCAGGTCGGTCGCGAGCACGTCGAGCGATTCGGCCACGATCGTGTTGAGTACGGTGTTGGGCCACGCGATGCTCTGGCTTGAGCCCACCGCCCGGAACTCGAACTTGTTCCCGGTGAACGCGAACGGCGAGGTGCGGTTCCGGTCGCCCGAATGACGCGGCAGCTGGGGCAGCGTCCGTGCGCCCAGGTCCATCGTGCCGCCGCGGATCGTGCGCCGGGGCACGCCCTTTTCGATCTGGGCCAGGATGTCGGACAGCATCTCGCCCAGGAAGATCGAGATGATCGCCGGCGGGGCCTCGTTGGCCCCCAGGCGGTGGTCGTTAGCCGCCGAGGCGATCGACGCGCGGAGAAGATCGGCGTGGAGGTCCACGGCCCGGATCACCGCGCACAGGAACACCAGGAACTCAAGGTTCGTGTGGGTGTCGTCCCGCGGATCCAGCAGGTTGGCCCCGGTGTCGGTGGCCATGGACCAGTTGTTGTGCTTGCCCGACCCGTTCACGCCAGCGAATGGTTTCTCGTGCAGCAGGGCCACCAGCCCGTGGCGGGGCGCCACCCGCTTGAGGGTCTCCATCATCAGCATCTGGTGGTCGCTCGCGATGTGGCTCTGCTCGAACAGCGGCGCGATCTCGTACTGCCCGGGCGCCACCTCGTTGTGTCGGGTCTTGACCGGCACGCCCAGGCGGTACAGCTCGCGCTCCACGTCGCCCATGTAGGCGAGCACGCGGGGCGGGATGCTCCCGAAGTAGTGGTCCTCGAGCTGCTGCCCCTTGGGCGGCTTGGCCCCGAACACCGTCCGCTCACAGGTCACCAGGTCCGGCCGCTTGAAGTAGAGCTCCCGGTCCACCAGGAAGTATTCCTGCTCCGGCCCGACCGTGGTGAACACGCGGGAGACGCCGCCGGCCGTCCCGAAGATCCGGAGAATGCGGAGCGCCTGCTTGGAGAGGGCCTCCATCGACCGGAGCAGCGGGATCTTGGTGTCGAGCGCCTCGCCGGTCCAGGAGACGAACGCGGTGGGGATGACCAGCGTGACCACGCTCTGGTTCCGCATCAGGAACGCGGGGCTGGTGGCGTCCCAGGCGGTGTAGCCGCGCGCCTCGAACGTCGCCCGGAGGCCGCCCGAGGGGAAGCTCGAGGCGTCGGGCTCGCCCTGGACGAGGTCCGACCCGGAGAAGTTGAAGACCACCCCGCCCTGGCCGTCCGGCGCGATCAACGAATCGTGCTTCTCGGCGGTCAGGCCGGTGAGGGGCTGGAACCAGTGCGTGAAGTGCGTCGCCCCGTTCTCGATCGCCCAATCCTTCATGGTCGCCGCGACGACCCCCGCGACCTGGGGATCCAGCGCCTCCCCATGGTCGATCGTACGCATGAGGCTGCGGTAGACTTCCTTGGGGAGCCGCTGCCGCATGAGGGTGGGAGAAAAGACGTCCTTGCCGAAGATGGTGTCCACCCGGTCGGCCGACGTCGAGCCGGGGGCGGAGCCGTTCGAGGAAGTGGTCACGGGTGGCGAAACCTCACGGGCAAAGGGTGCGGGCGCGGCGCCGGGGCAAGCCGGGGCTGGGGCGGTGAAGGCGACAAGATAATCGACCCGCGGGGCCCGTTCCACACGGGCCATTGAAGCCGCCCACACGGGATCTTCATCTTTCATTCAGGCTTGGAGCCGTACTTTGTGATCAACCCGAGCTTCGAGGCACAGATGCGAGTCGCCGACGTGATGCAGACCCCCGTCCGCGCGGTCCAGAGCGACGCCACCGTCGCCGAGGTCGTCCAGCGGCTGGCGGACACCCACGTGAGCGGCGTCCCGGTCGTGGATAACGGCGGGCGGCTGGTCGGCGTCGTCTCGACCACCGACGTGCTCGACGCCGAGGCCACGGCCGAGGGCAAGCGCGAGCGGGAGGTCCTGTTCGAGAACACCACGGCCGGGGACCTCATGACCCCGCGCCCGCTCACCATCAGCCCGCAGGCCGACCTCCGGCAGGCCGCCCAGGAGATGCTCTACGCCGAGGTGCACCGGCTCTTCGTGGAACAGGA
>DASWAI010000120.1:0-17799 GCA_036391215.1 Gemmatimonadales bacterium
GCTCGCACCCGCTCGTCCCCGCCTTCCGCGAGCACGATGCGGCTCTTGCGGGCGGCGGCGCGGGACAGCAAGTCCTGGCGGAAGCTCACTGGGCGAACCGCCGCTCGAGCGCGGCGGCGACGGCGGGGTGCACCAGCGGGCGGACGTCCCCGCCGAAGCGGGCGACCTCGCGCACGAGGCTGGAGCTGAGGTACGTCAGGTCCACGGCCGGCACCAGGAACACGGTCTCGAGCGACGGGTGCAGCTGCCGGTTCATGAGCGCCATCTGGAACTCGTACTCGAAGTCGCTCACGGCGCGCAGGCCGCGGACCACCATCGTGGCGCCCACCCGCTTGGCGTACGCGGCCAGGAGCCCGTCGAACGTCTCGAGGCTCACCCGGGCGTCGCCCCCGACCGTGCTTCGGAGCAGCTCGAGCCGCTCCTCCACCGAGAACAGGGGCTGCTTGGCCGCGTTCACGGCCACCGCCACGATCAGGCGGTCGCAGAGGGCCAGGCTTCGGCGCACGAGGTCCTCGTGCCCGCGCGTGGGGGGATCGAACGAGCCCGGGTAGATCGCGATCCGCATCATGGAGCGTGGCAGAAGGTGAGGGCGGTATCGCCGTACCGGCGGGTGTCGTCTCCGGGCAGGGCGAGGTCGGCTCGGTGCTCGACGGAAAGAATGCGCGCGAAGGGGCGCCGGCGGAAGAGCGCCACCAGCCGCTCCGCGGCGTCGGTGGTGTAGGGCGGATCGGCGAGGGCGACGTCGTAGGCGCCGGGCTCGAGCCGCCCGGCAAAGCGCAGCGCGTCGGCGCGATGGACCCGCGCCTCCGCCTCCACGCCGAGCGCCGCGATGTTGGCCCGAAGCGCCGCGAGCGGGCCGGGCGCCAGCTCGACGAAGTCCACGGAGCGGGCGCCGCGGGAGAGCGCCTCCAGCCCCAGCGCCCCGCTGCCCGCGTAGAGGTCCGCCACCCGGGCGTCGGCCAGCGCGGGCGCGAGAATGCTCATCCAGGCCTCGCGCACCCGGTCCGCGGTCGGGCGCACGCGCGAGTCTTTCGGCACGACGAGCCGGCGGCCGCCGAACCGTCCCGCGACGATGCGCACGTCACGCCCGAGGCGTGTGCGGACCGAGCGCGCAGAGGCGCGCCTGGAGCGTGCTGAGTCCCTGCCAGTCGTTGGTCTCGAGCCGGAAGGCCGCATCCACGAGGCCCTCGCCCAGCCCGGCGGCGCGGTCGGCCCACTGGAACCCGATGGCGGCGAGCTGGGACGCGCCGTCCTCCAGCAGCCCCTTGAGATGCCCGCTCCCCACGACGGCGCGGCGCGCCAGGCGCACGCCCCGCACGCCGAGGACCGGCGAGGGGTTCCCCGCCCCGCACGGCTCGAGATAGCGTGCCAGCCGCTCGAAGTCGCCCGTGGCCTCGGCCAGCGGGATCTCCAGGTCCACCCGCTGCTCCGGGCCCAGGTCGTCCGGCGCCAGGCGCTGCCGCGCCACTTCGGTGAACCGCGCCCGGAAGGCCTCGAGGTTGCTCCGCCGGAGCGTGAGGCCCGCGGCCATGTGGTGCCCGCCGAACCGCTCGAGCAGGTCGCCGCAGGCGGTGAGCGCGCCGTGGAGGTCGAAGCGGGAGATGCTCCGGCCCGAGCCCTTCCCGATGTCGCCGTCGAACGCGATCAGGAACGTCGGACGCCCGTATCGCTCCACCACGCGCGACGCCACGATGCCCACGACGCCCGGGTGCCACCCGTCGCCGTCAAGCACGATGCCCGCCTCGAGGTCGCCGCGCTCGACCTGCTCCAGGGCCTGGTCGAGGATCCGCTGGTCGATGAGCTGGCGCTCGGCGTTCAGCGCGTCCAGCCGGCGCGCGATCGCGGTCGCCGCCGCCGGGTCGTCGGTGAGGAGGAGGCTCAGGCCTTCCGCCGCGTCGCCGATCCGGCCGGCCGCGTTCAGCCGCGGGGCCAGGATGAAGCCCACGTGGCCGGCGCGAATGGGCCGCCCGGCGAGCCCGGCGGTCTCGACCAGCGCCCGGAGGCCGGCCCAGCGGCTGTCGGCGAGGAGCTTGAGCCCGTGCTTCACCAGGATCCGGTTCTCGCCCACCAGCGGGACCACGTCCGCGACGGTCGCGAGCGCCACCAGATCGAGCAGGTGAAGCGGGAGGTTGGGCGAGAGACCGAGCGCCGGCACGAGCGCCTGCACCAGCTTGAACGCCACCCCGGTGCCGCAGAGACCGGTCGCCCCCGAGGTGTCACCCGCCTGCTGCGGATCCAGCACGGCGTCCGCGCGGGGCAGCACCGGCCCCGGTAGGTGGTGGTCGGTCACGACCACGCCGATCCCCGCGCGCCGTGCCGCGGCGACGGTCTCCACCGCCGTGATGCCGCAGTCGCAGGTGACGATGAGCTCCGCGCCCACGGCTTGCGCGTGGGCCAGGCCGGCGGGGCCGAAGTCGTAGCCGTCGCGGAGTCGGTGGGGGACGAAGGCCGTGGCCGTGGCGCCGGCGAGCCGGAGCGCGCGGGTGAGCAGCGCGGAGGCGCACTGGCCGTCCACGTCGTAGTCGCCGTGCACCAGGATCGGCACGCCGCGGCGTACGGCCCCCGTGATCACCTCCACCGCGCGATCCATGCCCGCGAGCGCAAACGGGTCCGACAGATCGGCCAGATCCGGGCGGAGGAAGCGGCGCGCGGCGTCGGGCGTCCCGTGGCCGCGCTGGACCAGGATGCCCGCCAGGGCCACCGGCAGGCGCAGGTCGGCGGCCAGGCGGCTGACCTCGCCGTCGTCCGGCGGCGGCGCCACGACCCAGCGGAGCGGCTGCGCCGACAGGGTGGTCACGAATCGGCCGAGTAGAGGATCACGCCGCAGGCCTCGCAGCTGTCGAGCAAGGCACCCGACCGGATCTGGCTCCGCCGGTTCCGCGGCACCGCGGTGAAGCAGGCGCCGCACGCGTCGCCGCTGAGGGACACGACGACCGCCGTGGCCCGCGCCCGGCGGAGCCGGTCGTAGCGGGTCCGGAGCGTGCGCTCGAGCTGCCCCGCGGCCTCCTCCCGCTGGCGGAGCAGCTCGGCCCGCTGGGCCTCGAGCTGCGTCCGCCGCTCGGCCAGCTCGGCGCGGCGCGGCTGCTGCTCCGCCTCGACGGCGCCGAGCTTCCCCTCCTCCTCGCCGACCCGGCCCCGGAGCGCCTCCACGGTGTCCGCCGAGCGGACCCAGTCGCCCTCCTCCTTGGCGAGGACCGAGCGCGCCAGGTCCATCTCCGCCATGAGGGTCGAGGCCTCCTTGGGGTTCCGCACGAACTCGAGCCGCTGGCGCCGGCGCTCCTGGAGCTGCCGGTAGGTCTCGATCTTCGTCTCGAGCTCGTCGCGGCGGCGGGCACCGTCGACGGCGGCCCGCTCGGCCGCGTCCCGGGCGCCGCGGGCCCGCTCCAGCTCCCGATCGAGCCCCGCGACGTCGGTGTCGAGCGCGGCGATCCGCTCGTCCACGTCGGCGATCGCGTTGTCCTTGGCTTGGAGGTCCAGCAGCTTCGACAGGTCAGGATGCATCGACGATTCCTGGGTGACGGGACGAGGACGGGATCAGCGGTGCGGCTGGCGGCGCCGCGACTGCTGTCCGGAGCGAACGTAACCCCGCTTGCGCGCGAACGCCGGGAAGCGCGCGTCCAGCTCGGCGAGCCGGCGCGCCTTCTCGGTGGGGTCGGTGAGACGGACGATCGTGCGATACTCCGGCCGCGCGGCGAGGGTCTGCTGCGCGGACACGTAGTCTTCCGAGGCCTGCTCGGACGAAAGGCCGGCGGCGCCGTCGCGCAGCTCGGTCCAGGCGGCTGCGGCGTCCGGGGACAGCGCCTCCGGCAGCTGGGTGCCCGGATCGCCGGCGGGAAGCCGCTCGAGCGCCAGGTACAGTTCCCGCAGCGCCGGGACCTCGAGCAGCTCGGGACGGAGCTCCCGCCGCGCGATCTCGCGCCACTCGGGCGCGACCAGCATGGCGCGCAGCAGCTGGCGCTCGGCGCGGGCGCCGAACCGGGCGGTCCGCGGCGCGGCCGGCGCGGGCTCGCCCGGGCGGACATCCGCGGGCGCGCGCGGGCCGCGGACGCCGGGGCCGGTCCCGGAAGGCGCCAGGCTCGGGCCCCGGGCCGCCTCGTCCGCCACCACCTCCCGCGGAACGCCCACCCGCTCGGCCGCCCGGCTGGTGTACAGCTCGCGCATCACCGGGTCGGCCGCGGCGCGGATCGTCGGGAGCAGCTTGTCCAGCGCCTCGCGCCGCCGCTCCACCTTCTCGAACCAGCCCCGCTGCTCCAGCAGCTGGATCTTCCGCTCGAGCACGTCCGCCGCGTCGCGGAGCAGCGGCGCCAGCGCGGCGGCGCCGCCCGCGCGGACCAGGCTGTCGGGGTCCTCCCCGGGCGGCAGCGTCGCCACCTTCACCCGGGCGCCGTGGCGGAGCAGCTCGTCGCCCGCGCGGAAGGTGGCCTTGAGCCCGGCCTCGTCGCTGTCGTAGAGCAGGATGGCCGCCGGCGCGAAGCGGCGGAGCAGCGCGGCCTGATCGGAGGTGAGCCCGGTGCCGAGCGGCGCCACGACGTGGTCCACCCCGGCCAGCACCAGCCGCAGCACGTCGAAGTAGCCCTCCACCAGGATGACCGCCTGCTCCTGGCGGATGGCGCCCTTGGCCTGGTGCAGGTTGTAGAGCACCCGGCCCTTGTGGAAGACGGCGCTCTCCGGCGAGTTGAGGTACTTGGGCTCGCCCGGCCCGAGCAGCCTGCCGCCGAAGCCCACCACCCGGCCGCGCAGCTCGTGGATGGGAAAGAGCAGGCGCCCGCGGAACCGCGACCCGACGCTGCCGTCGTCCCGCCGCACGGCGAGGCCGGCCTCGAGCAGCGCCTCGTCGCCGATGCCGAGCTCGGCCATGGCCGCGAGAAAGACGCCGCCCGGCGGGGCCCAGCCCAGCCCGTGCTGCGCCGCCTGCTCGATCGCGATGTCCCGGCCCGCCAGGTAGTCGCGCGCGCCCTGCCCGTCGGGCCGGTCCACCAGCTGCCGGGCGTACCAGTCCTGCGCCGCGGCGACCACACCGTACACCGGCTCCAGCGGATCGGGGCCGCTCCGCCCGGGGCTTTCGGGAATCACGATGCCGCTGCGGCGCGCCACGTCGCGCACGGCTGTCGGATAATCCATGCCGAAGCGCTTCATCAGCCAGCGGAAGACGTCGCCCGACTCGTGGCAGACGAAGCAGTAGTACATCGCGCGCTTGGGAATGACCGCGAAGTTCCGGCCCTTGCCCCCGTGAAACGGGCAGGGGCCCCGGTAGTCGGAGCCGGTGCGCTTGAGGCTGACGGATTCCCCGATGAGCCCGACCAGGTCCGCGCTGTCCCGGACCTGCTCGATGACCTCGTCCGGAATCATGCTCACGCGGAGAACTCCACGACGGTGACGCCGGTGCCGCCCTGGTTGCGGGGAGCGAAGCCGAACCGGGCGACCCGGCGGTCGGCCTTCACCAGCCGATGCACCCGCTCGCGCAGCACCCCGGTTCCCATGCCGTGAATGATGCGGAGATAAGGGTGTTCCGCCAACACCGCCGCGTCCACCGCGGCGACGGTGGCGCTTTCCGCCTCGTCGCCGGTCATGCCGCGCAGATCGATCTCGAAGGCCGCGTCGCCGGCGCCGCGGGCCTCGACCGGCGGCGGCTCGGCCCGGGCCTTGCGCGCCGCCGGGGGAAGCAAGGTCACGGTCGCCGGCTCCGCCACGACGCGCACCGCGCCCATCACCACGACGAGCTTCCCGTCGGAGCGGATCTCGGCCACCTCCCCCACGCTCCCCGAGCCGATGCGCACGCGGCTCCCCACCGCGACCGCGGTGCCCGGCGCCGCCGCCGGCTCCTCATCCATTGCCGCGAGCGCCCGCGCGCCGGCCACGACGCCCTCCTCCACCAGCCGGCGCGCCTCGCGCGCGGCCGCCTCGTCCGCCGCCGCCCGCGCGGCGGCAAGCGCCGCCTCGACCCGTTCACGGGCCTCGAGCAGGAACACCCGCGCCTGCTCCCGCGCCCGCCGCTCCGCCTCCTTCTCCCGCTTCCGAAGCTCGGCCTCCCGCGCCGCCTGCGACTCGGCCTGGGCGGCGAGCCGCGCGGCGAGCCCTTCCGCCTCCAGCCGGCGCGCCTCGAGCTCCGCCTGGTCGGCCGCGAGCTCGCGGCCCCGCTCCTCCACCGAGGCGAGCAGCTGGTCGAGGCTCTTCTCGACCGCCGGGATCCGCGCCTCCGCGTCCGCCAGCACGTCGGCACGGACGCCGAGCCGCCGGGCAATGGCCAGTCCGTAGGACCGGCCCGGCACACCCTTGGCCAGGCGGTAGGTCGGCGTGAGCGTCGCGGCGTCGAACTCGAGCGACGCGTTCACCACGCCGGGCGTGTGCGTCGCCAGGTTCTTGAGCGCGCCCAGGTGGGTCGTGGCCAGCGTCAGCGCGCCCCGGGCGACCAGCGCGGCGAGCGTGGCGGACGCGAGCGCGCCGCCCTCGGTCGGGTCGGTGCCGCTGCCCACCTCGTCGAGCAGGACCAACGTCGCCGAGTCGGCGTCGTCGAGGATCCGGCGCAGCATGGCGACGTGCGCGCTGAAGGTCGAGAGGCTCGCCGCGATGGACTGGCGGTCGCCGATGTCGGCGTAGAACCGCCCGAAGACGGGCAGGCTGCTGCCGGCGCCCAGCGGCGGCACGATGCCGCTCTGGGCCAGCGCGGCCAGCAGCGCCACCGCCTTGAGGAGCACCGTCTTGCCGCCGGTGTTGGGCCCGCTCACGAGCAGGGTGCGCTCGCCGGGGTCCAGATCGAGATCGAACGGGACGACGGGGTGGGCCCCGGAAAGCAGCAGCGGATGACGTCCGTTCCGGATGACGAGGGCCGCCGGCGCCGGTGCCACGACCGGCACCTCCGCCTCCACGGCAACGGCATAGCGCGCCCGCGCGACGAGATCGTCCACCGCGGCCGCCATGTCGATCGCGTCACGGATCACCGGGAGCGCGGGCCGGAGCAGCGCGGTCAGCTCGCGCAGCACGCGCAGCGTCTCCCGCTCCTCCTCCACCTGCGCCTCGCGCAGCGCGTTGCCCAGGTCGATCGCCTCGGCCGGCTCCACGAAGAGCGTGCCCGCGCTGCCCGACTCCCCGTGGATGATGCCGGGCGGCCGGGCCCGCGAGTCCCGGCGGACGGGGATCACGTAGCGGCCGTCCCGGACCGTGACCGTGGCGCCGGCCGGCGCCGCCGCCGGGTCGAGCCCGCGCAGCAGTCCTTCCAGCTTCCGGAGGAGCCGCTGCCGCGCGGCCTGTACCTCGCGCCGGGCCGCAGCCAGACGGGGGCTCGCGGTGTCGAGGAGGTTGCCGTCGGGATCGACCGACTGCTCCAGCCGGCGCTCGAGGCCCTTTTCCGACAGCGGGCGCAGCAGCTCCGCCGCGCGGGGCGCCTCGGGCGCTACGCGGGCGAGGTCGGCCTGCACCGCCCGCGCGGCGACGAGCGCGCGGTGGATGCCCGCGAGCTCCGCCCCCTCGAGGACGCTCCCCTCGATGCGGAGCCGCGCCAGGGCGCGGGACACGTCCGGCACCGGCTCGGCCAGCAGGCCGTCGCGGCGCCGGAACAGGCCGGCGACCTCGCCCACGCGCGCGAGCTCGGTGCGGATCCAGGCGACGTCGTCAGTGGGCCGGCGGGCGCGTACCCGCGCGGCGCCGAGCGGGCCGGCCGCGCCTTCGGCCACGCGGTCGAGCACCGCGCCGAGCTCGATCGTCTCCAGGGCCTCCGCGGTGCCCGGGTCCGGCAACGGCAGCGGGGTGCCGGTGCTCGCCTGCACCGGCACCCCGCCCGAAGACGTTTGGACCTCCACCTCCCCCAACGTCATCCCGCCTGCAGCTCCTCGCGCACGATCTCGTTGACCAGCTTGCCGTCCGCGCGTCCCTTGAACTTCGGCATCACCGCGCTCATCACCCGGCCGAGGTCCTTCGCGCCCGCCGCGATGGCCGCGCGGGCCGCGGCCCGGATCTCCGCCGGATCCACCGCCGGCGGCAGAAACTCCTCCAGCACCTTGATCTGGTTCCGCTCCACGTCGGCGAGGTCGGCCCGCTGGGCGGCGGAGAACTGCTCCGCCGCTTCCCGGCGAAGCTTGATCCCCTTGCGGATGACCTCGACGACCTCGTCGTCCGTCGGAGTCCGGCCCAGCTCCAGCTCGCGGTTCTTCAGGTTGGCGAGAATGGTGCCGAGGACGAGCGCGCGGGCCTTGTCTTGTGACTTGCGGGCCGCGTTGAGAGCGGCCCGCAAGGAAAGGGCGAGATCAGACACGGGGGATCCGGGGTCCGCGGCGGGTTTTCCGAACGGCGGCGCTCGCCTTCCGCTTCCTCTTTTCGCTCGGCTTCTCGTAGTGCCGGTGCTTTCTCAGGTCGGACAGGATGCCCGCCTTTTCGCACTTTTTCTTGAAGCGCTTGAGCGCCCGCTCGAAGCTCTCGTCGTCGTGGATGATCACTTCGGACATGCTGGTGAGTTCACCCCTCTCGCGCCCAGGCTGGGCGGTCGTTGGCTGAGGCGTGTAAATCTAGACGGCGACGGGGGTTGGTGGAAGTGCAGGGCTATCCGGGCGGCCATGTCATCCGGCGCCCGCCCAAGAGGTGCAGATGCAGGTGGTCCACCGTCTGCCCGCCATCCTTCCCGGTGTTCGCCACGAGCCGGTATCCCCCCGCGTCGAGCCCGAGGTCGGCCGCCACCTCGGCCGCGAATGCCAGCAGCCGGCCGAGCAGCGCCTGCCCCGCCTCGCCTTTGGCGTCCCGGACGGCGCTCAGGTGCTCCACCGTGATCACGAGCACGTGGGTGGGCGCCACGGGCTGGACGTCCCGGAACGCCAGGAGCCCGGGCGCCCGCTTGACCACGGTCGTGTCGATCGTCCCCTTCGCGATGCCGCAGAAGATGCAGTCAGCCATGCGCTCCTCCGGGCCGCGCCGCCGCCGCGCACGCGGCGGCGGCGAGTGCCGCCGTCTCGAACCTGAGAACCTGCGCGCCGAATCGAACCGGCCGGAAACCGGCCGCGCGAATCGCGCTCAGCTCCGCGCCGCTGAAGCCGCCCTCGGGCCCCACCAGCACGGTGAGCGCGCCGGCCCCGAAGCCGGGCGGCAGCAGCTCGCCGCCGGCATCCGCCAGCCAGCGGAGCCCGTCGGGAGGGCACGTCAGGAATGTAGCGAGCGACGTGGCCTCGTGCACCACGGGCGCCCACGCGGCGCCGCACTGCTTCACCGCCTCCAGCGCGCGGCGGCGCAGCCGCTCGACCTGGGCGTCGCGCACGCGGGACGCGACGCCGGCGGTACGCTCGCTCTCGAGTGGAATGATCTCGGTAACGCCCAGCTCGGTGGCCTTCTCCACCAGCCAGCCGAAACGGTCCCGGTCGCCCGCGCCCACCGCCAGCCGGAGCGGCGCGGGCGGCGGCAGGCGCTCCGCCCGCTCCACGAGCACCTCGAGCGCGTCGCCCTCGCCGCGCAGCAGGCCGTTTCCCACCAAGCCCTGGCCGTCGCGAAGACCCACCATCACGGCCTCGCCCGCTCGCCGCACGCGCAGATGGTGCGCCTCGGCCGGCGGAAGGGGCACGACGTCGCCGGGCGCCATCCCGCCGGGCGGCACCAGCACGGAGATCATCCCCGCCGGGCCGCCACCGCCCACCAGCCGGCGTCCACCGTCTCGCCTACCGGCGTGAACCCGGCCCGAGTGAGCACGGGGCGGAACACCTCGGCCTCCGGCTCCTCCATGCCGGCGAACACGGCCAGCCCGCCCGGGACGAGCGCCGCGGCGATCGCCGGGAGGAGCCGGGTGTTCACGCTCCGAAGGATGTTGGAGACGAGCAGCTCGCAGGGCCCGAGCAGCGGCGCGAGATCGGCGGCATCGCCCTCGAGGAACGTCACCCGGTCCGCGACGCCGTTCCGGTCCGCGTTGCGCGCGGCGACCTCGTTGGCCTCCGCGTCCATCTCGATGCCGGTGGCGCGGGCCGCGCCAAGCACTGCGGCGGCGATCGCGACGATCCCGCTGCCGCTGCCCAGGTCGAGCACCCGGTCTCCCGGCCGGAGGTAACGCTCCACCAGGGCCAGCGCCCCGCGGGTGGAGCCGTGCTCGCCGCTGCCGAACGCCGTCTCCGGGTCGATGACGACGACGGGGTCGGTCCGGTCGGCAGATACCCACGACGGCGTCACGGTGAGCCGGCCGATCCGTCGCGGGCCGAGCCCGTCACGCCAGCGGGTGCTCCAGTCCGTCGCGTCCAGCGCCCGGCGCGCGGTCTCGACCGGCGCTTCGGCCGCGAGCGCGGCCTCGAGCCGCTCGGCGGCGACCTCGTCCTCGGCGAACGTCACCAGCGAGCCGTCGTCCCGCTCTTCGACCGCGTGGCCGGTGTGCGCCACGAGCCACGCGCCGACCCAGTCCCGTCGCTCGGGGGTGGTTCGCACGTCGACGGCCCACCAGGTCATGCGCCGAGCGCTTCCTTGAGCTTGGACCAGAAGCCGGGAGACCGCCGCGGCGGCTCGCCCTCGAGCTTGGCCAGCTCGCGGAAAAGCCGCTCCTGCTCCTCGGTCAACTTCTCGGGAGTCCAGACGTGGACGCGGATCATGAGGTCGCCGGTGGCGTGCTGGCCGAGCGCCGGGAGCCCCTTGCCCTTGAGCCGCAGCACGGTGTCGGTCTGCGTGCCCGCCGGGACCCGCACCCGCTCCTCGCCGTATGGCGTGGGGACGTGGAACTCGCCGCCCAGCGCGGACTGAGAGAAGGAGAGCAGGAGCTCGTAGACCAGGTCATTGCCCTGGCGCACGAACCGGTCGTCCTCCTTGATGTCGAGCATCACGAGGAGATCGCCGTTGGGCCCGTTCCGGGGACCCGCCGCTCCCTGCCCGCGGAGCGTCAGGTAGTTGTTCGCGGCGACGCCCGGCGGAATCTCCACGGCCACGGTGCGCTCGCCGCGGACCCGTCCGTCGCCGCGGCAAACCTCGCAGGGCTCGAGCACGACCATGCCCTCGCCCGCGCAGGTGGGACAGGGCGACACCGAGACGAACTGCCCGAACATGCTCCGGGCGGCGCGCCGCACCTCGCCGCTCCCGCCGCACGTGGTGCAGGGCGAGGGCTTGGTGCCCGGCCGGGCTCCGCTCCCGGCGCAGTGCTCGCAGCGGTCGAGCGTCTTGAGCCGGACGTTCCGCTTCACCCCCGTCGCCACCTCGGTGAGCGTGAGCCGAACCGTGACCCGGATGTCCTGGCCCCGGCGCGACTCCGCCTGCGCCCGGGCCCCGCCGAAGATGGACTCCAGGCCGCCGAGCCCGCCGAAGTCGCGCATGAAGATCTCGAGCGCCTCGGACAGATCCACGTGATGGTAGCCGAACCCGCCGCTGCCGCCGCCGGCCACGCCCGCCTTGCCGTACCTGTCGTACGCCGCGCGCTTCTGCGGATCGCGGAGGACCTCATAGGCCTCCGTGATCTCCTTGAACCTGGCCTCGGCGTCGGGCGAGGAGTTGCGATCGGGGTGGTACTCCATGGCGAGCTTGCGGTAGGCCTTCTTGATCTCGGCCTCCGTCGCCGTGCGCGCCACCCCGAGCAGCTCGTAGAATTCGGTCACTCCAGCAGGTCCTCCACCAGTCGGCTCGTGTGGTCCACCAGCCCGATGATCTTCTCGTACGGCATGCGCGTCGGGCCCATCACGCCGATCACGCCCCGCAGGTCGCCCGCCTGATAGGAGGAGGTGACCAACGTGAAGTTGCTGAGCCGGGGGTCGCGGTTCTCGCCCCCGATCGTGATCGACAGCCCGGCCTCGCGCCGCGCCTCGAGCGCCCGGCGCAGCAGGTCGCGGCGCTCGGTCAGCTCGAGCAGCCCCCGCATGCCCATGTTCGAGGAGAACTCGGGCTGGTCGGCGAGCATCTGCGCGCTGCTCAGCACCACCGTCGTGGCCTCGCCCGACAGATCGAAGATGTCGTCGCGCTCGGCGATGAAGATGTTCAGCAGCTCCCGGCCTCCGGGCGCGGGGTTGGCGTCGCGGAGCCGCTCGACCAGCGTCTGCCGGATCTGCTGCAGCGTGAGCCCGGCGAGCCGCTCGTTCAGCACCTGGGCCACCTGGTGCACCGACTCGGCCGGCAGATTGCTTGGCACCTGGACGAAGATCGTCCGGACGACGCCGCTCCGGAGGTTGAAGACGAGCAGCAGGCGCTCGGCTGCAACGGGGAGCAGCTCGAGCCGCTCCAGCACCAGCTCGTCGAACGCGGGCGCCACCGCGACGCCCAGCTCCTGCGTGAGCACGCCCAGCACCTGGGCCGCCCGGTGCAGGATCTCCTCCAGCGTGCTCCGGGCGCCGCGGACTTCCGCGCTGAGCCGGAGCGCCGCCTCCGCCGACGGCGGCGCGAGCTGGATCAACCCGTCCACATACAACCGGTAGGCCCGGTCGGTCGGCACCCGGCCGGCGGAGGTGTGGGGGTGGAAGAGATAGCCCTTCTCCTCCAGCTCGCTCATCGCGTTGCGGATCGTGGCGGGGGACACGCCCAGCCCGAACCGCCGGGCGATGGTCTGGCTCCCGGCCGGCTCGGCGGTCTCGATGTACGTCTGCACGACGGCCTCGAGCACGCGCAACTCGCGCTCCGAGAGCTGGTCCGACGGGGTCATGTCGGAAATCTAGACAGGGCGGACGGCCCCGGGAACGTCTCCCCGGGCCGCTCGGCCGGAGGGGGCGGCTAGAGCGCGGCCACCAGCGCGTCCAGCCGGAGCCAGCCCTCCACCGTGAGGACCAGCCGGTCGGGCTCGACCCGGGCCCATCCCTGGCTCACCCATTCGGACGCGCGCCGCTCGGAAACCGAGCCCCGGGGCAGCCCTTCCAGCGTCCGGAGGCCCAGGTAGGCCTCCTCCAGTCGGACGGCGTCGGGATCCAGCACCTCCTCTCCGGCCTGCCACCCCTCCCCGGCATGGAGGGCGCGCTCGTACGCGGCCCATTCGCGCACGTTCCAGCGGCGCCGGTTGCCGAACCCGCTGTGGGCCGACGGCCCGAGCCCGATGTAGGGCGCCCGCCGCCAGTACGCGGAGTTGTGGCGCGCCCGGCGGCCCGGCCGGGCCGCGTTGGAGACTTCGTAGTGCTCGAAGCCTGCCGCCTCCAGGCGCTGGTGGGCCAGAAGGTATTCGGCGGCGTAGCGCGCATCGTCCGCCGGAAGAACGCGCCCGCCGGCCGTCCACCGGGCCAGCGGCGTCCGGGGCTCGGTGGTCAGGCCATAGAGCGATACGTGGTCGGGCGCGAGCGCCAGGGCCCGCTCGAGATCCTCCTCCCAGCTCCGCCGCACGTCGGCGGGCAACGCGAAGATGAGATCCAGCGAGACCTCGGCCAGGCCGGCCGCGCGCGCGACGGCCACCGCCCGGGCGATTGCCTCGGGGTCGTGCGTGCGGTGCATCCACGCGAGCGCTTCAGCCGAGAACGACTGCGCCCCAATGGAAAGCCGCGTCACGCCCGCCGCCCGCCAGGCCCCGGCCGCCGCCGGCGTCACGTCGTCGGGATTGGCCTCGAGCGTGATTTCCGCCTCGGGATCCACCGGACGGTCCGTGCGGATCCGGTCGAGGATGGCCGCGATCCCGCCCGGCGCCAGGCGGGATGGCGTGCCGCCGCCGAAGTAGATCGTCCGCACGCCCGGCGCGTCCGCCCACACCGGATGCCCGAGCCACGAGGTCCACTCGTGCAGGACCGCCTCGACGTACTCGCGGGACGGCGTTTCCCGGCGCACGGCGATGGCAAAGTCGCAGTAGCTGCAGCGCCGGGCGCAGAAGGGGACATGGAAGTAGAGATGCACGACGGGAAATATGCCCCTATACCCGACGGAAGAATCCGCCGGCCCGCTGCTCGACGAGGCCCGCGAGCTCGAGCGCGCAGAGCCGGCCCAGCAGCTCGCCGGCGGGGCGCGACAGCCGTTCGGCCAGCGCATCCACGTGGACCAAGTCCGCGCCCAGCGCCTGGACCAGGGCCCGGGCTCCCGCATCGAGGCTGGCTTCCGCCGGCGCCGGCCGCGCGCTCCAGTCCATCCCCGGCCCCACACCGGCGACCTCCGGGTAGTGCTGAAACAGGTCGATCGGGTCGAGCAGGGGCGTGGCGCCGTCGCGGATCAGGCGGTTGGCGCCGGCGGAGGTCGGGCTGGTAATGGGGCCGGGCACGGCGAGGACCTCCCGCCCCTGCTCCAGCGCGCAATCGGCCGTGATGAGCGCGCCCGATCCGGTGGCCGCCTCGATGACGACCGTTGCCCGGGCCAGGCCGCTGATCAGGCGGTTCCGCCGGGGGAAGCTCCCCGCATGCGGCCGCTCGCCGGGCGGGAACTCGGTGAGGAGAAGCCCGCGCTCGGCGACGGCGTCGTACAGCGCGCGGTTGGCGGCGGGATAGATCACCCCGAGCCCGTTGCCGAGGAGACCGACGGTGCCGCCCGCGGCATCGAGCGCGGCCCGGTGGGCGACGGCATCGAGCCCCCGCGCCATCCCGCTCACCACCACGAGGCCGGCCTCCGCCGCCGCCCCGGCGACGAGCCGGCAGACCGTGGCGCCGTAGGCCGTGTGGTTGCGGCTTCCCACGACGGCGAGCATCGGCCGGCCGAGCAACGCGAGATCTCCCTGGGCGAAGAGCAGCGGGGGCGGCTCGGGGATCTCGCGGAGCTGCCGGGGGAAGCCGCGGTCGGCCGGCAAGAGCGCCACGGCGCCGAGCCGCTCGAGCGCCTCGAGCACGCGCTCGCCGTCGGCGAGGCGCTGCCGGGTGACGGCGGTGGCGGCGGCGGGCGACAACCCGGGCAAAGCGCGCAAAAATGCGAGCGGCCCCGAAAAAGCGCCGAGTGGGGTGCCGCAGGCCGAGATCAGCGTGGCGAGCCGGGCGGCGCCAACGCCGGGGGTCAGGGCTAGAGCGAGGTAGGCGACTCGCTCCCGGTCCACGCGTCCTGCCCGGCTGGTTCCGCCGCCCTGGCGGCCTGCACGAAAGTCCAGAGCCTTTCTTCGAGCTGCTCGATCCCCGCGCCCGACGCACTCGAGACGGCGAGCTGCTCCGCGGCGTCCGGTGCATTGAGCGCCGGCAGGACGGCGTCGGCGGGGAGCAGATCCCGCTTGGTCAGCACCGCGAGGTGGGGCTTGGCATAGAGCGCCTCGCTGTGGAGGCGGATCTCGTTCCGCAACCGGTCGTAGGCCGCCTGGAGATCCGGCGCGTCGAGCGGCACGAGGAAGGCGAGCACGCGGGTACGCTCGACGTGCTGGAGGAAGCGGAGACCGAGTCCCTTGCCCGCGTGGGCGCCCTCGATGATGCCGGGGATGTCCGCCACGACAAACGACCGTCCCTCCGAGAGGCCCACCACGCCGAGGTTGGGCTCGAGCGTGGTGAACGGGTAGTCCGCGATCTTGGGGCGGGCGGCCGATATGACGGAGAGCAGCGTGCTCTTGCCCGCGTTGGGCTCGCCCACGAGGCCGACGTCGGCGATGAGCTTGAGGACCAGCTCGAGCTCCCGCTCCTGGCCCTCCTCGCCGGGCTCCCACTCGCGCGGGGCCTGGTGGGTGGGCGTGGCGAAGCGGGCGTTTCCCCGGCCGCCGCGACCGCCCCGGGCGACCAGCAGGGTATCGCCCGCGCGGAGGATCTCGCCCAGCAGGGCACCGGTGGCCGTGTCCCGCACTTCGGTCCCCGGCGGCACCGGCAGGTAGATGTCCTCGGCGGAGCTACCGGTCTGGGTCTTGCCCTTGCCGTGCTCGCCCCGCTCCGCCTTCCACACGTTGTGGTAGCGGTAGTCGAGGAGGGTGGCGAGGTTGGCGTCTCCCCGGATGAAGACGCTCCCGCCCTTGCCCCCGTCGCCGCCGTCGGGGCCGCCCTTGGGCTTGTACTTGAACCGGGCGAACGAAGAGGCACCGGAGCCACCGGTGCCCGCCGCGACCCGGACGACCACGCGATCGACGAACATCACTGGCCCGGACCCCACCCCTCTCGCACGGTTTTCCAGAGCTCCTTGACCTTCTTCCACTGGTCGAAGGAGAGGAGCGGATTCACGATGGAGAGCACGCCTTCGATCTGGCCGAAGGTGGCGCCGGCGTTGAGCGCGCCGCGCAGGTGGGAGTGCAGCTGGCGCGGCGTCTCCAGTACCGCCGTCTGGACCACCGTGCACAGCTCGCGCCGGGTGAGGTCCAGCCCCGGGCGGGACAGCGTTCGGCCGTACCCCTCCGTGATCATCCAGGTGTCCATGGCGGGATGGAGCGCGCGAACGCTGTCCCGCAGCTTGGCGTAGTTGTCGCCGTAGATCGTGGCGCAAGTCTCCTCGCCGCGCCTGCTCCAGGCCTCGACGTTGGCGTACTGCGCGTCGGGATCGTCCTGCGGCGCCGGAACGCCGCCGAACTTGCGCCAGACCATGAAGGCCACCAGGGTGCGCGGATACCCACACATCAGCACCGACTGCAGCAGCAGCTCCTCGACCCATTGCACCGGCACCTGGGAGCTCCGGAGCGGGGCGACCCGCTCGCGCAGCTCCGGCTCGTAGCCCTGGGCGATGGCGGCCGCGAAACGGGCGAGGTCCCGGGTTTGCGGATCGAGGTTGTCCTGTTTCGCCGTCATTCTATCCTGTCGGGAGCGTCGGGCCGGCATCGAAATCCCGCGCGGCAGCGCTCAATATAGCGCAGGGCTCGCGTCCGTCGTGCGCGCCGGAGCCCCCGTGCTTAGCTTTCGCGCCCATGCCCTCCGACATGCGCGCGTTCGTGGGCGCAGCGCTGGTTTCCCTGGCGGTCGCGACGTCCGCGGCGGCGCAGGCCTCGCCCTATCTCCCGCTCGACGACCCCCGTCTTCCCCTGCTCGAGCATCTCATCGCGCGCGGCGACCTGGACGATCCGTCGCCGATGATCCGGCCGTTCCGCCTCGGCGACGCCGTGCGCGTGCTGTCCGCCGCCGACACGGCGCCGGGGGCACCGGGCGGCGCGGTGATCCACCGGCTGCACGAGAGCCTGGCCGCGGACCTGGGGGCCGCGGAGGCGTGGTGGGGCGTGGAGGCGCGGGTGGGCGGCGAGGCCTACACCCAGAAGCGGCGTGACCCGCTGCACCTCGGCGGACCGGGGACGGCCAATCCGTACGGCGACCTGGCGCTCCGGGGCGTGCTGGGGCCGATCGCCGGGGCCACCCGAGCGTCGCTCGAGCCCAGCCTGATCGGCAATCCCGACTGGCCCAACACGGCGCAGAAGAACGTCACCGGCCGGCTCATCGAAGGGTACCTCAGCGCCCAGTTCAAGTACGGCTCGCTGACGTACGGGCAGCTCCAGCGGAACTGGGGGCCCGTCGGGCTGCCGGGCATTCCGCTCAGCGACGTGTCCTTCGAGCGCCAGGGACTGGAGCTGGAGCTGGGCACGAAGGACGTGCGGCTCAGCGCACTGGCCTCCGACCTCAGGCCTGAGACCGACAGCGTCGGCCAATCGGTCAACCGGTACTACTTCGTGCACCGGCTCGAGGCGCGGCTGAGCCACCGGTTCCGGCTCGCGCTCTGGGAGTCCACGCTCATCCAGGGCGTGGGCCGCACGCTGGAGACGCCGTTCGCCAACCCGCTCTCGCCGAGTGTGCTGGCCAACTCGTTCGGCATCGCCGACACCGGCAGCAACGTCATGATCGGGATGGACGCCACGTGGCGGGTGGGACGGCGGACCACGCTCCAGGTGCAGGGGGCGCTGGACGACTTCTGGTTCAACAAGCGGAACCAGAAGCAGGACCGCTGGGGTTTCACCATCGCCGGCTACGGAGCTCTGGGCGAGACGCTGGGGTGGCACGCCTGGTACACCCAGGTGTCGAGCCTCGCGCTCCGCACCGCCAATCCGCTGGAGAACTTCACCGATCAGCGCGTGGGGATCGGGCGGAACTTCTCCGACGACGA
>DASWAI010000121.1:0-18939 GCA_036391215.1 Gemmatimonadales bacterium
CACCTCGGGGCGGACGTCCGTGGCCACGACGTTGGCGCCCAGCCTGCGGGCGGTCGCGATCGCCTGGAGGCCGGCCACGGCGGCGCCGATCACGAACACCTTGGCCGGGGGCACCATGCCGGCCGCCGTCATGAGCATGGGGAAGTACTTGGGCAGATCGGCGGCCGCGAGGAGCACGCCCTTGTAGCCCGAGATGTTTGCCATGGAGGAGAGCGTATCCATGGACTGCGCCCGCGTGGTGCGGGGGATGGCGTCGGTCGCGAACGCCGTGATCTTCGCGGCCGCGAGGGCTCGCACCGCGTCGAGGTTCCGGAGCGGCATGAGCGAGCCGACGTAGATCGTGCCGGGCCGCATCCACCCGGTCTCGTCCCGACCGGCCGCCGCGAGCGCGGGGGCGTTGACCTTGAGCACAAGGTCGGCGGAGCCGAGCAGCGCCGCCGGATCGGCCGCGACCGTCGCGCCCAGCTCCTGGTACGCGGCGTCCGCGAATCCCGCGGACACGCCGGCTCCGGCCTCGATGGCAATGTCGTACCCGGCCTGGATCAGCTTCTTGCACGACTCAGGAACGAGCGCGACGCGCTGCTCGCGCGGCGTACTCTCCTTCGGGACTGCGATTCGCATCCGAGGCTCCGGGGCTGCGGGAAAGACGCCGACTAATCTTCACGCGGCTGGCGGTTGGTCAAGGAGGCATCGCGCGCCAGCTTGGCCCCAACGCTAACAGCTGTCGGGACAGATGGTTGGCCTGTTGGGGCCATGTGGGAAACTTGTGCAAATACCATCGGCACAGTGGCTTACGCTAAACTATTGATTTTTCGCGTGTTAGCTATTAGCTTCACTGTCTGAATATGATGCGCCCCCCGCTTGGGATCCTTGCCGTTGGGTCCAGCCCCCACAGGAGGTTCCAAGAGTGAGTGTGAAGCCACGTGCCAAGCGGCGCCCGGTCCGGCCGGCCCAGATCGCTCGTGCAGTGGACGAAGGCAGGGAGAGTCTCGACCTCTATCTCGACGAAATCAGCCGTGTCCCGCTCCTCAATCGTGACGAGGAGATGGAGCTCGCCCGGAAGGCCTTCAAGGGCAGCATCGTCGCGCAGGAACGCCTCGCGCGCCACAACGTGCGGTTCGTCGTCTCGGTGGCCAAGAAATTCCAGAATCGGGGTGTGCCGCTCGTCGACCTGATCGGCGAGGGGAACCTCGGCCTGATGACCGCCGCGCGGAAGTTCGATCCGGATCGCGGCGTCAAGTTCATCTCCTACGCCGTCTGGTGGATCCGCCAGGCGGTGCAGGCGGCCATCGCCCGTCACGGCCGCCCGGTACGCGTCCCGCTCAACCGCACGGCGGACCTGAGCCGGCTCGGCCGTACCACCACGCTGCTCAAGGATCGGCTGGGCCGCATGCCCACCACCGAGGAGCTGGCCCGCGCCACCGGCCTCACGGTCGAGGCGGTGCGCTCACTCAGCGCGCTCAACTCCGAAGCGGTCCGGCTCGACCACCCCACCCGGGACGGCGAGGGCAACGAGCGGATCGAGCGCTTCACCAGCGGGGAGCAGGAGAGCACGGACACGTCGGCCCTGGCCAACAGCCAGACGCGCGACATCGAAACCGCGCTGGCCTCGCTGCCGCCGAGAGACGCCAAGGTGCTCCGGCTGTACTTCGGGCTGGACGACGGCAACAGCCGCACGCTCGAGGAGATCGGGCGGATGATGGGCGTCACCCGCGAGCGCATCCGCCAGCTGCGCGACCGGGCGCTGCTCCGCCTGCGCGAAGGCGAGACCGGCGACCGGCTGCGGGACCTCGTGGCGTAAAGTCGCCACCCCATCGAGCGACAAAGCCCTCCGGGTGCACCGGAGGGCTTTGTCTTTCTGTGGCCTCTCGCAAACAACTGCGAACCACAGAAGCACGGAGGATACAGAGACGGCACAGAGTATTCAACGTGTTTCTTGCTTCTGTTCTTCTCCGTGCTGTCTCCGTGGCTCCGTGCCTCTGTGGTTTGCAGTTGCAGTTGCGGCTCCAAGGCTGCGCTCAGGCCTTGAGGCCCTCGCGCACGAACTGCCGCAGCACCCGCTGGAGAATGCCGCCATGCCGGTAGTAGTCCAGCTCCACCGGCGAGTTGAGCCGCACCACCGCAGCAAACGTCGTCTTCTTGCCCGCGTCGTCCGTGGCCGTCACCTGCACCCGCCCGCCCGGCGCGAGCCCGGCCGCGATGCCGGCGATGTCGAACATCTCCCGCCCGGTGAGACCGAGGGTCTTGCGGTCGCTGCCCGCCTCGTAGGCGAGCGGCAGCACGCCCATGCCTACCAGATTGCTCCGGTGGATGCGCTCGTAGCTCTCGGCGATCACGGCCTTCACGCCGAGGAGCGCGGGGCCCTTGGCGGCCCAGTCCCGGCTCGAGCCGGTGCCGTACTCCTTGCCGGTGAGGATGACCAGCGGCGTGCCCGCGCCGATGTAGCGCATCGCGGCGTCGTAGATCGAGATCACCTCGCCGGTGGGGAAGTGCAGCGTCCAGTTCCCCTCCTTGTCCGGCACCAGGGCGTTCTTGATCCGCACGTTGCCGAACGTCCCCCGCATCATCACCTCGTGATTCCCGCGCCGCGCGCCGAACGTGTTCCAGTCGGGCTGCGCCACCGCGTGCTCCAGCAGGTATCGGGCGGCGGGGCCGTTCTTGGGGATCGAGCCCGCGGGCGAGATGTGATCGGTCGTGACCGAATCACCGAGGACGGCCAGCACCCGCGCGCCGCGGATATCCTGGAGCGGCGGCGGCTCCGGCGGAAGGTTCTGGAAGAACGGCGGCTCCTGGACGTACGTGCTCCGCTGATCCCAGGCGTAGCGGCTCCCCGGCGGCACGGCCAGCGCCTGCCAGACCGGGTCTCCCTCGAACACCGAGGCGTAGCGCTCGCGGAAGAGCTGCGGCTTGAGTGACGCGGCCATGGCGTCGGCCAGCTCCTGCGGACTCGGCCAGATGTCCTTGAGGTAGACTGCCTTCCCGTCCGCGCCCGTGCCCAGGGGATCCCGGTCGAGGTCGATATCCACCCGTCCGGCGAGCGCGAACGCCACGACCAGCAACGGCGACGCGAGGTAGTTCGCGCGCACCTGAGGGTGAACCCGCGCTTCGAAGTTCCGGTTGCCCGAGAGCACTGCGGCCGCCACGAGCGCGTGCTCGTCGATGGCCTGGGCGATCGGCTCGGGCAGCGGGCCCGAGTTGCCGATGCAGGTAGTGCAGCCATAGCCGACCACGTTGAACCGGAGCCGCTCGAGGTAGGGCAAGAGCCCGGATCCCTTGAGGTACTCCGTCACCACCCGCGAGCCCGGCGCGAGACTGGTCTTGACCCAGGGGCGGGTCGTCAGGCCCTTCTCCACCGCCTTCTTGGCCAGCAGGCCGGCCCCGATCATCACCGAGGGATTCGAGGTGTTGGTGCAGCTGGTAATCGCGGCGATGACCACCGAGCCGTCGTGCAGCTCGCACGGCTCGCCATTCACGGTCGTGTGGGCCACCGGCGGACTGTCCGCCACGGCCATGGTCCCGCCGCCCCCTTCGTTGACCCAGCGGGAGTAGTTCACCTGAGCCACCTCGTGCCGGGCCGCCGGCGCGGCCGGGGTGAGGAGGTCGGGCAGCGAGACCTGGAAATTCCGCCTGAGCCCGGTGAGGGGCACGAGGTCCTGGGGTCGCCGGGGGCCGGCCAGCGCCGGCACGATCGTCGCCAGATCCAGCACGAGCGTGTCGGTAAAGGCCGGGTCCGGCGTCGCGTCGGTGCGGAAGAGATCCTGCTCCTTGCAGTAGCGCTCGACCCGGTCCACGACGGATGGGTCGCGACCGGTCCGCTCGAGGTAGCGAAGCGTCTCCGCGTCCACCGGGAAGAAGCCCATGGTGGCCCCGTACTCGGGCGCCATGTTGGCGATGGTCGCCCGGTCGGCCAGGCCCAGCGAGGAAAGGCCGGGTCCGAAGAACTCCACGAACTTGTCGACCACGCCCCGCTTCCGGAGGATCTGCGTCACGGCGAGGACCAGGTCGGTGGCGGTGGTGCCGAGCGGCAGCTGGCCGGTGAGCTTCATGCCGACGACGTCGGGGATCAGCATGAAGTAGGGCTGGCCCAGCATGACGGCTTCGGCCTCGATCCCTCCCACGCCCCAGCCCAGCACGCCGAGGCCGTTGATCATCGTGGTGTGGGAATCGGTCCCGACGAGCGTGTCGGGATAGGCGGTGAGCTCGCCGTGCTGCGGGCGCAGCTGCACGGCCGGCGCCAGATATTCCAGGTTGACTTGGTGCACGATCCCCGTGCCCGGCGGCACCACGCTGAAGTTGCGGAACGCGCGTTGCGCGAACTTGAGCAGCTGGTAGCGTTCCCGGTTCCGCTCGAACTCGAGGTCCACGTTGCGCTGGAACGCCTCGCTGGTGCCGTAGTAGTCCACCTGCACCGAGTGGTCGATCACCAGGTCGCAGGGCACGACCGGGTTGATCAGATCGGGGTCGCCCTTCATCCGCGCCATCGCATCCCGCATGGCCGCGAGGTCCACCACGCACGGCACGCCGGTGAAGTCCTGCAGCACGACCCGCGCGGGCATGAAGGGGATCTCCCCGCGCGGCCCGCCCGCCGGGGCCCACCCGGCCAGCGCGCGCACGTGCGCGTCGGAGACGAACCCGCGCCCGGCGTGGCGGAGCGCGTTCTCCAGCAGCACGCGGATCGAGAAGGGGAGGCGGTCGAGATCGGCGAGCCCCTGGCGGGCGAGCTCGCGGAGGCGATAGACGACGGCGGTCTCCGAGCCGAGCCGGAGCGGGCCGCGTGTGCCGAAGGGATTGGGAGCGTTCATGGCGTCGAAGGGATTGGTCGGTCCGGGAATGTAACAGCCTGGGCGGCGCCGGGCGTGCCCCCGGGGGCCACGCGCGCTGATAGGTTACGGGCGTGCCCCTTCCGCCCATCCCCAAGTCGATTGCGCGCGAGCCCGGGGGCGTCCTCGTCGAGTGGGACGCCGCGGGCCACGCCTGGCTCTACCCGTCCCGCGAGCTCCGGCTCGCGTGCCCCTGCGCCGCGTGCGTGGAGGAGATGACCGGACGGCGCCTGCTCCGGCCGGAGGCGGTCGCGGCCGACGTCCGGCCCGAAGCACTGAGCCTGGTGGGCGCGTACGGGCTCCGGATCCGCTGGAGCGACGGCCACGACACCGGCATCTACACCTTCGAGCTGCTCCGGGCACGGTGCGGGTGCCCCCGCTGCCGCCCGGCCGGCGGGGCTGGTGAAGGCGTGCGGCCCTGAGTATGCTAGGCCGCTCCCCGCAAAGCGGTCCTTCCCCGCGAGGTCGGCTGTGATCGTTGGCCGGCGCTTCTGGATTTTGATCTGGTACGGGATCCTGGTGCTCGGCATCCTCGGCCTGATCGCCTCGGTGCACTGGGGCCGCCGCACCCACTGGAAGAACGTCGACGAGGTCCTGCGCGCCGTCGGCACGATCCTCGTGTCGGTCGGCATGCTGGTGCTGCTCTACCCGCTCCCCTGGGTCTACACCGAATGGGTCGGCGAGGGCCTTCTCGCCGTGGCGCTGGTGGGGTTCGTCGCGGCGTTCATCCTGGGACGTCGCGCCGAGCGGGAGCGGGAGCTGCGAAGATCGGGCGAAGTGACGCCACCCCGCGAGTAACGCCCTTGCGCCCGCCGGGCGCCCTCCCCACCGTACCAATGGGCCGCGGGGTCGCGGCGTCCGGGGCGTGCGCCCCGGCCGTCCCCCGACGCCTTCCGCCGGGGCGACGCCGCTCCTCCTGAGACGTGGGAGGGAAGGGCATGCCTCGGTCAACTCTCTCCACCGGAGACGAAGGGACGTTCGCCGGCGCGATCGGCGCTGCATGCGTCGCGCTCTGGTTCTTCGTCATCGATCTTCTCCAGGGTCATCCGCTTCGGACGCCCAGCGTGCTGGGCCAGGTCCTGCTGTTCGGGCGGGAGCAGCCCGACCTGGCGCACGTCGACTTCGCCGCCGTCGTCGCCTATACCGCCGTTCACATCGCGCTGTTCCTGGCGTTCGGCATGGGCGTCGTGGCGCTGGCCCGGTGGGCGGCGCGCGAAGCCGCGGTTCGGTACGCCGTGCTCCAGGTGTTCCTCGTGTTCGAGGTCTTCTTCTACGGGCTGCTCTCGCTGGTCTCGGAGACCACACGCGAGCTCTTCCCCTTCTGGACGGTGCTCGGCGCCAATACGCTCGCCGCGGCGGCGATGGGCCTCTACCTGTGGCGGCAGCACCCGGAGTTCCGCCAGCTGCTGCGGGAGGTGCCGCTGGGGGCGGCGCCCCGGTGACGGCAATCAGTGAGAGGTAAGAGGTGAGAGGGGGCCTCTCTCTCGCCTCTTACCTCTCACCTCGTCCCCCGTTTACCTTCCCCGTCTCTCTGCCGGCCGGGGTCCGTGCGTCGCTCGCCCACCGTCCTTGCCTCTCTCGCCGGCTTCCTCCTCGCCGTCGCCGCTCCGCTCGCCGCCCAGCTCGAGCCGCCCTCTGGCGGCGGCGTCGTCGCGCTCGAGCACCAGCTCCGGATGCTGGGCCACTACAAGCGCGTGCTCGTCATCGGCGCCCACCCGGACGACGAGGATACCGAGCTCCTCACGGAGCTCGTGCGCGGCGAGGGCGCGGAGGCGGCGTATCTCTCGCTCAACCGCGGGGAGGGCGGCCAGAACGTCATCGGCCCGGAGCTGGGCGAGGGCCTCGGGCTCCTCCGTACGGAAGAGCTGCTCGCCGCGCGCCGGCTGGATGGCGCGCGCCAGTTCTTCACCCGCGCGTACGACTTCGGCTTCTCCAAGACGGAAGCCGAAACCTGGACCCACTGGCCGCGCGACTCGGTGCTCAAGGACGTGGTGCGCATCGTGCGGCGGTTCCGGCCCCAGATCGTCGTGTCGATCTTCAGCGGGACGCCCAGGGACGGGCACGGGCAGCACCAGGCCGCGGGCTGGGCGGCGCGAGAGGCCTTCCGCATCGCGGGCGACGCGACCCGGTTTCCCGAGCTGGCCGCCGAAGGGCTCAAGCCGTGGACTCCGCTCAAGCTTTACCAGAGCACCCGGTTCGACAGCGCCGCCACCACGCTGGTGATTCAGGGCGGCGTGCTCGATTCGGCGGTTGGCAAATCGTATCACCAGATCGCGATGGCCGGCCGCAGCCTGCATCGCTCCCAGGACATGGGCCAGCTGCAGCAACTCGGCCCCTCGGTGATCCGGCTTCGCCTGGTGCAGGACCGCACCGGCCGGGACGCGGGCGGCCTCTGGTCGGGGATCGATACCACGCTCGCGGGCATGGCCGCGGTCGCCGGCCCCGGAAGCGCGTCGCCCGCGTTGTGGGACTCACTCGCCGCGGCGCTCGAGGGATTCCGGCGCACGCGGGCGCCGGCGCTCACCGAAACGCTCGACCGGTTCGCCGCCGCGCTGCCCCGGACCGGCGGGGAGGACCAGGTGCGCGTGGGCGTGGCCACGCCCGAGCAGTGGGACCAACTCACTCATCTCCAGCGCGCGATCCAGCTCTCGTCCGGCGTCGTCTGCGACGCGGTGGCCGACGACCAGCGGGTCGTGCCGGGGCAGGTGCTCCAGGTGGCGGCCACGTGCTGGAACGCCGGGTCCCAGCCCGTGACGGTGCCGCTCGTGGTGGTGCGGGGGAACGGCGAGTGGCCCTGGCTCCGCCAGTCCCAGGACGGCGCCACGATCGCGCCGGGCACCGTCGCCACCTGGACGTTCGACGTCACGATCCCGGATACCGCGGCCCCGACCCGCCCCTACTTCCTCGACCACCCGCGCGACGGCGATCTCTACGTCTGGCCCGCCGCGCCGGCCGAGGTGCTGGGAACGCCGTTCGAGGACCCGCTCATGACCGCCGAGTTCGGCGCGGACATCGAGCCTCGTGAGGTCACGTTCCGCTACCGGAGCCCGACGGCCGGCGAGGTGCGCCGGCCGATCATGGTCGTCCCCCGGATAGACGTGAAGCTCGACCCCGATACGCTGGTCTGGCCCGCCGCCGGCCGGCTCGCCCGGCGGTTCACCGTCACGCTGACTCACGGCGCGCGGGACACCACCGAGGGAGCGGTGCGGCTGGCGGCGCCGGCCGGGTGGAGTGTGGGGCAGCCGCAGCCCTTCAGCTTCAGCCGGGAGGACGAGAGCCGATCGTTCACGTTCGACGTCCGCCCGCCGGCGGCGGTGCGCAGCGGCAGCATCGGCATTCGGGCGGAGGCCCGGGATCGCGCGGAGCGGACATACGATGCCGGCGTCTTCGTCGTGGACTATCCGCACATCCGGCCCCGGCCGTACGTGCGGAAGGCGGCCGCAAGCGTGCGGGTGGCGCCGCTGGCGTTGCCGCGGCTTGCCCGCATCGGTTACGTCCGGGGCGCGGCGGACCGGGTCCCCGAGGCGCTGCGAAGCGTCGGGCTCCCGCTGACGCTCCTCGACGCGGCGGCGCTCGAGCGCGGCGACCTCTCCCGCTACGACGCGATCGTGGTCGGCAGCCGCGCCTACGAGACCGAGCCCGCGCTCGTCAGCTCCAACCGCCGGCTGCTCGACTACGCCCGCCGGGGCGGGCTCGTGATCGTTCAGTATCAGCAGTACGGCTTCTTCACCCGAGGCTACGCACCCTATCCGATGACGGTGGGCGGGCAGCCGCTCCGGCTCGACGTCGTGACTCGGACCGGGACCTTGGCGCAACCCGGGAGTCCGGCGCTCCGAGCGGGACCACCGGTGACCCATGACCGCGTCACCGACGAGACGGCGCCGGTCAGGATCCTCGTGCCGGCGCACCCGGTGTTCCGCGTGCCCAACCGGATCGGCCCGGAAGATTGGGCGGGCTGGGTGCAGGAGCGGGGGCTCTACTTCGCGCACTCCTGGGATCGGGCCTACGCGCCGTTGCTGGAGACGCACGACCCGGGCGAGGGCCCGCTCGAGGGAGGTCTTCTGGTGGCGCGCGTGGGCAAGGGCACGTACGTGTACACGGGCCTCGCCTTCTTCCGCGAGCTGCCCGCGGGCGTGCCGGGCGCGTACCGGCTCTTCGCCAACCTCCTCGCGCTCGCCGCGTCGCGGCCTCATTGACCCGACCCGCCGCATCGCGCTGGCTCGTTCGGGGCGCGCTCGGGCTCGCGCTGGCGGCCTGCGCCGGCGATGGACGGACGCCCCTCCTCCTGTACTCGCCCCACGGCCGGGACCAGCTCACCCTGCTGGAGCATGCGTTCGAACGGCACCATCCGGACATCGACGTGCGCTGGCTCGACATGGGAAGCCAGGAGATCCTGGACCGCCTCCGGTTCGAGCGGGTCAACCCGCAGGCCGACGTTTGGTTCGGCGGACCCACGACGCTCTTCGATCGCGGGGTCCGCGATTCGCTGCTGGCGCCCTACCGTCCCGCCTGGGCCCCCAGGGTCGGCCCCGAAGGGGTCGGGCCGGACGATCTCTACTACCCGGCGTACCGCACCCCCGCGGTGATCGCCTTCAACAGCCGGGCGGTGAGCCGGGCCGAGGCGCCCCGGGACTGGGACGAGATCCTGGAGCCCCGGTGGCGCGATCAAGTCCTGATCCGGGACCCCATGGCGAGCGGAACGATGCGCGCCATCTGGGGGTTGATCATCGAGCGGAGCCTCCAGACCACCGGTGACACCGCGGCGGGCATGGCCTGGCTCCGCCGGCTCGATGCGCAGACGCGCACCTACACCCTGAATCCCGCCGTGCTCGACGCGAAGCTCGCCCGGCAGGAAGGGCTCGTGACGCTCTGGGACCTGCCCGACATCCTCATCAGCCGGTCCAAGGGCCTCCCGTTCGACTACGTCTTTCCCAGGAGCGGAACCGTCGTGATCGATGACGCCATCGGTCTGGTTCGCGGGAGCCGTCACCCCGCCGCCGCCAAGGCGTTCATCGACTTCGTGGGGAGCGAGGAGGGGCAGCTGCTCGCCGCGCGTGCGGTGTACCGCCTGCCGGCGCGCGACGACCTCCCGCCCGACTCGGTGCCGGCATGGGTCGCCGAGGTGGAGCGGGAGATGGTGGTCGCGAAGGTGGACTGGCCCCTGCTCGCGCGGGAGGGCCCCGCCTGGATGAGCTACTGGGACCGGCACGTGCGCGGATCGGGGCGCCGGTGAGCGCGTTCCTCGAGCTCGACGGCCTGACCCGGCGCTTCGGCGGCACGGCGGCGGTGGAGGTCGTCTCGCTGACGATCGGCCGGGGCGAGGTGCTCGCGCTCCTCGGGCCGAGCGGGAGCGGCAAGACGACTACGCTCCGGCTGCTCGCCGGGTTCGAGATCCCCGACGCGGGCCGTGTGGTCGTCGATGGGCTCGATGTCACCCGGGCGCCGCCGGTCGCGCGGCGGTTCGGCATGGTGTTCCAGCACTACGCGCTCTTCCCGCACCTGGACGTGCGGGGCAATGTCGCCTTCGGACTGGAGTCGCTCGGCGTCGCGGCGCCGGAGCTGGACCGCCGGGTGGCCGCCGCACTCGAGCTGGTGGACCTTCGCGGGTTCGAGCGGCGCCGGATCGCGCAGCTCTCGGGCGGGCAGCAGCAGCGGGTGGCGCTCGCCCGGGCGCTGGCGCCGGAGCCGCGGGTGCTTCTCTTGGACGAGCCGCTCTCGAACCTGGATCCCGCGCTCCGCGAGCGCACGCGCCGGGAACTGCACGACCTGATCCGCCGCATCGGCATCACGACGGTGCTGGTGACCCACGAGCAGGAGGAAGCGTTCGACCTCGGCGACCGCGTCGCGGTCCTTCGGAGCGGGCGGCTGGAGCAGGTGGGCACGCCGGACGAGCTCTACAGCGCGCCGGCCAATCCGTTCGTCGCGGGCTTCGTGGGACGGGCCTCGAGCATCGAAGCGGTTGTCGTGGCGCTCCTGGAAGGCGGGATTCGCGTCCGCGTCGAAGGCGTCGAGTGGGGGGTGCCGGCGGACGCCGGGGTGCAGCGCGGGCTGGCCGTGGGCCAGCGGGTCCGGGCGCTCCTGCGCCCGGAGGCGGTCTGGATGGCGCGGCCGGAGCCGGGCACGCTCCGCGCCGTCGTGGAAGCCCGCCGGTTCGCCGGCGCCACGTCGTTGTTCGTGGTGCGGACGGATCTGGGCACCGTGCTCGAGGTGAGCGGGCCCAGCCGGGCGATCGCCGTCGGGGAGCGCGTGGGACTGGTCCCGAGCCGCCGGGCGGGCGGCGGCATCCACCTCTTCCCCTGGGAGGCCGGCGGATGAGCGGGCCGACCGGCGGCGCGGGGCGGCGGAGCCAGCTGCTCGCCTGGGCGCTCCTGCTCGCGCTCGCGTGGCTGATCGTCTATCCCCTCGGTCTGGTGCTCCGCGACGCGGTCCACTCCGGCGGCGGCTGGACCCTCGCCTACGTCCGCCAGTTTCTCCGCCGGCCGACCGAGTGGGAGGCCCTCTGGGGCAGCCTCTGGATCTCGGTCGCCAGCGTCGGGCTGGCTGGGATGATCGGCATCCCGCTCGCGGTGCTGGTGACGCGGTACGACTTTCCCGGCCGCCGGATGCTGGCCGGGGTCATCGCGCTGCCCGCGGTGCTGCCGCCCCTCGTCGGCGTGGTCGCCTTCCTGTTCCTCTACGGCGAGTCCGGGTTCGTGGCCCGGGCGGTGCAGGCCCTCTTGCGGCTCGACGAGGCGCCGTGGCGCCTGGAGGGCGCGGCCGCGGTCCTCCTGGTCCACGCCTACTCGATGTACGTCTACTTCTACCTGTTCACCCGGGCCGCGCTGCTGTCGCTCGACGGGTCGATGCTGGAAGCGGCCGCGAGCCTCGGCGCCGGGCGCTGGCGCACCATCCGCCGGGTGGTCTTCCCGGCGCTCAAGCCGGCGCTCGCGGCAGGCGCCCTGCTCACGTTCATGACCTCGCTGGCCTCGTTCAGCGCGCCCTACGTGTTCGGCGGCGGCTTCCGGGTGATGACGACGCAGATCGTCTCCACCCGGCTGAACGGCGAGACCGCGCTCGCCATGGTGGAGACCGTGTCGCTCACCCTGCTGGCGCTGCTCGCGCTGGTGGTCTTCCGCGGCGCGGAGCGCGACCTGGGCGGCAGCAAGGGCACGCCGCCCGCGCCGGCGCGGCTTCGAAGCGCCTGGCTTCGCCGGGGGATCGCGACGCTGGCCTGGGGTCTGGGAATCGTGCTGCTGCTGCCGCATCTCACCCTGCTGGTGGTCTCCTTCGTGCCGCTCGGAACCTGGACCACCGAGGCGGTCCCGCCGGCCTGGACGCTCGCCAACTACGCTACGCTGGTGCGCGATCCCGTCCGGCTCCGGCCGCTGCTCAACAGCCTCTGGCTCGCCACCGCCGCTACGGTCGCGTCGGTCGCCATCTCGATCCTGGCGGCCGCGCTGGTCGTCCGGCGCCGGGTGCGGGGCAGGCGCCTGCTCGAGGGCCTCCTGGCCCTCCCGTGGGCGGTGCCGGGCACGGTGTTCGCAATCGCGCTGGCCACGGCGTTCAGCGTGTACGCCCCCTGGACCGGGCGGGTCATCCTCGTCGGGACGATCTGGATCCTTCCGCTCGCGTATCTCGTACGGAACCTGCCCCTCACCAGCCGGGCCACCCTGGCGGGCTTCCGCGGGCTCGATCCTTCGCTGGACGAGGCCGCGGCCTCGCTCGGCGCCGGCCGGTGGCGCACGCTGCGGGCCGTGACCGTGCCGCTGCTCCGTCCGTCGCTCGTGGCGGGGGCCACGCTCGCGTTCGTCACCGCGCTCGGAGATTTCGTGACCTCGATCGTGCTCTACACCTACGACACCCGGCCCATCTCGCTGGAGTTGCTCGGGAGCCTGCGCCAGGCCGATGTCGGCGTGGCCGCGGCGTACGGCGTGGTGCTCATGGCGGTGAGCGCGCTGGTCTTCGCGCTGGGGACGGGGCGGGGCGGGAGCGGCATCGCATGACCGCGACGGCCTCCCGCAACGACCAGCTCCGCCGCCTCGGGGTCCTGATCGCGATCGCGTTCGTGGACATGGTCGGCTTCATGCTCGTGCTGCCGCTCCTCCCGTTCTACGCGCTCGACCTGCACGCGACCCCGTTCCAGATCGGCCTCATCTACTCGGCGTTCTCGATCGCGCAGATCATGTCGGCGCCCGTATGGGGCCGGGTCTCGGACCGCTACGGCCGCCGGCCGGCGCTGCTCATCGGGCTCCTCGCGGCCGCGGCGGCATACGTCGTGTTCGGGTTTGCCGACTCGCTCTGGCTGCTCTTCGCCTCGCGGTTCGTGCAGGGGGCCGGGGGCGGGACCACGGGCGTGGCCCAGGCGTACGTCGCGGACACCGTCGAGCCCTCGCAACGGGCGCGGGCGCTGGGCTGGCTCTCCTCTGCGACGGCGGCGGCGATGGTCATCGGGCCCGTGATCGGGACGCTGGGCGGCCGGCTGGGCCAGCGGGCGCCGGGCCTGATCGCCGCGGCGCTCTGCGTGGCGAACGCGGCGTTCGCGTACTACTGGCTGCCGGAGTCGCGCCGGAAGGACGGGTCCGGGGCGCACGCCCCGGTGCAGAAGCCGCTCTGGCAGCCCGGCTGGCAGGCGATCCGGCACCCGACCCGCCCGGTGGCCCGGCTGCTCTGGATCTACGGGGTGGGCATGCTGGCGTTCAGCTCGCTCACGGCGGTGCTGCCGCTCTTTCTCAACGCCGAGTTCCACGTCACTGAGCGGACGTTCGGCTACTTCCTCACCTACTTCGGCGTGCTCTCGATCATCATGCGGGTGATCCTGCTCGGGCCGATCGTGGAGCGGGTGGGCGAGCTATGGACGATGCGGCTCGGCTGTCTCTCGCTCATCGTCGGCTGCGCCGCCTATCCGCTCGTGTCCGATCTCCGGGTGCTCGCGGCCGTCGTGATGCCGCTCGTCCCCATCGGGACCGCGTTGCTCTTCCCGTCCACCACGTCCCTGCTCTCGGGACGGACGGCGAGGAGCGAGCTCGGCACCGTGATGGGCGTCGCGCAGACCTTCGCCGGTCTTGCCCGGGTGGCGGCGCCGCTCATGGCGACCGCCGCGTTCCAGAACCTCGGACACCCGGCCCCTTTCTTCATTGCCGGCGGGATCGTCGCGCTGGTGGGCCTGCTGGCCTTCCGGGTCGAGGTGCAGCCGCCTACCCTCAACACGGCGGCGGCGCAGGCACCCGAGACCCCGGCGTAACTCGAGGAGGGGCGCATGGGCACGGAAGAGCGGCTCGACCGGCTGGAGCAGCGGCTGGAGGTGCTCGAGACTCTCATGCGCGAGGCGCTCCGGGCGCGCGGCGCTCCGCCTGCTCCGGCGCCCCGGGCCGCGCCGCCGCCCCCGGCGGAGGTCCCTCGTGCGGTCTCGCTCGAGCCGCCGCCCGCCGCGGCGGCGCCTCCACCGTCCGCACCGAACCCCGTGCCCGGACCGCCGCCGGCGCCTGCGGCGGCCGGCCTTTCCTCCGAGGCGTGGATCGGCCAGCGGGGACTCCTCGCGGTGGGCGTCCTCGCCCTGCTTCTCGCCGCGGGCTACCTGCTCAAGCTCTCCTTCGACCGGGGCTGGATCACGGAGGCCGGGCGCTGCATCGGCGGCGTTCTGGCGGGTGCGCTTGTCGGCGCGCTGGGATGGCGGCTCCTGGCGAAGTACCGTACCTATGGCGCCGCGCTGATCGGCTGCGGCGCCGGAATCGTGTACCTCGCGGTCTGGGCCGCCGCCAAGCTCTACGGGCTGGTGCCGCCCGCCAACGGCATCGCGGGCCTCGCGCTGGTCTCTCTCGCCCTCGCGGCGATCGCCTACGGCGTCGGCGTCCAGGCCCTCGGCACCACCGCCGCCCTCGGCGCGTTCCTCGCCCCCGTCCTGCTCGGACAGAAGCCCGCCAACGCCGACGCGCTCCTGGTCTACCTCGGCGCCATGGCCCTGGCGCTCGGGTGGGTGGCCGCCCGCAAGGGTTGGCGCACCACGTCGGTGGTGGTTGCCGTGGGCTTCTTCACGCTGGGCTGGTCTGCGGCGGGCGACTCCCGCCATCCCCTCGGCGCGCTCGCGTACGCCGTCGCCGGCGGGATGGGCGGCGTCTATGTCGGCTTGCGCGAGGCGTGGTGGGAGACGCGCCTCCTCGCGTTCTGGGGCGGGTGGGCGCTGCTCGCGACGGTGAACCCCAAGCTCGATCCCGCCTGGCCGACTTTCGTGGCGGGACTGCTGCTCGCGGCGCCGATCTGGCTGCACGGCCTGCGCCGACCCGAGTGGCGGCCGCTCCGCCTGGCCGGCGCCGCGCCTATGGGGTGGTCGGCCGGCGAAGCCCTCTACTTCCTCGTCACGCCCCTGCTGCTGGGCTGGGCGGTGCGCATGGTGGCGCCCGACGCCTTCGCCACCCATCCCGGCCTCGCCGCGTTCGCCGTCGCGGTGCCCTACCTCGCGGCGGGCTATTCCCGGGTGCGGTCGCCGTTCGCGCTGGTGGGAGCGACGGCGCTCGCGGTCGCCGTGCTCGAGCGCTGGCCCGGGCCCGAGGCGCCGGCGATCCTGCTGGGCCTAGCCCTCCTGTGGGCGGCGCTGGACCATCCGCTGGTTCGCGCCGACGGGCGCTGGTATGCGCTCGGCACGCTCGGCGTCGCCCTGGCCCGTCTCCTCGAGGACGACCAGCGGCGCCGCGCGTTCGAGGACGCTGCGTTCACCGGACCCTGGGCGCGGGTCCTTTGGCTCGCGATTCTGGCCTCGGTCGCCCTGGCGGCGCGGGTGTGGAAGCGGGAGCCGGCCACGGCGGCGGCGAAGCTGGTTCCACCCGGGTTGTGGCTGGCCGCCGGAGCGCTCACGCTCTTCGGCGTCACGGGAGAGATCCGGCGGTATTTCCAGCTGCGCGAGACGTCGGTGGAGACGGCGCAGCTCGCGGGCGGACTGGCCGTGAGCGCCTGGTGGCTCGCGTTCGCCGGGGCGCTCGTGACCGTGGGCCTCCGCCGCGGCATCCGCCCGGCGCGGCTCGGCGGGCTCGCGGTGGCCGGCCTCGCCGTCCTCAAGGTGATGCTGTTCGACCTCTCCTCGCTCGACGCGCTGTACCGGGTCGGGTCGGTCTTCATCCTCGGCCTCGTCTCGCTGCTGCTCGCCTATCTCTACCACCGCCAGGCCCGGAGCGCCGCGGAGCGCTGATCCCGGCTTGAATTGTCCGCCGAGTGCCGCCATCATGACGGATTCCGCGACCCGAGGAACGCCGTGACGGTTTCCGCCCTGCCTGCGTCTCCCGCCGCCTTCGCCAAGGCGACGTGGGGCGACATCGCTCCCTACTACGAGGAGCTGGCCGGGCGCCCGTTCGCGCCGGACACGATGGAGGCCTGGCTCCGCGACTGGTCCACCCTCGAGGAGCTCCTGACCGAGGCCGCGGCGCTCGCCATGATCGGCTACACGATCGACACCGGCGATGCCGGCAAGGAGGCGGACCACCTCCGCTTCTCGACCGAGATCCTGCCCCGGGCGGAGGAGAAGAGCGTGGGCCTGGCCAAGCGCCTGGTGGCGTCGGGCTATTCGCGGCCCGACCTCGTGACCACGATCCAGCGGTTCCGGACGTCGATCGAGATCTTCCGCGAGGCCAACGTCCCGCTCTTCGCCGAAGTGGAGCAGCACTGCGCCACCTACCAGCGCATCACCGGCTCCATGACCGCGGAGTGGGAGGGCGAGCAGCGGCCCCTGCCGCGGCTTCTGCCGTTCCTCAAGAGCCCGGACCGCGCCACCCGCGAGCGCGCCTGGCGCGCGAGCACGGCACCGTACCTGGCGCAACGCGACGCGATGGCCGCGCTCTTCGACACGATGTACGGCCTGCGCCAACAGGCGGCGCGGAACGCCGGCTTCCGCGATTTCCGGGACTACATCTTCCCGGCCAAGTTCCGCTTCGACTACACGCCGGCCGACTGCGAGCGTTTTCACGACGCCGTCGAGCGCACCGTCGTCCCGGCGGTGGAGCGGTTGCTGGGGCACCGTCGGCGCCGTCTCGCGCTCGATGCGCTGCGGCCCTGGGACCTCCAGGTGGATCCCTACCGCGCTCAGCCACTCCGCCCGTTCGGCACGGCGGACGAGCTGGTGGCCAAGGCGCGCGGGGTGTTCCAGCGGGTGTCGCCGGAGCTCGGGGCCGAGTTCCAGGCGATGATCGACCGGCGGCTGCTCGATCTGGAGAGCCGGAAGGGGAAGGCGCCCGGGGGGTACTGCGAGACACTCCAGCACCAGGGGCGGCCCTTCATCTTCATGAATGCCGTCGGGCTGGTGGACGACGTCAACACGCTGCTCCACGAGGCGGGCCACGCGTTTCATGCGTTCGCCGCGCACCGCCAGCCGCTCATCTGGCAGCGCCACGTCGGGTCTGAGGCGGCGGAACTCGCGTCCATGTCGATGGAGCTCCTCGCCGCGCCCCAACTCGTGGGTGCGGACGCCTTCTTCTCGCCCGAGGAGGCGCGCTCGGCGGCGCTCGAGCACCTCGAGGATATCCTCGTCGCGCTGGCGCACATCGCCTCCGTGGACGCGTTCCAGCACTGGATCTACGCCAGTGGCGAGGGCGGCGACGGAGTGGCGCGCGACCGCGCCTGGCTCCGCATCCGTTCCCGGTTCGAGCGGGGCGTGGATTGGGACGGCCTGGCGAACGAGCGAATCGCCCGGTGGTATCGCCAGCTCCATGTCTTCCTCTATCCGTTCTACTACATCGAGTACGGCATCGCCCAGCTCGGCGCGCTTCAGGTGTGGCGCAACAGCCTGGGGAACGGTGCGGGCGCGGTCGCGCGCTACCGCGAGGCGCTCGCCCTCGGGGCCACGCGCCCGCTCCCGGAGATCTACGGCGCGGCGGGGGTGACGCTGTCCTTCGACGCGGGGCTCATGGCCGAGCTGGTGGGGCTGGTCGAGGAGCGGATCGAGGCGCTCCGGGCCGAGATGCCCGCACGGGCGCCGGCCGGCTCCTGAGGTTGCTTCCCGGCGATCCTGCGGCGAGATTCAGCCCGTCCTCGAGGGGGAGCAGCGGATGGCCAAGGAAGAAGGCATCGAGATGGAAGGCGTCGTGACCGAGGTCCTGCCGGACCGGAACTACCGGGTCCTGCTGGAGAACGGGCACGAGGTGCTGGCGTACGCGGCCGGGAAGATGAGCAAGTTCAAGATCCGCGTGCTCGAGGGCGACCGCGTGAGCGTGGTGCTCTCGCCGTACGATCTCACGCGCGGGCGGGTCATCTACCGGCACAAGTAGCGGCCGGCCTCCTCCGATCCCTGCTCCCGAACGACACGGCGGGCCGCTCGTCCGAGCGGCCCGCCGCGTCGCTTCGGGAGACCCCGCTTACTTCGCCTTGGTGACGTTCTCGGCGGCGGGGCCCTTCGCACCCTGCACGATGTCGAACTCGACCCGCTCCCCCTCCGCGAGGCTGCGGAACCCGTCCATCTTGATTGCCGTGTGATGGACGAAGCAATCCTTGTCCCCGTTCTCCGGAGTGATGAATCCGAAGCCCTTCGCGTCGTTGAACCACTTGACCGTGCCGATGGTGCGAGCCATTGCGACTACTCCGCGTTGTGTTGGCTGCCTCGGCGGGCCGGAGAAGTCCGGCTCGTCGAGCTCTTGTGAGCGCAGGCCTGTCCTGCGACACAAAAAGACGACAAGACCCGAGGGCGGTCCGCCCGGGTCTTGGAATCCTGACTATGCGACGACTGGGAGCAAAGAAACACCGAGGCTGAAAAATGCGGGTTGAAATATGTAAGAAACAACCGTTTCGTCAAGTAGCGTCAGATCTTGAGCCACCGCGCCGCCACCCGGGCCAGGTCGCCTCCCTCGCGGCGGGGACCGCCGCCGGCGGCCCGGTTCAGCCCCTGGAGGAACTCGGCGGCCGAGGGATAGCGGGCCTCCACCTCCGCCCCGAGGGCCCGGTCCAGCACATCCCACAGCTCCGGCGGCACGTCGCGGCGCACGCCCTCGGTGACCGGGAACTGGTTCGTCGTCTGGCGGGCCAGCACCTGCTCCGGCGTGAGCCCCGGGAACGGCGGCGTGCCCAGCAGCGCGTAGTACGCCACGGCGGCCAGGCTGTAGAGATCGGACCGCTGGTCCACCCGCTCGCCCAGGAGCTGCTCCGGGCTGGCGAACTGGGGCGTGCC
>DASWAI010000122.1:0-9613 GCA_036391215.1 Gemmatimonadales bacterium
GTGGAGCACGGCATCCGCGACTTCTTCTACGACCGCGGGTTCACCTTGGTCGACACCCCGATCCTGACCGGCGCCATCGGGGAGGAAGCCGGCAATCTCTTCGCCACCGACTACTTCGATCTCGGGAAGGCCTACCTGGCGCAGACCGGCCAGCTCTACGTGGAAGCCGCCGCCGCGGCGCTGGGCCGGGTCTACTGCTTCGGGCCGACGTTCCGAGCCGAGAAGTCCAAGACCCGCCGCCACCTCACCGAGTTCTGGATGGTCGAGCCCGAGGTGGCCTTCGCGGATTCGGACCAGAACATGCGGCTCCAGGAGGAGTTCGTCTCCTATCTGGTGTCCCGCGCGCTCGACCGCCGGACCGAGGAGCTGAAAGAGCTGGAGCGCGACACCGCCCCGCTCGAGCGCGTGGCGCCGCCGTTTCCACGGATCTCCTACACCGAGGCGGTCGCGCGGGTGAACGCGCTCGGCTCGGACATGACCTGGGGCGCCGATCTGGGCGGCGACGACGAGACCCTGCTCGCGAAGGAGTACGACCGGCCGGTCTTCGTCTATAACTACCCGAAGCAGGTCAAGGCTTTCTACATGAAGGAAAACCCGGACGATCCGCGGACGGTGCTGAACGACGACTGCCTGGCGCCCGAAGGCTACGGGGAGATCATCGGCGGGTCACAGCGGGAGGACGACTACGACCGGCTCCTGGCCCGGATCCTCGCGCAGGGACTCGACCCGAAGGCGTACGAGTGGTACCTCGACCTCCGGAAGTACGGCACGTTCGTCCACTCGGGCTTCGGGCTCGGGATCGAGCGGACGGTGGCGTGGATCTGCGGGATTGCCCATATCCGGGAGGCGATCGCCTTCCCGCGGCAGATCCATCGCCTGTACCCATAGGCGGGGGCGGGCCGGCGCCGCACTTCCTTCCTGTCGGCCCGGCCGGTATCCTTGAGGCGTCTCCACACCCAACCACAGGACTCAGTTGGCCGACGTTCGCGCCGGACTCCAGGTCGAGTTGCGGGGCCGCTACGCGATCGAGCGCGAGCTTGGCCGCGGGGGCATGGCCACGGTCTTCCTGGCCCGGGACCTCCGGCACGAGCGGCCCGTCGCCCTCAAGGTGCTCCATGCGGAGCTCGCGGCCACCCTCGGCCCCGAGCGCTTCCTCCGCGAGATTCGCCTCGCCGCCCGCCTCCAGCATCCGCACATCCTCACGGTCCTCGATTCGGGCGACGCCGCCGGCCAGCTCTGGTTCACCATGCCCTATGTCGAGGGCGAGACGCTGCGGGACCGGCTCCGCCGAGAGGGGCAGCTGCCGCTCGACGATGCGCTCCGGATCGCGCGGGAGACCGCCGACGCCCTCGACTACGCGCACCAGCACGGGGTCGTCCACCGCGACATCAAGCCGGAGAACATCCTCCTCGCCGGCCGGCATGCGCTCGTAGCCGACTTCGGCATCGCGCGGGCCCTGGAGGGCAGCGAGGCGGCTGCCCCGGGGGCTCCGACCCGTCAGCAACGGCTCACCGAAACGGGGATGAGCATCGGCACGCCGGCGTACATGAGCCCGGAGCAGGCGAGCGGGGACCGCGAGGTGGACGCGCGGAGCGATATCTACTCGCTGGGCTGCGTGTTGTACGAGATGCTTGCGGGCGAGCCGCCGTTTACCGGCCCGACGGCGCAGGCCATCCTCCTCAGGAAGTTCACCGAGAATCCCCGGCCCCTGCGTGCGATCCGCGACACCGTGCCCGAGGCGATCGAGCAGGCGGTGACCAAGGCACTCGCCCGCTCGCCGGCCGACCGGTTTCCGTCCGCCACCGAGTTTCGCCGGGTGCTCGAACCCGCGACCGCCGCGACGGGCATCGCCACACCGACGGCGACGCCCACCGTGGCGGGGCCGGGACCGGCGCCGGCCAGGCGGCGCGGTCTGCGGTACCCGGTTACGCTCGCGTTGCTCGGCGGGTTCGCGATCGGGCTCGGCCTGCTGTTCGCCTGGCGGCGGGGTCACGGCGGCGATCCCGACGCCGGCGTGGCGGCGGGAACCAAGCTCGTTGCCGTGCTCCCGTTCGAGAACCTGGGCGGGGCCGACGACGAGTACTTCAGCGACGGGATCACCGATGAGATCCGCGGCAAGCTCTCGAGCCTGCCCGGACTCCAGGTCACCGCCCGCAGCAGCTCGGCCGAGTACAAGAAGACCCACAAGAAGCCGCAGGAGGTCGGGCGTGAGCTGAATGTGGACTACCTGTTGACGGGCACCGTGAGGTGGGAGAAGGGGCAGGGCGGGGCGAGCCGGGTGCGGGTCAGCCCGGAGCTGATCCAGGTGTCCACGGGCGCCACGAAGTGGCAGCAGCCGTTCGACGCGTCGCTCACCGACGTGTTCCAGGTGCAGGCCGACATCGCGGGCCGTGTGGCCCAGGCGCTCGATGTGGCGCTGGGCGCGAGCGCAAAGGAGCGCCTGGCCGAGCGGCCGACGCAGAACCTCGCCGCGTACGACGCCTTCCTGAAAGGAGAGGCGGCGTACGCGCAAGGCAATAACCCCGTCACGCTGCGCGAGGCCGTGGGGTATTTCGAGCAGGCCGCCGCACTCGACTCCGCATTCGCCATCGCGTGGGCGGGACTGTCCCAGGCGCAGTCGTTCCTTTACGGCAGCGGAACCCCCTCGGCCGCGCGCGCCGACCAGTCCCGGTCCGCGGCGGAGCGGGCGATCGCGCTCGCCCCGAACCGGCCCGAGGGCTACATCGCTCTGGGGGACTACTACCGCCGGGTGCCCAACGATCCCCAGCGGGCGATCGACCAGTACACCAGGGGACTCCGGCTCGCGCCCACGAACGGCGACGTGCTCCGCGGGCTCGGGCTCGCGGAGCAGAGCCTCAGTCGCTGGGATCAGGCGGTGGAGCATCTCCGCCGGGGCCAAAGCGTCGACCCGCGATCCGGCGCGGTGGCGGGCATTCTGGCTCAGACACTCCTGTGGCTGCGGCGCTATCCGGAGGCGTTGCCGGCCTACAATCAGGCCATCGAGCTCCGCCCGCGCGATCTGCAGGCGATCGAGGGCAAGGCCATGGTGTATCTGGCGCAGGGGGACCTTCCCGGCGCGCGCAAGGTGCTTGCGGCGGCACCGAAGGAAGACCCTACCGCCTACGTGGCCTATGTCGCCACGTTCTGGGATCTCTTTTGGGTCCTGGAGCCCGACGAGCAGAGCCTGCTCCGGCGGCTCACGCCCCGGCCGTTCGACGACGATGCCGGCAACTGGGGGCTCGCACTGGCCGGGGCGCACTACATCCACGGCGACCTGGCGCGAGCGCGGGCCTACGGCGACTCGGCCCGGGCGGCGCTGGAGCAGCAGCTCAAGGGCACGCCCGAGGACGGGTCGCGCCACGCGCTGCTGGGCGTGGCTCTGGCCTACATGGGCCGCAAGGCCGACGCGATCGCCGAGGGCGAGCGGGGTGCGGCGCTTCTGCCGGTTTCCAAGGACGCCTTCGGCGGCGCCTACAACCTGCATCAGCTCGTGCGGATCTACCTGCTCGTGGGCGAGCCGGAGAAGGCGTTGGATCAGCTCGAGCGCCTGCTCAAGATCCCTTACTACGTCTCGCCCGGCTGGCTCAAGATCGATCCGGCCTTCGCGCCGCTTAAGGGGAATCCGAGGTTCGAGAAGCTGGTGAGAGGCGAAATGTGAGAAGCGGGCGGGGGGCCCGCTGGCCGAGCGGGGCCCCCCGCTCACTGCTCAGGTCTGCCGTTGTTCAAGCCGCTTCACTTCGCCCCACAACCCATCCAGTACCTCGAGGCCGGCCGTATGGAGGTCCATTCCCCTCCCCTCGGCCAGCGCTTCGACCCCCTCGAACCGCTCCCGGAACTTCCGGTTCGCCCGGTCCAGCGCCGGCCCCGGCGGTACCCCCGCCTTCCGCGCCAGGTTCACCACGGCGAAGAGCAGATCGCCGATTTCGTCGGTGAGGGCGTCCTGTCGGTTCGTTCCGCCGGCGGGGGCCGAGAGCTCTGCCTCGACCTCCGCCAGCTCCTCCCGCACCTTCGCGGCCGGCCCCTGCGCGTCAGGCCAGTCGAAGCCGATCGACGCGGCCCGTTCCTGCAGCCGGTAGGCCCGCAGCAGGTCCGGCAGCGTCGCCGGAAGCCGGCCGAGGATGCCGCCTTCGCGCTCCCGGCGCTTCAGGCGCTCCCACGGCTCCGGCGGTCCCAGGTCGAAGAGGTGGGGATGCCGCCGCTTCATCTTCCGCTCCATCGTCTCGGCGACGTCCTCCGGGGTGAACTCGCCGTGCTCCTCGGCCAGGACCAGCTGCCAGGCGAGGTGAAGCAGGAAGTCGCCCAGCTCGTCGCGAATCAGAGCGGGGTCGCCTTCACCGAGCGCGTGGTCGAGCTCCAGCACCTCCTCCACCAGGTACGGACGGAGTGTCTCCCGGGTCTGCTTCCGGTCCCAGGCGCAGCGCACGCGCAGATCGCGCACCATGACGAGCGCTCGTCCAAGCGCAGACTTGTCTTGCATTTAGCCCTCGTGACGGATTAGGATTTCCCGCCGTGACCACGACCTCACCCTGCGACACCGCCCGGGCCTGGGTCGACGTTGATCTGCGCGCTCTGGTGGCGAACGCAAAGACGGTGGCCGCCATCTCGGGCGGCCGCCTGCTTCCGATGGTCAAAGCTAACGGTTACGGGCTGGGCGCGGTCGCCGTGGCGCGGGCGCTCGAGTCGCTCGGGCCGTGGGGCTACGGCGTCGCCACTCTCGAGGAGGGCGCCGAGCTCCGGCGCGCCGGCATCTCCCGGCCCATTCTGCTCTGCACGCCGCTGCTGCCGGAGTGGATGGATCAGTGCCTCGAGTTCGACCTGCGGCCGTCCGTGGGCGACCTCGCGGCGCTCGATGCCTGGACGTCCCGCTCGACCCGCCCGTTCCACATCGAGATCGACACCGGCATGAGCCGTTCGGGCTTTCGGCACGACGACCCGACGCTCCGGGACGCGGCGGGGCGACGACTGAAGGGCGCGGAGGGGTGGGAGGGCGCGTTCACCCACTTCCACTCGCCCGAGAGCGACTCGGCTGCCACCGAGCTGCAGTGGGCCCGCTTCCAGGAGGTCCTTGCCGTGCTGCCGCGCCGCCCTGCGCTCGTCCACGCGGCCAACAGCGCCGCCGCCTTGCGCGGGACCCGCTACACCGGCGACCTGGTGCGGCCGGGGATCTTTCTCTACGGCGGCTCGGCCGGCGGCCCCGCGCCGGCGCCCGTCGCGGCGTTCCGGGCGCGCGTCGTCGGGCTGCGGCGGCTCGAAGAGGGTGACACCGTGAGCTATGGCGCCACGTGGCGGGCGGACGCCCCGACGCGGGTCGCCACGATCGCGGCGGGCTACGCCGACGGGCTCCCCCGGGCCGCGGGGCGGCCCCGCGCCGTCGAGCTCGCCGGGCGGGTGGTGCCGCTGGTCGGGCGGATCGCCATGGACATGAGCATGGTGGCCCTCGACGACGACCATCGCGTGAGCCTGGGCGACCCGGCCACCGTCTGGGGCGGGGCGGTCTCGCTGGACCAGCAGGCGGAATGGACGGGGACCATCGCCTACGAGCTGCTCACCTCGCTCGCGCCGCGCGTTCCGCGCCGCTACCGGCCCTGATGCGCCGCGCCGCGCTCATCGTTATCGACGGGCTGGGCATCGGTTCGGCGCCGGACGCCGCCCGCTACGGCGATGCCGGCAGCGATACGCTCGGCAACGTGGCCCGCGCCGTCGGCGGCCTCCATCTGCCGAACCTCGAGCAGCTCGGCCTCGGCTGCTGCGCCGAGCTGGCCGGCGTGCGGGCGGTGGACGATCCCGAGGCCGCGCATGGCGTGGCGGAGCCGGTGAGCGCCGGCAAGGACAGCACCACCGGACATTGGGAGCTATGCGGGCTCGTGCTGGAGCAGCCGTTTCCGCTCTATCCCGAGGGCTTTCCTTCCCACATTGTCGACGAGTTCGCCCGCCGCACGGGCCGCGGCGTGCTCGGCAACAAGCCGGCGTCCGGCACCGCGATCCTCGACGAGCTGGGGGAAGCGCACTGCCGCACCGGCGACTGGATCGTCTACACCTCCGCGGACAGCGTGTTCCAGGTGGCCGCGCACGAAGAGACGGTGCCCCGGGAGGAGCTGTACCGCGCCTGCGCGGTGGCGCGGGAGCTGCTCCAGCCGCCGGACGGCGTGGCGCGAGTGATCGCTCGGCCGTTCACCGGCGGGCCGGGGGCCTGGAGCCGCACCGCGGGCCGGAAGGACCTGAGCCTCGCTCCGCCCGGGCCCACGCTGCTCGACCGCCTGGCGGAAGCCCACGTGCCGCGGGTCGGCGTGGGCAAAGTGGACGATCTCTTCGCCGGGCGGAGCATCACCAGCATCCACGCGCCGACCAACGGCGACGCCTACGCGCTGATCGAGGGGGCGCTCCTGTCGATGCGCCGCGGCTTCCTGCTCGCGAACGTGATCGAGTTCGACCAGACCTGGGGCCATCGGAACGACGTGCGCGGGTTCCATCGAGGGCTGGTCGAGCTAGACCGCGCGGTGCCGCGGCTGCTCGCCCCGATGCGGGACGAGGACCTCGTTATCTTTACGGCCGATCACGGCAACGACCCGACCACGCCGTCCACGGACCACTCCCGGGAAGTGGTGCCGCTCCTGGCCGTCGGTCCCCGGGTGCGGCCGGCTCCACTCGGTCGCCGCCGCTCCTTCGCCGACGCCGGCCAGACGGTCGCCGAGTTCCTCGGTGTGGCTCCGCTCCCGGCCGGCGTCTCGTTTCTCGATGAGGTATGGTGTGACTGATTCGCTCGAGGCGGCCGCCCGGGCCGCCCAGGGATGCGCGTATGCGCCCTACTCCCGGTACCGGGTCGGCGCGGCGCTCGAGGCCGACGACGGCACGGTCTTCGCCGGGTGCAACGTCGAGAACGCGTCGTACGGGCTCACGATCTGCGCCGAGCGCGCCGCGCTGGCCGCGGCGGTCGCGGGCGGCGCCCGCCGGTTCCGCCGCGCCGTGGTGGTCAGCGACTCGGATCCGCCGGCGGCTCCGTGCGGCGCCTGCCGCCAGGTCCTCGCCGAATTCGGCGACTTCGAAGTTGCGGCGGTCGGACCGAAGCGCACCCTGCGCTGGACGGTGGCCGAGCTGCTGCCCGCGGCGTTCTCGCGGGCCCAGCTGACATGAGGGGCCGTCCCGGCCGCCTGCTCGCGCTCGTGCTGGCCCTCGCGGCCGGCGTGGCCGCCTGCTCCGAGCACCTCACCCAGCCAGGCCAATGTCCCGAGCTCTGCCCCGGCGGGACCCCGGTCGGCCAGGAAGAGATCCTCACTGCTCTCCCGGACAACGACAGCACGTTCAGCGGATATACCGAGGCCTCGGCCAGCGCCGTGATGCTGGTGGCCAGCGGCATCCCCACGCCGGCGGACACGAGCTACGGGGTGCTCCGGTTCACCCGGCCGGATTCGGTGATGTACCGCGACACCCTGCGCGCGTACACGGTGGACTCGGCGCAGTTCACGATGCTGGTCGTGGCGCACGACACCGCGGTGCACGATGCCAAGGTCCAGCTGTACCGCCTGCCGTCGAGCATCGATACGACGGCGCTGTCGTACGCCGCGCTGGCCCCGCTCTTCACGCCCGCGAACTTCGTGGGCGAGGTCGCGCTCCCGGACACGGCCACCGCGGACACGGTGCGGCTCAAGCTGACGGGCGCCGCGGTCGGCCAGATCGCGATTCAGCCCTCGGACTTCAGCAAGCTCGCCATCGGCATCGCGCTCACCGGCAGCGTGTCCACCGGCGGGCGCATCGGTAACATCCGGAGCGTGCTGCCGCCCAGCCTGCTCTCGTACATCACGCCGACTGCAGCGTCCCCGTCGCCCGTCACCATCGGCGCCACGACCGACTTCGCCGGCTACGTCACCCGGCAGACGCCGGCGGTCGACCCGGCGTTCCTTACCGTGGGCGGCGTCCCGTCATCCCGGGTGCTGATCCGGTTTCCCTGGTCCGCGCGGCTCCGTGACTCGGTGACGATCGTGCGCGCGACGCTCGAGCTGGTGCCGGCGCAGCCCACCCAGGGCCTGCCCAACGACGCGGGCACGCTGAACGTCCGCGGGCTGGCCACGGATTTCGGGGCCAAGTCTCCGGTGGAGCCGCTCTCGCTCGGTGCCGTCACGCTCCCGGCCAACACGACCGACACCGTGCGGGTCGAGATCGCCGGCGTGCTTCAGTTCTGGCAGGCCGGCCTCCTCCGGCCGCCCGCCATATTCGTCTCGATCTCGCCCGAGGTGGAGACCTTCACCCGGGCCGTGTTCGGCTCGAGTCGCACCGGCGCGGCGCCCCAGATCCGGATCAACTATCTGCCCCGCTTCCCGTTCTCGAGCCCGTAAATGCGCCGCATCGTCCTCCTCGCCCTGCTCGCCGGGTTCCCTGCCGCCGCCGCGGCCCAGTCGTCGCAGTTCGGCGTGCGCGGGCTCGGGCTGCCCGGCCGCGAGCAGTCGGCCCGGGCCATGGGGAGCGCGGGCGCGTTCGCCTTCTTCGATCCGGGGTCGAGCGTCACGCCGGCGTCGCTGGCCTACCTGGGCTCGCTCACCGCCACGTTCACCGCCCTGGGGGACTATCGCTCCTCCACCGACCCCGCCGGCACCGCGTCGATCCGCGACCCGCGGTTTCCCCAGTTCGCGCTCGGCGGACCGATCCCGCGCAAGCCGCTGTGGGTGGGTCTGAGCTACTCCAATTACACGACGCGCGACTACAGCCTGGTCTTCCCCGCCACCGTGACGCTCCGCGGCGTCCCGGTGGGCGTGAACGACACGATCGAGTCCCGCGGCGGCATCAACGACTTCCAGCTGGCCGTCGCGTGGCGCCCGACCAAGCGGCTGGCGATCGGCCTGGGCGCCCACCTCTTCACCGGCATCAACCGGCTGGACGTGCATCGGGTCTTCAGCGATTCCGCCTACCTCCCGAGCCGGCAGAGGTCGGAGCTGTCGTACGCGGGGTTCGGCATGTCGCTCGGCGTGCTGGGCCAGCTCACCCGCACTCTCACGCTGGGGCTGCTGGCCCGCAGCGACGGCCACGTCAGCGTCCAGGAGGATTCCCTCCCGCAGCAGCAGCGGGTGGACCTGCCCATCACCCTGGGCGCCGCGCTTCAGTGGTGGCCGACCGCGAAGCTCCGGCTGGGCGGCCAGGTGCTGCGGCACAACTGGTCCAGCGCCAACAACGACATCGTCGCCAATGGCGGGGTGGGCGCCGTCAACACGGTGGAGGCCTCGGCGGGCCTGGAGCTCATCCACAATCCGCGGCGGCCGGAACGGCGCCCCATCCGGCTCGGCTTCCGGTATGCGCAGCTGCCGTTCCCGCTGGCGACGGGCGTGACCGCCCGGGAATACGGGGTTTCGCTGGGGAGCGGGTACTCCTTCGCCGCCGACCGCGCGGTGATCGACCTCAGCGTCGAGCGCGCTTGGCGGCGGCAGGACAGCCAGTTCTCCGAGCATGCATGGATCGTCACGGCGGGTGTGACGGTCCGGCCCTGACCGGCGGCATCTGCCGCCGGGCCCCGCGGGCAGTCTATCTTCTCCCTCATGTCCCCGCGCCTCTACATCGAGACCTACGGCTGCCAGATGAACGTGGCGGATTCCGAGCTCATGTTCGGAATTCTCGGGCGCGCCGGGTA
>DASWAI010000123.1:0-9977 GCA_036391215.1 Gemmatimonadales bacterium
GAGAGCGGCCCGCCCGCGTTCCCGTGCTGCCTACGACGCTGTGACCACGTTACCGTCCAGGAGGCGTCCCGGCGTGGCGCCGAGGAGGATCTGCGCTTGCGCCTCCCGGCCCGCAGCCGCCAAAGCGTCGTTGGCCGCGCGCACCGAGACGCCGTGGCGCCGGCTCCCGTGATGGTCGGAGGCGATGAGGTCGGCGAGCTCGGTCTCGATCAGGCGCCAGGCGAGCCGGTCCGAGCCCGGGCTCGACTCGCGATAATGCCCGGTGAGGCTGCCTGCGTTGACCTGAAGCAGCGCGCCCTGGTCCCGCCAGCCGGCGATCGTCTCCAGGGGATCGAGCCCGGGAGGGAAGTGATACCGCTCCGGGTGAGCGATCACGATCCGCTGGTCCGCCTCCAGCACCTCGTCGATCACGTCGGCGTGCGTCCCGCTCAGGTCGAACCCGAACTCCACCAGGAGATACCGGGTGCCGGCGAGCCCGACGCCGTCGTGCTCCAGGACCGGCCGGATCAGCGGCGCCCTCGGCGCCCAGATCTCCTGGCCCAGCCCCAGCTCGGGGAGGTTGCCCTCGGCTTCGGCCGCCGCCACCAGCCCATCAAACGCGCGCCGGTGCCGGTCGAGCTCCCGCCGCACTGCGGCCATAGTGTCCAGCCGGGGGAGCAGCAAATGGGGGGTGGTGACCACCACGCCGACACCCTCGCTGGCGAGCAAGCGCAGGGACTCGAGCGCCTCGGCCATAGTGGCCGCGCCGTCGTCCACCCCGGGGACAAGATGGCTGTGCAGATCGGTGAAATGAGGGTGAAGCGGGGGAGCGGAAGCCAAAGGAGTCGGTATCGGCATAGGTCGGGTCTCCCCGACTGGCAACGTTCATGCCGATTCGGCGATTGCGTCCAACGCCTCCCGTCGGCGGCGCAGCCGTGCGCGGGCCTCGGCGAGCCCGACCGCCTCGAACCGCACCACCTCTCCGGGGCGCCGCTGGGCCAGGCGGCCGAGATCGGCGGTCGCTACGACGGCTATCCGCGGATACCCCCCGACGGTCGGGCCGTCGGGCATGAGCACGATCGGTTCTCCGCCGGGCGGCAGCTGGATCGTGCCGATGCACGCCGGCGCCGACGCCATCTCCTGGGGCAAGGATAGCATCGGTGCCGGTCCCTCCAACCGATAGCCCATTCGGCTCACTGCGTCCGAAACCCGGAACTCGGTTTCCACGAGCCAGCGCCAAGCGGTGTCGGCCAGCCGTCCCAGGTCCGGCCCGGGCAGGAGCCCGATCGGCGTCTGCGGCACGGACGAGGGGAGGTGTCGCGGCGCGCCTGTCCGCGCAGCTCGGGCCACCGGGCTCCCGAGCGGAAGGCGGTCGCCGCTGCGGAGCAACCTGCCGTGGAATCCGCCGAAGCGACCGGGGAGGTACGTCGCTCGGCTCCCGAGCACCGGCGGCACATCGATCCCGCCCGACACCGCGACATATAGCCACGCGCCGTCCTCGATCCGCTCGACGGCGAGCACCTCGCCCGCCGCCGCGCGGCTGGCGTGCCCGGGGCCGACCGCACGCCCGCCGATCGTGGCGCGGGCGATGGCGCCGCTCAGCACCACCGTGGCGTCCCGTTCGAAGCGCACTTCGCCGCCGGCGAGGCCCCACTCGACCGCCGCGGCCCCCGGCGCGTTGCCGACCAGAATGTTGGCGAGCGCCAGTGCGAACGGATCGAGTGCGCCCGCCCGCGGGACCGCGGCGTCGAGGTGCCCGGCCCGACCGAGATCCTGGACCGTCGCGAACGGCGGCGCCCGGAGAATCGTGATCACTCGCCTACAGGCGAGAAGCGGACCCGATCGCCGGCGGCAAGCAGGTTCGGCGGATCGCGCGCCGGGTCGAACAGCACGGCGTCGGTATGGCCGATGAGGTGCCAGCCGCCGGGGGTCTCCAGGGGATAGACGCCGGTCTGGGCGCCGGCGATGGCGACGGCGCCCGCGGGCACGCGCCGCCGGGGCGCCGCCCGCCGCGGCAGCACCAGGGCGGGATCGAGCGGGCCGAGATAGGCGAAGCCGGGGACAAAGCCGAGGAAATGGACGTCGTAGGTGGGGTCCGTGTGCCGCCGTATCACTTCGGCGCGCGACAGTCCCGTGCGCTCGGCGACCTCGGCCAGGTCCGGTCCGTCGTACCGCACGGCCAGGACATGCGTTGGCCACCCGGCGCGAGGCTCGGGCGCGTGCGTGCCGAAGCGCCGCGACGCGAGGTCGAGCCGGTGCGCGAGCGCCTCTCCGCTCGTCGCGAGCGGATCGAAGAAGACCGCCAGTGATCCGTACGCCGGGACGACATCGGTGACACCCGAGAATCCGGCCTCGCGAACGTGCGCGGCCAGTCCGACGACCATGGCCACGAGAGCGGGATCCGTGCCTTCTCCCAATACGACCAGCAGCGCCGAGTCGCCGAGCGGCTCGATCCGGGGGACCCCGCTCACCGGATGAACGGCGCGACGGCGATGCCTTCGGCAGTGAAGCGCGCGCGGACGGCCCGGAGCACCAGGACGGCGCGCCCGCCATCGCCATGCACGCAGAGCGACTCCGCTTCCACGCGGAGCGCCGTGCCGTCCACTGCGTCCACGGTGCCCTCGCGCACGAGCCGCACGGCGCGGGCCGCCGCCGCGCCGGGGTCCTCCAGAAGCGCGCCCGCAGCCCCGCGCGGCACCAGCGAGCCGTCGCGCCGGTAGCCGCGGTCGAGGAACGCCTCGGACACCGCGCGCAGTCCCGCTGCGCGGGCGCAGGCCGTGAGCGCGCTCCCGGCGAGTCCCAGGACCGCGAGGCTGGGATCGGCGGCCCGGACGCCGTCGGCGATCGCCCGCGCGATCTCGGGGTCGCGCGCCGCGCGGTTGTAGAGCGCGCCATGCGGCTTCACGTAGCCCACGCGCGTCCCAGCCGCCCGGGCGCAGGCCATCATCGCTCCGACCTGATAGGCGACGTAGTCCGCGACCTCGCACGGCGAGGCGGCCAGGTCGCGTCGGCCGAAGCCGAGCAGGTCAGGGTAGCCGGGGTGCGCGCCCACGATCACCGAGTGGCGGGCGGCGAGCGCGGCGGCCTCGCGCATCCGCCCGGGATCGCCCGCATGAAAGCCGCAGGCGATGCTCGCGGATGAGATGAGGGGGAAGAGGTCGGCCTCGGCCGGCGCGGGCCACGCGCCGTAACCCTCGCCGAGGTCGGCGTTGAGATCGATGGTCGCCACTGGGGACGGGCCGGCGGGAGGCACGCGTCAAATCAAGCACCGGCCCGCCGGAAGTGAAACAATCCGGCCCGAAGTCTCGTTTCTGCTTGAAACGGCCTGCAAGAAGGGCCGGCTCGGACGACAGCGAGGTGTCTATGCAGAGGTACTGGGTTCGGATCGCCGTGGGCGCTCTGGCGGTCTTCGCTGCGGGTATGGTGTGCATCTCATTGGTGCGCAGCGTGATAGCAAATGTCCAATCGCTGGCGAAATCGAACCGTCCGATCGGGATTCCGCTGGCGCTCCTTCCTTTCCGGGTGGCCGGGGACGAGCTGGGCACGGTCCGTCGGCTCGAGCTGATGCGAAGCTCGCCCGAGGAGGTGAGCGGCGTCCGGCTCACCGTGAGGCTCAAGGACTCGACTGACCTGGAGAGTCTCCGGGACTGCGCGGTCACGCTTCTCGGGCATCAGGTGTTCGGGGGCCGCGAGGGGTTCGTCTGCTCGTCGCCGGCCGACTCGGCCGCGGAGCATCTGGAGAAGATCGGGGAGATCCTCGTGGAGCCGGGCGGCATGGTGCGGGCGCTCCTGGTCCCCGGCGACCACGCGGCGAATTGGCGGGCGGACCTCTATGACACGGCCGCCGCCCGCGCCGAGCTGGAGGCGCTCAAGGCCGAGCGTCTCGCGGACTCGACCGCGCGGGCGGTGGTGATCCGCGCGGATTCGGCCCGCGCCGTGATCGACATCCGGGGGGACTCTTCGCGGTCGCTGGTGCAGATACATGCCGACCCGCATGGCGCTACGCTCCGGGTACGGAACCGCGCCGGCAACGACATCGTTCGGCTGCGGGCGGACTCGACGGGCGCGAGCCTCACGGTGTCGTCCGACTCCTCCTCTCCGAAACAGAGACACTGATGCCGCACGGGGCCCGCTTGCGCGCCGGCGGCGGGCCCCCCTACATCTAGCCGATGCCGGCGCGCGCGCTCGCTCGAGTCGCATTGGTGGTACTTGTGGTCGCGGTGCTGGTCGCCGCCGGGCGGCGCGCGGGAGCGCTCGTACCCGAGTTCGTGCACTGGGTGAACGGGTCGGGGCCGTGGGGGCCCATCGCGTTCGTGACCGGGTATATCCTGGCCAGCGTGGCGCTGGTCCCGGCGGCGCTGCTCACGCTCGCGGCCGGCGCGGTCTTCGGCGTGTTCAAGGGCGCGGCCGTCGCCTTCGTCGGCGCGTCGCTCGGGGCGAGCGCGGCGTTCCTGATCGCGCGCTACGCGGCCCGCGGGCCGGTGGAGCGGTGGATCGCCGGCGACGAGCGATTCGCGGCGATCGACCGCGCCATCGGCCGGGAAGGCCGGAAGATCGTCCTCCTCCTGCGGCTGTCACCGGTCTTTCCCTTCAATCTCCTCAATTATGCGCTCGGCCTCACGCGGGTTCGCTTCATCGACTTCGTGCTGGCAATGCCGGGGATGCTCCCCGGCGCGATCCTCTACGTGTACACCGGCAGGGTGGCGGGGGACGCGGCGGCGCTCGCCGGCGGTGCGGCACCCGCCCGGAGCGCCGGCTACTACGTGGTCCTCGCTCTCGGGCTCGCCGCGACGGCGAGCGTGACCGTGATCGTCACCCGCGCCGCCCGCCGGGCTCTGGCCGAGGCGACCGCCGGGCCCTCCCCCTCCGGCGCGTAAGCCCGTGCCCGATCCGCCGCCGGCGCGAATCGAGCCCCTCGACGAGTTCAATCTCCGCCTGCTCGAGAACGTCCATCCGCCGGAGTGGGTGAACCCCGCTCCGAAGCCGCGCTACCATCTCGTGGTGATCGGCGCCGGAACGGGCGGCCTGGTGAGCGCGGCCGCCGCGGCGGGCCTCGGGGCGAAAGTCGCGCTGGTCGAGCGGCACCTCATGGGCGGGGACTGCCTCAACGTGGGGTGCGTGCCGTCGAAGGGAATCATTCGAGCGGCCCGTGCCTGGCGCGAAGCCGCGCGCGCCCACGCGGAGTTCGGTGGTCCCCTGGCGGAGGGAGCCGGGAACTTTCCCGCCGTCATGGCCCGCATGCGCCGGCTCCGGGCCGGGATCAGCCGCATCGACGGAGCGCCCCGCTTCCGGGACTTGGGTGTGGACGTCTTTCTCGGGGCCGGCCGGTTCGCCGGGCCCGACACCGTCGAGGTGGACGGCACGCTGCTCCGGTTCCGGCGGGCGATCATCGCCACGGGCGGCCGGCCGGCGGTGCCGCCGATTCCGGGTCTCGCGGACGTGGGGTACCTCACCAACGAGACGGTGTTCGGCCTGACGGAACTGCCCCGGCGCTTGACGGTCGTCGGCGGCGGCCCGATCGGCTGCGAGCTCGCGCAGGCGTTCGCCCGGCTCGGGAGCACGGTCACTCTGGTGGAGCGCGGGCCGCGGCTCCTGGCGCGCGACGATCCGGACGCGGCGGCGATCGTCGAGCGGGCGATGGCGGACGACGGGGTGGCGATCCTTCGAAACACCGCCGTGCGTCGGGCGGAGCGAGATGGCTCGACCGGCACCCTCGTGGTCGAGCGCGATGGCCTCGAAGCCAGAGTCGAGGCCGACGCGATCCTCGTAGCGACGGGCCGGGCGCCGAACGTCGAGGGACTGGGCCTCGAGGCGGCCGGCGTCGGGTACGGACAGGGCGGGGTGGTGGTGGACGACCGCCTCTGCACGTCGAACCCCCGCGTGTTCGCCGTGGGCGACGTGTCGTCCCGCCTCAGGTTCACCCACAACTCGGATGCCCAGGCGCGGATCGCCATCCGAAACGCGCTCTTCTTCGGCCGGGCGCGCGCGAGCCGGCTGGTGATGCCGTGGTGCACCTACACCAGTCCGGAGGTCGCTCACGTCGGTCTGCACGAGACGGACGCCCGCGACGGCGGCCACGACGTGGAAACGCTCACCCTCCCGCTCGCCGAGGTGGATCGGGCCGTGCTCGACGGCGAGAGCGCGGGCTTTCTCCGCGTGCATCTGAAACGGGGGACCGACCGGATCCTGGGCGCCACGCTCGTGGCCGAGCACGCGGGCGAGATGATCGGCGAGATCGGCGTGGCCATCGTGAACGGCGTCGGGCTCGCCGGCATCGGCCGGGCCATCCATCCCTACCCCACGCAGGCGGAGGTGTTCCGCAAGGCGGCGGATGCGTGGCGCCGAGGAAAACTCACCCCCCGAGTGCGGGGGGCGCTCCGACTCTTCTTTCGGGCGTTCCGGTGAGCGGCGAGCCGTTAGGGTCGATGCAGCCGCCGGCTCTGGCGGTAAGGATAGAAGTCGAAGATCTCGCCCTCCGCGAGCCGGCGCTGCACGCCGGTCCAGAAGTCCACGCTCAGGAGATCACCGTGCGCGCCGAGGAAGGTGGCCCGGAGACGGTCGCCGGGGACGAGGAACGCGGCGAACTCCTCCGGGAATACGTCGTGCTCGCCCACGTGGAACCACGGCTCCGCCGCCATCTCGTCCTCGGGCGACCGGGGTTCGGGCAGCCGGCGGAACACGCATTCCCGGAGCAGGCAGAGCTCGTCATAGTCGTAGCAGATCACCCGGCCGTTCCGGGTCACGCCGAAGTTCTTGAGCAGCATGTCGCCGGTGAAGATGTCCGCGCCGGCGAGATCCTTGATGGCGTTCCCGTAGTCCAGGATCGCGTCCCGCCCGGTTCCCGCGTCCGCCTGCGCCAGGAAGAGGTTGAGCGGCGTCACCCGGCGCTCGGTATAGGCATGCCGGATCACCACGCTCTCGCCTTTGACGTCCACGCTGCGCCCGGCCTCCTGCTGGAGGTACGCCAGCAGGTCGTCGGGGAAGCAGCGCCGCCGGAACTCCAGGTTCTCGAATTCCTGCGCGTCGGCCAGCCGGCCCACCCGGTCGCGCTGGAACACGAAGTGATACTTGTCCATGACGCCGCGCCGGGTGGTGGTCTTGGGCGCGCCGAACCGGTCCCGGATGATCTTGAACACGACGTTGAACGTGGGCAGCATGAAGACGCACATGACCATGCCCTCGTCGCCCTCTGCGAAGGCGAACCGGGCGTCGGGCAGCTCCAGATGCCGCAGCAGCGCGCGGTAGAGCTCGGTCTTCCCGTGCTTGTTGTAGCCGATCGAGGTGTACAGCTCGTCCACCCGCTTGTTCGGCATGATGGACTCGAGAAACGCGATCAGGCCCCGCGGGTGAGGGGCGTCCACGAAGAAGTAGGACCAGCTGAAGCCGAAGACGACACTGGCTTCGTCCTGGGTGAGCAGGACGGCGTCCACCATGATGCCCCCGTCTCCCTGCACCAGGGGCAGCACCAGCGGCACGAGCTCGCTGCCGCCGTGGATCCGCCCGACGAGATACGCCCCCTTGTTCCGGTAGAACGGAGCGCGGAGCAAATCGATCGCGAGCGGTCCTCCGTGCCAGCCCAGCTCCGTCAGGCGGGCGTCGACGGCCCGGGCCACCAGCTCGGCGTCGCCCTGCGCGTCGGCGTAGGGCACGTGCCAGCCGCAGGCGGCGAGGAGCCGTTCGATCGGCTCCCTGCTGGAGTCCTCGCCGCGGTAGGTGTCGAAGACCATCGGCCCGGTGCGAACGAGCGGGCCGCTGGCGGGGAACTCGATGAACTCGGTATCCGGGTCGGCGCCGACCGTGCCGAGCACGCTCCGGCTCGCCGAGTTGAAGAAGGTCTCCGCCAGCTCCGAGTCGGGCCGGCCGTCCACCAGGCCGGCGTAGACCGGACGGATCCGGGCCCAGGCCAGGCGCTCGCGGACAGCATCGCCCAGGAGCTCGCCCAGGCACGCGAGCGCCGCGTCCATGTGGCGGCGGTACTGCGCGAGCCGCTCGGCCGCGTCGGCCTGCGTGCCGTGCCAGTCGCGGGTCTCGAAGCGCCGCTTGGCGCGGCGGGTGACCTCGGCGAACCCGGCGCACCACGCTTCGTACTCGCCGAAGAGGACGGCGGCGGCGCGGTCCGCGCGAGCGTTGCCGTTCATGGACCGGCGGCTAAGTTACGCATGACGACTCTTCCACCCTCGCCGGGTTCACCATGCCCACGCTCTCCGCTCCCGCATACAAGAATCTTCAGGCTCCGACCCAGGGCGACCCGATCGTCATGCGCGACGGGCGCCTCGAGGTCCCCAATCAACCCATCATCCCGTTCATCGAGGGCGACGGCACCGGCCCCGATATCTGGCGCGCCGCGCAGCTCGTCTTCGACGGCGCGGTGCAGAAAGCCTACGGCGCCGGCCGCCGGATCGTGTGGTTCGAGGTCCTCGCCGGCGAGAAGGCCAAGAACCGGCTGGACAGCTGGCTGCCGGACGACACGCTGGCGGCGATCGCGCATCATCTGGTGGCCATCAAGGGCCCGCTCACCACGCCCGTGGGGGGCGGCTTCCGGTCCCTCAACGTGGCCCTGCGGCAGAAGCTCGACCTCTACGCCTGTGTGCGGCCCGTTCGCTATTTCGAGGGCGTCCCGTCGCCTGTCAAGGCGCCGCAGGACGTGAACATGGTGATCTTCCGCGAAAACACGGAAGACATCTACGCCGGCATCGAGTACAAGGCGCGCTCCGAAGAGGCCCGGGCGCTCATCCGCTATCTCCGCGAGGACCTTGGCGTCCAGAACATCCGGTTCCCCGAGTCGAGCGCCATCGGGATCAAGCCCGTCTCGGAGGAGGGCAGCAAGCGGCTGATGCGCGCGGCCCTCGACTACGCCGTCGCCCAGGGGTTCGCCAGCGTGACGCTGGTCCACAAGGGCAACATCATGAAGTACACCGAGGGCGGTTTCCGCGACTGGGGCTACCAGGTGGCCCGGGAGGAGTACGGCGCCGTGGAGGTGGACGGCGGGCCCTGGTGCCGGCTGCCGGGTGGCGTGGTGGTCAAGGACGTGATCGCCGATGCGTTCCTCCAGCAGATTCTCACCCGGCCGCGGGAGTACGGCGTCATCGCCACGCTGAACCTGAACGGCGACTACATCTCCGACGCGCTGGCCGCGCAGGTCGGGGGGATCGGGATCGCTCCTGGCGCGAACATCAACTATCTCACCGGCCACGCCGTGTTCGAGGCAACCCACGGCACGGCGCCCAAGTATGCCGGCCAGGACAAGGTGAACCCGGGCTCCGTGATTCTGTCGGGCGAGATGATGTTCCGCCACCTCGGCTGGCACGAGGCGGCCGACCTGATCGTCGCGTCGCTGGAAAAGACGATCGGCCAGAAGCGGGTGACCTACGACTTCGAGCGCCTCATGCCGGGCGCCACGCTCGTGTCCACCAGCGGGTTCGCCAAGGCCATGGTCGAGAACATGGGCTAGTCGCGCCGGCGGAACCGGTCGAGCGCCCGCCGGTCCCGCTTGGTGGGGCGACCCTTGTCCTCGAAGGCCCAGGCGCTCGCCCCCAGCTTGAGCTGCTCCGCCACCCGCTCGCGCGCGGCCCGGCTCTCGGCCCGCTCCTCGTACAGGGCCGCCGCGACGCTGGCCGGCCCCCGCCGGTCGGCGAGTCCCCGAACCTGCAGCACGTATTCGTACGGCCCCTGGCGCAGCCGGACCTCGTCCCCCGGCTGGACCAGCTTGGCGGGCTTGGCCCGCTCGCCGTTGACTTCGACCTTCCCGCCGGCCACGGCCTCGGTGGCGACCGAGCGCGTCTTGAAGAAGCGCGCGGCCCAGAGCCACTTGTCGATCCGGACCCGCTCGAGAGCGTCGCTCATCGCCGTAATGAACTCCGGGGCGTGATGCGGCGCAAAGCCGTGGCCCGGCCCCGGCGCCCTTTCTCCCGCCCCCGTCCCCCAGCGAGATTCCCGCAGTGATCCGCTCCCTCGCATTCGCCTTCGTCCTGCTGGCCGGCCGTCTGTCCCCCATCATG
>DASWAI010000124.1:0-10584 GCA_036391215.1 Gemmatimonadales bacterium
GGATGACCGGGATCGACGGCCAGCGGTGTGAGCACCGGGAACACGTTCGCCTGGAAGTAGCGGTCGAGATGCTCCCGGTCGACGCGGGACAGCTCCGCCACCCGGAGCTGGAGGTCCACCCCCTGCTCGGCGAGCGCCGGAATCAGCTCCTCCATGAGGCACCCGCCGTGCCGCCGGCACAGCTCGCGGACCGTCCCGGAGATCGCGCGGAGCTGGTCCTCCGGCGTCATGCCGTCGGCCGTGCGCTCCATGATGCCGGCCGCGAGCTGCTGCTTGAGCCCGGCGACCCGCACCTGGAAGAACTCGTCCAGATTGCTGCTGAAGATGCCGAGGAACTTGAGCCGCTCGAGCAGCGGGGTGCGCGGGTCCAGGGCCTCGTGGAGCACCCGGCGGTTGAACTCGAGCCAGCTCAGCTCCCGGTTGAGGTACAGCGACGGGTGCCGGAGATCGGCCGGCGCCGCTTCGCTGGGGGGAGCGGGGGGCGGGAGGGGAGTAACCTGGGTCACGGCTTGAATGTACGCGTCGGAGCCGCGCCCGGGAACTCGCCCTGTAACAGTGGCGTAACGATCTGTGGCACTTCTACTTAAACGACAAGACCTCCAGTGTTTTCACGCTCGGCAATGCTCAGGCATCGGCCGCCCGCCCCACCGTCAGGGTCAGGATCGTGCTGATGATGCCGATCACGAGCCCCCCGAGCAGCGCGGGCAGAAACCCGTCCACCTGAAACCCGAGCGCGAAGCTGGCGGAGAGCCACGAGGTGAGCCAGAGCATCAGCGCGTTGATCACCAGGAGGAACAGGCCCAGCGTCACGACGATGAGCGGGCAGCTGAGCAGCGTCAGGATCGGGCGCACCACCGCGTTCACCAGTCCGAACACCAGAGCGACCAGCAGCAGCTTCCCGACCCCGCCGGTGAAGTGGATGCCGGGGATCAGCTTGACCGCTACGAACAGGGCGGCGGCGTTGATGAGCAGGCGAATCAGGACATGGCGCATCGGTAGGCTCGGTGAAGGTGACCGACGATAGAGTGCCGCGCCGGGGGCGCCCCGTCAACCTGACGCGATGACTCCGCCGCCCAGGACCCGTCCGCCGGCTCCGTAGAGCACCCCCGACTGGCCCGGCGTGATCGCCCGCACCGGCTCCGCGAGCGCGAGATCCAGAGTGGGGCCCGCCGCCGTTACTGCGGCCGCCGCCACCGCGGCGGGCACGGCGCCTGCCCGGTAGCGGACCTGCACCGCGCATTCGTCGCCCGGCGCGAGCGGCTCTTCCAGCCAGTTCAGCTCCTCCAGTCGCACGCGTCGCCCAGCCAGCTCCTCGGCCGTGCCCACCACGACCTCGCGGGTCCCGGGGCGGATCGCCACGACATAGCGCGGTCCCGGGGCACCCCCCGGCAGCCCCTTGCGCTGGCCCACGGTGTAGCGGGCGAACCCCCGGTGCTCGCCGATCACCTCGCCGACGGTCGTGACGAACGGCCCCGGGGCGAGCGCCGGCGCGTCGGCCGGCAGGTGGCGCTCCAGGACCGCCGCGTAGTCGTCGTCGGGGACGAAGCAGATCTCCACGGACTCCTCCTTGTCGGCCGTCACCAGGCCGAGCCGGCGCGCGTAGGCGCGGGTCTCGGCCTTGGTGAGCTCGCCCACGGGGGTGAGCATGCGCCGGACCACGGCGCGGTCGATCCCCCAGAGGAAGTAGCTCTGGTCCTTCCGCGGATCGCGCCCGCGATAGAGCGCGCCGTCCCGGGCCACCGCGTAATGGCCGGTGGCGATGTAGCCGCAATCCAGCGCGTCGGCGTGGGCCAGGAGGTCGCGGAACTTGGTAAACGAGTTGCAGCGGACGCAGGGGATCGGCGTCCGGCCCCGGCTGTACTCGTCGACGAAATTCCGGATCACGTGCAGGCTGAAGCGGTCCTCGAGGTTGAGCACGTAGTGCGGGATACCGAGCGTCTGGGCCACGTTGCGCGCGTCCTCGATGGAGTCCAGCGAGCAGCACGGCCGGTCGGGGACCGACTCCCCGTAGCAGAAGAGCTTCATGGTGGCGCCGACGACGTCGTAGCCCTGCTCGACCAGCCGGGCCGCGGCGACGGAGCTGTCCACGCCGCCCGACATGGCCACCAGCACCCGGTCAGGCACGGGCCAGCACTCCGGCGAGCGCGCGCACCTTGGCCACGACGCGGGGGAACACGTCGGTGACGCGGTCGATCTCGGCGTCGGTCGTCTCGCGCCCCAGGCTGAAGCGGATCGCGCCAAGCGCCAGGGCGCGGGGAACCCCCATCGCCATCAGCACGTGCGACGGCTCGACCGCCCCGGTGTTGCACGCCGATCCGCTCGAGGCGGCTACGCCGCTCAGGTCGAGGTGCATCAGCAGCGCCTCGGAGTCGGCCCCGGGGACGCAGAGGTTGAGCACGTGGGGCGCCCGCTCGGCTCGCTCGGCGGTCACCACGAGATCGGGTACCGCGGCCACGAGCCGCTCACGGAGGCCCTCCCGCATCCCGGTGAGCCGGCGGGCATGCTCCGGCTGCTCCATCGCGGCGAGCTCGGCGGCGCGGCCGAAGCCGATGGCGCCCGCGATGTTCTCGGTGCCGGGCCGGAGCCCGCCCTGCTGCCCGCCGCCCTGGATCAGGGGCTCGATGGCGCGCCGGTCCCGGACCAGGAGCGCCCCCACGCCCTTGGGGCCGCCGATCTTGTGGGCTGAGACGGTGAGCAGGTCGCAGGGCAGCTCGCCAAAGCGAATCGGCAGGTTGCCCAGCGCCTGGACCGCGTCGGTGTGGAACAGGACTCCCGCTTCCCGGCAACGCCGGCCGATCTCCGAGACCGGCTGAATGGCGCCGGTCTCGTTGTTGACCCACATCACCGATACCACGGCCGGCCGCCGGGCCAGCGCGTCGGTGACGGCGTCGAGGTCGACAGCGCCGGTGCCGCTCACCGGAAGGGCTTCTTCGGCCCCGCCCAGGTGATGCACCATGTGCGCGGCGCCCAGCACCGCCTTGTGTTCGATCGCGGAGACGGTTGCGCGCATCACCGCGCCGCGGGTGCGGGCCGCGAGCGCGGCGCCCACCACGGCCAGATTGTCGGACTCGGTGCCGCCGGATGTGAAGAACACCTGGGTCGGCTCGGCGCCCAGGGCCTTGGCCACTTGCCGCCGCGCCTGCTCGAGGCCCGCCCGCGCGGCCCGGCCGAAGCGGTGGGCGCTCGACGGATTGCCAAAGGTCTCCCCGAGATACGGCAGCACCGCGTCCCGCACTTCGGGGCGCACGGGTGTCGTGGCGGCGTGGTCGAGATACACGGATTCCATGGGCGGAAAGATAGCACTCGGCCGGGCGGCCGGGGCGGGAGCGGACTGGCTACATGCTCTGCACTTCCAGCTTCATGACGTCGTCCACCAGGAGCGTCTCGTGGGTGAAGAAGGGCTCCCCGTAGCGCCGCCGGATGAGCGAGCCGGAGTGCGCGTTCTGGGTCTCGACCAGCGAGTAGAGGTCCTGACCCGTGGGGAAGATCTCGCCCGCCGCCTTCGCGCCGTCGAACTGGCTCGCGTAGCAGCGGATGGCCGCGAGCTTGCGGTCAAACTGGGCGGTGATGTCCACCACGAACGAGGGCTTGATCGGGTCCTCCCGGTACGCGAGCGCGTAAAGCACCTTGTGCGGCCGGTGGGGTGCCCCCGGCGCGTCGTACCGGGCCAAGCCGGCGAGGTAGCAGGCGTCCCGGCCAAGCTCCGAAGCGACCCGATGGTCGGGGTGCCGGCCCACGGGGAAGGGCAGGATGACGACGCGAGGGGCAAAGTGGCGGATCTGCTCCACCACGAGCCGGCGCGCCTCTTCGCTGTTGTGGAGGTGCGCGTCCGGCAGGCCTGCGTTGCGGCGCTCGACCACGCGGAGAATCCTGGCGGCCTCGTCGGCCTCGCGGGCGCGGAGGGCCGCGCTGCCGTGGGTCCCGCTCTCCCCGGCGGTGAGGTCGAGGATGCCGGTGCGATATCCCGCGTCCACGGCGCGGAGCAGGGTGCCCGCGCACGTGAGCTCGACGTCGTCCCGGTGCGCCGCGATGGCGAGGATGTCGACGGGCATGGTGGCCAGTGAGAAGTGAGAAGTAAGAAGTAAGAAGTGAGAAGGGAGAAGGCAACTACCCCTGATTGCCTTCCTTCTCCCTTCTCACTTCTCGCCTGCTCAGGCCGTGGCCGGCCGCCGGCGGCGGCGGAGGCCCCACACCGCCGCGCCCCCCGCCAGCACCACCGGCACCAGCACGCCCAGGGAGGAGATGAGGCCGGCCAGCAGCTCCATGAAGTTGCGCCAGGCCCGCTCGAAGGCCCGCGCCAGAATGTTCGACCCCGGGTCCCCCACGACCGGCAGCGGCTCGTGGATCGTGATGGAGAGCGTGCTCATCGCGGTGCGGCTGCGGAGATACCGGAGCCGCCCCTCGTAGCGCTCGATCTCCTCCCGCACCCGCGCCAGCTCCCGCTCCACGGTCAGCACGTCCTGCAACCTGCCGGTCCGGGTGGCGAGGAGGTCTATCAGCCGGCCCTCGAGGCGGCGGGAGTTCGCCACCCGCGCGCTCACGTCCACGAACTCCTCGCCCACCTCCTCCGCGGTCACGTTCACGGCCTCCACCTTCCCGAGGGGCTGCAGCCCGGCTACCAGATCGTCGAACTGTCCCGCAGGCGCCTTCACCTCGAGGGTGGCCTGCCGGTACTGGGTGTTACCCGCCTGCACCGCGGTATTCGCCACATATCCGCCGACCCTCGCCGCGAGCGCGCGCACGGCCGCGAGCGCGGGCTCGAGCGAGTCGATGCGGATGCTCGCCGTGCCGGTGCGGATGATCATGGCCGCGGGGTCGTCGAGCGAGCCGAACGGAATCGAATTGGCGGAGAACTGGTCGCTCGACGCGGCTTCGTTCGCGACGACCTGGCCGGTAAGGCCGGGCGCCCGGGCTGCCCGGGAACGGGCCGCGTCGAGGGCGGCGGGCTTGGAGAGCGGGGCCGGGGCGGGGCTGTCGGCCGGCCGTGCCTCCGGTGCGCGTGCTTGCTTGCTGCAGGCCAGGGTCGTCAGTCCGAGCGCCAGCCAGAACACCCGTGCGGTGCGCATGCGTGCCTCCTTTGGGGTCGGAGGGAGATGCGAGACCGGCTGGGACTTGCACGGCGGCGGGGGGGCCGCGACCTCACTCGTGGCGGAGCGCCTCCACCGGGTCCATGCGGGCGGCGCGATTGGCCGGGTACAGGCCGAACACGAGGCCGATCGCGATACTGGCCGCCGCGGCCAGCGCGGCGCTCCAGAGCGGCACCTCGGACTCGAGGTTGAGCACCAGCTTCAGCAGCTCGCCCGCGCCGAGCCCCATCAAGATGCCGACCGCGCCGCCGATGGACGTGAGGGTGGCGGCCTCCACCAGGAACTGCCAGAGAATCTCGCGGCGGGTGGCGCCCAGCGCCTTGCGCAGCCCGATCTCCCGGGTGCGGTCGGTGACCGAGACCATCATGATCGCCATGACGCCGATCCCGCCCACCAGCAGCGCGACGCTGGACAGCGCCACCATCGCGACGAAGAAGTAGGACGTGAAGTTGCTGACCACGGCCAGGATCTGGTCCTGGGTGATGAGGTCGAAGGTGTTCGGCATGCCCGGGCGGAGGTTGCGGACCCGGCGGAGCCCGGCCGTCACCAGATCCTTGGCCTCGTCCACCGTGACGCCGATCCTGGGCTTGGCCGCGATGAACAGTCCGTTGGTGTTGTCGTAGCGGTAGCTCTGGCGCACGAACTCGAAGGGCATGACCCCGGCGGTCGCCTGGCCGGGCGGCTCGAAGATGTTGCCGGGCTTCTGCCAGATCCCGATCACCCGCACGGACTTCGCCCCGACCCGGACGAACCGTCCCAGCGGATCCACCTGGCCGAACAACCGCTCGGCCACGCCGTTCTCGAGCACGATGACCGGATCGCCGGCCAGCTCCGCGCGGCTGAACAGCCGGCCGCGGAGCAGGGTGCCCCCCTGGATGTCCATGAACCCGTCGTCGGCACCGAAGACCGTCACGGTCTGGGTGTGCTCGCCCTGGTATTCGACCCGCTGGAACAGCTGAACCCACATGCCGGCGTACGCGATCTCCGGGATCCGCTGGATTGCCGCGGCATCGGTGGTCTCGAGCACCGGGCGGATCCGGACGTCGTAGGGCAGGCGGTCGGGGTTGAGCGGGGTCTGCGAGAAGTACCGCATCACGTAGAAAGCGGTGGGCCCGGCGACGTCGATGGCGTTGAAGATCTGGGTCCGGATGCCCTGGACCATGGAGGCGATGGCCATCACCGTGGTGACCCCGATGACGACGCCGAGGATGGTGAGCGTCGAGCGGAGCTTGTTCGACCGGAGGGCGTCCAGCGCGATGCCGATGCCCTCGTCCAGGTTGCGGATCAGCATGACTACTCGACCCGGAGCGCGCTGATCGGATCGAGCCGGGCGGCTCGGGCCGCGGGGTAGACGCCGAAGATCATGCCGGTGCCGGCGCCCAGGGCCAGGGCCACGCCGACCGACCAGGCCGTGATCCGGGCGGGCAGCGGGGTGAACTGGGCGACGAGCGTGGCGAGCAGCCACCCGCCCGCGATGCCGAGCACCCCGCCCAGCGCCGAGAGAATGACCGACTCGACGAGAAACTGGCGGCGGATGTCGCGCCGGCGCGCGCCCAGCGACTTCCGCAGGCCGATCTCGCGGGTGCGCTCGTTCACGCTCATCAGCATGATGTTCATGATCACGATGCCGCCGACGACGATCCCGATGCCGACCACTGCGGGGATGGCCGTGAAGAGGACGCGGGTCAGGCTCCTCCAGAACGCGACCAGAGCATCGGCCTTGTCCACCGTGAAGTCGTTGCCTTCCTCCGGCCGGAGGTGGTGGGCGACGCGCATGGCCTCCTCCGCCCGGGGCATCGCGCCGTCCAGCTGGTCGGCGCTCGCCATCTTGACCGAGACGACGGTCGTTCGCCGCCGGCCGTACATCGCCTCGAAGGTACTGAAGGGGATCAGCACGAACCCGTCGAACGACTGGCCCAGGACCCGGCCCTTCTTGGCGATGACGCCTTTCACGGTCAGCTGGTAGCCCGCCACGCGGACGGCCTTGCCGACGGCGGCGGCCGGCTCGTCGAACAGCTCGCGCGCGATGTCCCAGCCCAGCACGACGGTGTAACGGCGCTCCCGGACGTCGGGGTCCGTGAGCGGCGTGCCGTAGGCGAAGCGGTAGTCCTGCACGAGCTGGTAGGGCGGGGTGACGCCGAACACCAGCACGTTGGTGACGGTGCGGTTGCCCCACTGGACGTCGCTCACCGGCGTGGGCCAGCCGGACTGGAGCGCCACGGCCTGCGCGTCGGGCAGGGCGCGGGCCACCGCCTCCGCGTCCTCCCGGCTGATGAGGGGGCGCTTGGCGATCGCCTTGATCTCCTCGTCGCTCAGGAGGCCCACCGAGATCGGGGTCCGGCGCACCTGGAACGCGTTGGTTCCGATCATCGCGCCGGTGAGGTTCTCCCGGACGTAGGCGTTCATGCCCTGGATGATCGCCACGACGACCACCAGGAACCCGACCGAGACGATGATGCCGAGCAGGGTGAAGAAGGAGCGGAGCTTGGCGCTCAGGATGGACTGGAGCGCCAGGCGAAGGGCCTCGGCGAAGGGCATGGGAAGAAGCGTAAACTGTTCACGCGGTAACGCTACTCGTACCGGAGCGCCTCCACCGGGTCGAGTCTCGACGCCTTGCTGGCGGGGTACAGCCCGAACAGCACGCCGGTCAGGATGGACGCGAAGACCGCCGCCACGACCGAGGCGAGCGGCACCGCCGCCGGCACCGGGCTGAAGGAGCGCACGGCCCACGCGGCGAGGGTCCCGAGCGCCATGCCGATGAGACAGCCCACGAGGGTGAGCGTGGCCGCCTCCACCAGGAACTGGAACATGATCTCGCGGCGGGTGGCGCCGAGGGCCTTGCGGACCCCGATCTCCCGGGTGCGCTCCGTCACCGAGATCATCATGATGGCCACCACGCCGACGCCGCCCACCATGAGGCCGACGCTCGACAGGGCCAGCATGGCGATGAAGAAGCCGGCGGTAATGCTGTTGAAAACGTCGAGCAGCTTGTTCTGCGTGACCACGGCGAAGTTGTTGTCGTCGGCCGGGCGGAGGCCGCGTTCGCTCCGGAGCGCGGCCACGACCTGGTCCTGCGCCTCCTGGATCGTCGCGGAGTCGGTGGGCACCACGGCGAAGCTCATGAAGCCCTTCTGGTACTGGGCGACCTTGGTGAAGATGGTGTGCGGGATCGCGAGGCGGGGCTTGTCGGCATTGGAGAAGAGGGACGACGCCTCGGCGTGCAGGCCGACCACGGTGAACGGCTGGCCGAAGATCTTGATGGTCTGGCCGATGGGGTCGAGCCGGGGGAACAGGGACTTGGCGAGGTGGTCGTTGATGACCACGACGTGGGCGCCCGCCGCGTATTCGGCCTCGGTGAAGTTCCGCCCCTGGAGGATGTCGCCCCCGTTTACCTGGATCCAGTGGGGCCCGAACCCGGCCATGTCCACGCCCTTGAGGTTCACGTCCTCCCAGCTCACCGGGCCCTGGGCGTCCTCCTCGATGTTCACGTCCCGAACGGCCGGCAGTTGGCGGAGCATGTCGCCTTCCGCGACCGAAAGCCACGGATTGCGCCGCCAGGGCGACGTCTCGTCGGACCCGTCGGAGACAGTGATGCCGCCCTGGAAGAAGCGGAATACGAAGAACGTCTTGGGACCGGCGGCCTCGAGAACGCGGGAGACGCTGCGATTGATCCCGGTAATCGCCGCGCCCATGGCGATCACCACGGTGACGCCGATGGCTACGCCGAGAATCGTGAGCGCGGCGCGGACCTTGTTCGCCCGGATCGAGTCCAGCGCGATGCCGACGCCCTCGGCGGCGCGAAAGAAGGCGGACACGGGGCGGAGCGGGGTCATTCCGCCCTCAGGGCGACGATCGGGTCGAGCCGGGACGCCCGGCTCGCGGGGTAGACGCCGGCGGCGACGCCCACGACCACGCCCAGGACCACCGCCACACCGATGGACCACGGCGCCACGGCGGCAGGGAGCGGCGTGAGGGCCTTGACCACGAAGGCGAGGACGAGCCCCGTGCCGATCCCCAGCGCGGCGCCCGCGCTGGAGAGCGTGGCGGCCTCCACCACGAACTGGGCCAGGATGTCCCGGCGCCGCGCGCCCAGGGCTTTGCGGATCCCGATCTCGCGCGTCCGCTCGCTCACGGCCATGAGCATGATGTTCATGATCACGATGCCGCCCACGATCAGGGAGATCGCGACCAGGCCGGGGAGGGCGAGGAAGAGGATCTTCGAGATCTTCTGCCACGTGCCCAGGGCGCCTTCGGCGGTCTGGATGTAGAAATTGTCGTCCTGTTCGGGCGGGAGCTTGCGGGCGATGCGCATGTACTGCTCGGTCTCGGCAACGGCGGCGACCATCGCGTCGGGGCTGTTGGTCTTGGCCCACAGCTCGTGCACCACGTTCTCCGCGCAGAGGTCGCGCCGCACGGGCGCGGTGAAGGGCACCAGGGCGAACCGGTCGAGCGAGAGGCCGAAGAGCGTCCCCTGCTTCTCCAGCACGCCGACCACCCGGTACGGAAGGCCGGAGATCGTCAGGGTCTTGTCGATCGGATCGACGCCCGGGAAGAACTTCTCCCGGACCAGATCGCCGATGACGATCACGGGCATCCCCGCGCGCTCCTCCTGCGGCGTGAACGAGCGGCCCTCGGCCAGGCGGTAGCTCTTGATGCCGAAGTACTCCGCGTCCGCGGCGCGCACCTCGATCTTGCCCCGCAGGGTTCCCTGGCTCACCAGCGTGTTGTCGTCGAAGCAGGTGCGGGCGAAAACCGTCGGCGTCCTCACGCGCTCCTTGACGAACGCCGCCTCCTGATAGTTGACCCGGGGCCGGCGGAGCCACTCGCGCCAGGTGTCGGCGGTGACGTTGCCGCTCTCGACCGCGGGGAAGCGCCGCACCTCGAAGGTGTTCACCCCGATCAGCCCATTGGCGAACCGGTCCTGCATGTAGTGGTTCATGCCCTGGACGATCGACACGACCGCGATCAGGAACGTGACCCCGATCAGGACACCGACCAGGGAGAAGAAGCTCTTGAGCTTCTGGACCCGGATCGTCCGGAGCGCGAGGCGGATCGCTTCGACGAGCGGCATCGGGCTACGCGGCCGCCCCGCCCCGGAGGGACGGAGAGGCACGGAGAAGTGCACACCACAGAGGCACAAAGGCACGGAGGAACAGCTGCTCGTTGTGGTCGCACGCCGCGCATCCCGATGCCCGGCGGCACACCCACCCCATCCGGCCTTCTCTGTGCCTCGGTGCCTCTGTGGTGTGCGGTTCTCCGTGCCTCATGCCGCCTGGTCCCGCGTGGCGCGGTCGCTCTCGACCCGCCCGTCCCGCAGGGTCACGATGCGGGCGGCGTGGGCCGCGATGTCGGCCTCGTGCGTCACCATCACGACCGTCTGTCCTCCGGCGTGCAGCTCGGCGAAGACCCGCATGATCTCCTCACTCGTCGCGCTGTCCAGGTTGCCGGTCGGTTCGTCGGCCAGGAGGATGGAAGGGTGGTTCACCAGGGCCCGGGC
>DASWAI010000125.1:0-6830 GCA_036391215.1 Gemmatimonadales bacterium
ACAGCGGCGCGAGGCGCGGCGGGGACGTGTCGCGCAGCAGCCGCGTTCCGGTCGAGTCGTGGAGCGCCCGGAGCCCGAAGGCCAGCCCCTCGAGCCGCCGGGTGAGGTCGGGGTCCACCGCCGGCGACGCCCGCTCGCGGCTGAACGCGGGCAGGAGGTAGTGGCCGCCGAGCGACGTGAGGATCAGCACCAGCCAGCCCGCCGCCACGAGCGCGTGGCGCGGGCGCACCGCCCAGACTGCCGACAGCACGGCGACCATGAGCGCGGTGCCGGTGAGCGCCGGCGAGACGAGCGCCACGAGCTCGAGGGCCGAGCGGTCCGGCGGCCCGGAGAGGCCGGCGACCAGCTCGTAGGGCTCGAGCAGATAGCCCCAGGCCAGCGCCAGCGCCAGCGCCACCAGGAGCCAGCCCAGGTGCCCGCGCGCGTGATCGTTGATCGCGGGCCGGCCCCCGGTCCAGCGCAGCGCGCCAACGAGGCTGTAGAGCGCGACACAGCCGACGAGCCCGACGCCCGCGAGCAGGAGCGCGAACCCGTGGAGCAGGCGCCAGAGCGGGAGCTGCGCGAGGTAGAGTCCGAGATCGTGCCCCAGGACGGGATCCGCCACCTCGAAGGCGGCGCCGCGCCAGGCGAGCGCCACGGTGGACGCCCAGGCCGAGCCGCCGGTGCCCGTCAGCAGGCCGAGCAGAAGCCCGAGCCCGACGGCCGTGGCGAGGAGGATCTCGCTGGTGAGGGCTTCGCGGATCTCGAGGTTGGCGACGTGGCGGTTGATCTGGACCGAGCCGATGGCCCGATAGACCACGAGGAGATGCCCGATGAACCAGGCCGACGCCACCAGCACGCCGCCCAGCTCGAGGGTGATGCGGAGGAGATGCCAGTCGGTGACGAACGACACCGCCGCGGGCGATATGGTCTCGGCCCACCAGCGGTCGGCCAGGAGCCCCGCGGTCCAGCGCCCCGCGAAGAGCAGGAGCCCCAGCGCCACGAGCAGGGCGACGACCTGACGGGCGCGGAGGGACATCAGCCGGTTTTCCCGGTCCCCACCCCCTGCTCCGCCAGCCACGCCATCACCTCGCCCCGATACGCGTCGAGCGCGGCCTGGTCCGTGGCCTCGAACCGGAGCACCAGCACCGGCTGCGTGTTGGACGAGCGGATCAGGCCCCAGCCCTTGGGGAAGGTCATACGGACGCCGTCGATCGTGTTCACCGGATACTTCGCCCCGAAATGACTCACCGCCAGCTCGGGGATCCGGAACTTGATCTCCTCGGGGCAGTCCACCCGGAGCTCGGGCGTGGCGTAGGTCTTCGGCAGATCGGCGAGCAGGGGCGAGAGGCCGAACGGGCCGGCGGAGACCACCTCGAGCAGCCGCGCGGCCGCGAACAGCGCGTCGTCGAAGCCGAGGTAGTCGCCGCCGAAGAACATGTGCCCGCTCATCTCGCCGGCGAGCGGGGCCCGCATCTCCTTCATCTTGGCCTTGATGAGGGAGTGCCCGGTCTTCCACATGACCGGCTTGGCGCCGGCCTTCTCCAGCGCGTCGGGCAGCACCTGGGAGCATTTCACGTCGAAGATCACCGGCACGCCCTTCCCGAACCGCCGCACCGCGTCCCGGCCGTAGATCACGAGCAGCTGGTCGCCGAACACCACGTCCGCGTGCTCGTCCACCGCGCCGATCCGGTCGGCGTCGCCGTCGAAGGCGATCCCCAGCTCGGCTCCGGTGCGCCGCACCGCCGCCTCGAGGTCGCGCAGGTTCTCGAGGACGGTCGGGTCCGGATGGTGGTTGGGAAAGGTTCCGTCCGACTCGCAGAAGAGCGGCGTCACCTCGGCGCCGAGCGCCTGGAGCGTCTCCACGGCGATCACGCTGCCCGTCCCGTTGCCGCAGTCCACCACCACCCGCACCGGACGGCGGAGCTTGTGGCGCGAGACGATCCCCTCCTTGTACCGCTGGAGGACCGACCCGTCGCTGGTCTCCTTTCCCGGCCCGGAGCGCCAGCGCTCGGCCGTGATGATCTCCCACAGCCGCAGGATCTCGTCGCCGTGCAGCGCGTCGCCGGCGAGCACCATCTTGAACCCGTTGAACTCCGGCGGATTGTGCGAGCCGGTGACCTGGAGCCCTCCGTCGGTCCCGAGCGCCGACACCGCGAAGTAGAGCGCCGGCGTGGGGACGAGGCCGACGTCCACGGCGGTCCCGCCGGCGTCCGCGATCCCGCGTCGCACACCCGCGGCGAGGGCGGGGCCGGAGGGCCGGTTGTCCCGCCCTACGGCGAGCACCGGCGCGCGCCCCATCCGCTCCCAGGCCAGGGAGGCGTAGGCCCGCCCCAGCGCCCGTGCCAGCTCGGGCGTGAGCTCGGTGTCCACGATGCCGCGGACGTCGTATTGCCGGAAAATGGATTTCGGGACGTTCATCGGAGCCCTTGTGGGTGAGAGGTGAGAGGTAAGAGGTGAGAGGCGCGTCGCGCCACCCCCTCCCCCTCACCTCTCACCGCTTACCTCTTACCCGTGAGCACCGCCGGCGTGCCCTGGCCCAGGGTCTCGGCGCTCCTGAGCGCGGTGGCGAGCGGGCCCGTGGGCCAGACGCCGAAGACGATGATCATCGCCACCGCCACGGCCACCGCGGCGCGGGCCGCCCAGGAGAACCGCACCTGCCGGTGCGCTTCGAGGGAGCGGGTGGGCTTCATCGTCATCGCCATGATGACCGGGAGATAGTACCCCGCCGACACCAGGCTGCCGAGCACCATCACCACCGGCAGAATGTACTGCCGCTCGGCGACGGCGGCGGCGATGAGATACCACTTCCCGATGAAGCCGAGCGTGCCGGGGAAGCCGAGCAGCGAGAGGAGACAGATGCTCAGCGCGAGCGCGGCGCCGGGGCGCACCGAATAGAGCCCCTCCAGATCGTCCACGAGGACGGTGCGGGAGCCGACGTGCTCGATCGAGGCCAGGATGCCGAAGCTCGCGAGCGTGGTGACCGAGTAGGCCAGCAGATAGAACGAGACGGCCCCCGCCCCGAGCGTGGTGCCGGCCCAGACCGCCACCAGCACGTAGCCCGCGTGGGCGATGGAGCTGTACGCCAGCATGCGCTTGATCGAGTGCTGGGCCAGCGCCACCGTGTTGCCGAGGATGATCGTCGCCAGCGCCAGCCCGGCGATGATCGGCTGCCAGAGGGCGCTGGCGGTGGGGAACGCCTCGAGCAGCACCCGCACCAGCGCGGCGAACGCGGCGGTCTTGACGCCGGTGGCCATGAAGCCGGCGATCGGGGTCGGGGCGCCGTCGTACACGTCCGGCGCCCACATGTGGAACGGCACCGCCGCGACCTTGAAGCCGAAGCCGATGAGCAGCAGGCCCAGACCCAGACTCGCCAGCAGACTCAGGGGGGCGGATGCCAGCCGCTCGCCGATCCGGATGAGGTTGGTTTCCCCGGTCGCCCCGTAGACCAGCGCGATCCCGTAGAGCAGGAAGGCCGAGGCGAACGCGCCGATCAGGAAGTACTTGAGCGCGGCCTCGGCGGAGGAGCGACGGAACCGGTCGAAGCCGGCGAGCACGTACACCGCCACCGACATGAGCTCGAGGCCGAGGAAGAGCACGATCATGTCCTCGGCGCCGGCCAGGAACAGCATGCCGTCGGTGGCGAGCAGGATGAGCAGATAGTACTCGGGCGCGATCAGGCGCTGGCGGTCCACATAGCGGAGCGAAAGCAGGATGGTGGCGGCGGCGACGAGCAGGATGACGGCGTCGGCGCCGTAGCGGAACCCGTCGAGCGCCACCATGTGCGGCACGCCGGCCGGCGCCGCGCCGCCCAGCCAGAGCACGGCCACCCCGATGCCGGACACGCCGACCCCGGCCAGGCTGAGCCAGCCGGCGAGGTAGCTGTCCTCCACCCGCTCGTGCCGCCAGGCGATCACCAGCAGCACCACCATGATCCAGGCGGAGAGCAGGACCTCGGGCAGCAGGGCCAGGGTCACGCCGAGCGGGCTGAGCAGGTCGAGGGACCTCATCGCGCCGCCTCCGCGACCGGACCGGCCGGGGCGGCCCGCTCCGGCGCCGTCCCGACGTAGGGATGCACCAGCTCGACGTAGTGCCGCGCCGCGGCTTCCGTGCGGCGCAGAATCGGCCACGGATAGAGGCCCATCCACAGCATGCCGGCCACCAGCGGCACCACCACGGCCAGCTCCCGCGGGCCCAGATCCCGGATCTTCTCGTTCTCCGGATTCGCCAGCGGGTTGAAGAAGACCCGCTGCACCGCCCAGAGCAGGTACGCCGCGGCGAAGATCACGACCGTCGTCGCGATGAGGGTTGGCACCGGGAACCGGCCGAAGCTCCCCAGCAGCACGAGGAACTCGCCGACGAACCCGTTCAGGCCGGGCAGCCCGATGGAGGCGAAGGCGGTGATCGAGAACGCCGTGGCGAGCAGCGGCGCCACCCGCGCCACTCCGCCGAAGTCCGCGATCAGCCGCGTATGCCGCCGCTCGTAGAGCATGCCGACGAGGAAGAAGAGCGCCCCGGTCGAGAGGCCGTGCGCGATCATCACCATGATCGCGCCCTGGACGCTCTGCACCGTCGCGGCCCAGATCCCCAGGATCACGAAGCCGAGGTGGCTCACCGAGGAGTAGGCCACGACCCGCTTGAGATCGGGCTTGACCATGGAGACCAGCGCGCCGTAGATGATCCCCGTCACCGCGAGCGTCACGACCACGGCGGTCACGCCGGGGCTCAGGGCGAAGGCCGGGAAGAACGGGATGGCGAACCGGAGGAACCCGTAGGTCCCCATCTTGAGCAGGATCACCGCCAGGTCCACGCTCCCCGCGGTCGGGGCCTCGCCGTGGGCATCGGGGAGCCAGGTGTGGAACGGGAAGACCGGCACCTTCACCGCGAACGCCAGCGCGAAGGCGGCGAAGAGCCACGGCGCCTCGGGCCGCAGCAGGCCGGCGTGTGCCAGGATGTGATCGTAGGCGAAGGAGTAGACCCCCGTCTCCTGGCCGATGGTCCAGACCATCGCCACGACCGCCACCAGCATCAGGAGCGAGCCGGAGAACGTGTAGATGAAGAACTTCTCCGAGGCATACCGCCGGTTCCCGCTGCCCCAGATGCCGATGATGAAGAACATCGGAATCAAGAGCAGCTCCCAGAAGCAGTAGAAGAGGAACAGATCCATCGCGACGAAGACGCCGATCATGCCCGTCTTGAGCGCGAGGAGGAGCGCGTAGAAGCCGCGCTGCTTGAAGTCGATCTGGTTCCAGCTGCCCCAGACCAGCAGCGGCATGAGGGCGGTGGACAGCAGCACCATGAAGATCGTGAGCCCGTCGAGGCCGACGTAGTAGCTCACCCCGAACTGGGGCAGCCAGTCGACCCGGGTGACGAACTGGAGCCCGGGCTTGTCCGGGTCGAAGACCCACAGGATGCCGAGCGAGACCACGAACTCGAACAGGGCCACCACCAGCGCGGTCACCCGGGCCCATTCCTTGGGCGAGACGATCACGAGCGCCATGCCGACCAGGGGCACGGCCAGCAGCGCCTGGAGGATCCAGTGCTCGTAGCCGATCGAGTGGAGAAAGGCGGTCATGCCGCGGTCACCCGAGAATCACCCGGAGCACCCAGATGGCGCCCACGAGAAAGAGGAGAACGTAGAGGCCGACCTGGCCGCTCTGGAGCCGGCTGCCGATCCGCCCGAGCCAGCGGCTGCCGACCACGCCGCCGCCCACCAGGATCCCGTCCACCAGTCCCTGGTCCACCACCCGCCAGAGCACCTTGTCCGAGAGCCAGACCACCGGGCGGACGATGAGCGCGTCGTAGATCTCGTCCACGTAGTACTTGTGGTACAGCAGCCGGGCGAGCCCGGTGTCCGGCGGCGCGGCCCGCGCCGGCAGGATCGGCCGGCCAAGCGTGGTGCGGTACCCCACCCAAAGCCCGATCACCCCGAGCGCCACGGCCACCCCGAGGAGCGCATACTCCGTGGAGCCCGTGGGGAGCGACAGCGGATGCAGGGCGGTCGCGGCCCGGGTGACCGGCTCGAGCCAGTGATCGAGCGCCTCGTCGCCGCCGGCGAACGCGGGGAGGTTGATGAGGCCGCCCGCCAGGCTGAGCGCCCCGAGCAGCGCGAGGGGGCCGGTCATGCTGACCGGCGCCTCGTGCAGGTGCGGCTGCTCCGCCTCGCCGACCCGCGTGGTCCCGTGGAAGGTCATCGCCATGAGCCGGGCCATGTACACCGCGGTGAGAAACGCCGCCGCGGCCCCCATCGCGTAGAACGCGTAGTACACCGGCTGCTCCGCGCCCCGGGCGAACGCCGCCGCGAGAATCTCGTCCTTGGAGAAGAAGCCGGCGAAGGGCGGCACGCCCGCGATGGCGAGCGTGGCGATCCACATGAGCCCGCAGGTCACCGGGAGCCAGCGCCGGAGCCCGCCCATGTTGCGCATGTCCTGGGCGTCGTCGTGCCCGTGCGTGGCGTGGTAGGCGTGATGCAGCGCGTGGATCACGCTGCCCGCGCCCAGGAAGAGCAGCGCCTTGAAGAACGCGTGGGTGACCAGGTGGAAGATGCCGGAGGTGTACGCCCCCACGCCCACGCCGAGGAACATGTAACCCAGCTGGGAGATGGTGGAGTAGGCCAGCACCTTCTTGATGTCGTACTGGCGGAGCCCGATCGTCGCCGCGAAGAGCGCGGTGAGCGCCCCGATGCCCGCCGTCACGAGCCCGGTGGCCGGCGCGAGAGCGAAGAGCACGCCGGTCCGCGCCACGAGGTAGACGCCCGCGGTCACCATGGTGGCCGCGTGGATCAGCGCGGACACCGGCGTCGGCCCCGCCATGGCATCCGGCAGCCACACGTAGAGCGGGATCTGGGCCGA
>DASWAI010000126.1:0-2422 GCA_036391215.1 Gemmatimonadales bacterium
AGCTGACCAAGCACGCCCGCGAGGCGATGCACAAGGCGGTGGAAGCCACCAAGCGGGAGCTGAGCACGATCCGGAGCGGGAAAGCCACCACGGCCCTGCTCGACCTCGTGCGGGTGGAGGCGTACGGCAGCCAGGTCCCCCTGAACCAGGTCGGGCTCGTCTCGGCGCCCGAGCCGCGGCTCCTGACGGTCCAGCCGTTCGACAAGGGGCTGGCCTCCGCCATTGAGAAGGCCATCCGCGAGGCCGACCTCGGGCTGAACCCCGCCACGCAGGGGAACCTGATCCGCGTGCCGCTGCCCCCCCTGTCCGAGGAGCGGCGCCGCGAGCTGGTCAAGGTGATCCACAAGCTCGCCGAGGAGGGCCGGATCGCCGTGCGCCACGCGCGCACGGAGACGATCGCCAAGCTCAAGAAGCTGGAGCACACCTCCGAGGACGAGGAACGGCGGGCCGAGAAGGAGATCCAGAAGCTGCACGACGAGCATATCAAGCAGATCGACCAGCTCATCCAGGTCAAAGAAGCGGAGATCATGGAAGTCTGACGGCATGAGCGACGACCTTCTCGATCGGATCCGCCTGCAGGGCGCCGTGCCGGCGCACGTGGCCATCATCATGGACGGGAACGGCCGCTGGGCGCGGGAGCGCTCGCTGCCCCGTCCGGTCGGCCATTCCGCCGGGATGGCGGCCGTGCGGGAGGCCGTCGAGGGCTGCCTCGACGCGGGCGTGGGCGTGCTCACGCTGTTCGCGTTCAGCCAGGAGAACTGGCACCGCCCGGCCGACGAGATCGACGCGCTGATGCGGCTGCTCGAGGACTACATCGCCCGGGAAGTGGCCGAGCTCCGCGCCCGCGGTGCCCGGGTGCATGTGCTGGGCGACGTCGCGCGGCTCGCGCCCGGGGCCCGGGCCGCCCTGGACCGGTTCGTGAGCGAGACGGCGGGCGGGACGGAGCTGGACCTCAACCTGTGCATCTCGTACGGCTCGCGCGCCGAGATCGCGCGGGCTGCCCGGGGGCTCGCCGAGGAGGTGCAGGCCGGCCGGCTGCATCCGGCGGAGATCGACGAGGCCGCCGTGGCGCGGCGGCTCTACACGGCGCCGTGGCCGGATCCCGATCTCCTGATCCGCACCTCGGGCGAGATGCGGATCTCGAACTTCCTCCTGTGGCAGCTCGCCTACGCCGAGCTCTACGTCACGCCCGTCCTGTGGCCGGACTTCACCCGGCGCGACCTCTTCGACGCCATCCTCGCGTTTCAGGGACGCGACCGCCGGTTCGGGCGCGTATCCGTCTGATGGACCGCAACCTGGCGCAGCGGATCGCGGTGTCCGCCGTCGCCATCCCGCTCGTCCTCGGCGTCGTCTGGTACGGCGGCTGGCCGCTGGTCGCCCTCGTCACCGTTCTGGCGGTGCTGGGCACGCACGAGCTGTACGGCCTCTCCCGGCGGACGGGCCCGGCCCCGCTCGGCGCCGGCGGCCTGTGCGCCGCGGCGCTGGTGCCCCCGGCCGTGTACGCCGTGCTGCTGGATCCCGTGGGGCCGGTGGCGGAGGCGTGGCCGTACGCGGCGGCTCTCTGGCTGGTGCTCCTGCTGGGCCTGGCGCTCTGGCGGCGCGCGCCCGGCGACCGCCCGCTCGAGGCCGTGGCCGTGACCGTGTTCGCGGTCGCCTACGCGGCGGCGCTGCCGGCGTTTCTGCTGGAGATCCGGCACCGGGGCCACGACGTCCGCTCCTGGGCGGGGGCGTGGCTGGTGTTCTTTCCCTTGGTCGTTACCTGGGTGGGCGATACGGCGGCCATGTTCGCGGGGCGCGCGATCGGCGGCCCCAAACTCGCGCCCGTCGTGAGTCCGGGCAAGACGCGCGTCGGCAGCGTAGCCGGAGTGATCGGCGGGCTGCTCGTCGCGCCGGTATTCGCCCTGTTCGTGTTCCCCTCCGTCGGCGTGGCCGGATCGCTCGCCGTGCTGCTGCTCATCGCCGGCGTGCTCGGCGTGCTCGGGCAGATGGGAGACCTGGCCGAGTCACTGTTCAAGCGCGAGGCCGGCGTCAAGGACTCGAGCCACCTGATCCCGGGGCACGGCGGCGTTCTCGACCGGCTGGACGCGCTCTACGTCGTGATTCCGGTGACGGCCGCGCTCTACCGGGCGCTCGGGGTTCGCTGATGGTCGGCGTCGCCCTCCTCGGGTCCACCGGCTCGATCGGCCGCAGCACGCTGGCCGTGCTGCGGCGGCAGCGGACCCACTTCCGGCTGGTGGCGGTCACCGCGGGATGCAACCGGGCCGAGCTGGAGGCGCAGGCCGCGGAGTGGTCTCCCGATTTCGTCGGGCTGGCGGAGCGGCAGGCCGACGCCGCCTATCCCACGGGCCCGGACGTGCTGGTGGAGGCCGTGCTGCACCCGGGCGTGGAGGTCGTGGTGAACGCGGTGGTCGGCGTCGCCGGC
>DASWAI010000127.1:0-2339 GCA_036391215.1 Gemmatimonadales bacterium
AGACGTCCCTGCTGGCGCCCGCCACCATGACCCCGGATCGCCAGCAGGCCGCCCGGCGCAACGTTTCCGTCGAGGGCGTGCGCGACAAGCGCGTGTTCACCGACGGGGAGCGGACCGTCGAGATCCATCACCTGGCGGGCAACATCCACGCCGACGGCCTGCTGCTGGTCTACCTGCCGAGGGAGCGTCTGCTGATCCAGGCGGACGCGTTCACCCCCGGCCCGCCGAGCGCACCCCCGCCCGCGATCATCAATCCGCTGAGCGTGAACCTGGCCGACACCATCACGCGGCTCGGGCTGTCGGTGGATCGGCTCCTGCCCCTGCACGGGCGCATGGTGCCGCTGGCCGACCTCCAGCGGGCGATCGGCCGGGCGAACTGAGGCGCGGGGCTAGCTGTGAAGTCCCAGGAGGTTGTCCACCCGGGCCATCTCTGCGACGGTGGTGGTTGCGAGGCGACCATCCCCGCAGAGAAGGAGGCCCGGATGGACATTCACAAGAATGCCCGGACCACGCCGCACAGTCGAGCGGCAATCGTCGAACGGGTGACCGAGCTTCACGAGAGCGTCCGCGCCGTGGCCGAAGCCGTCGGGATCTGCCCCAAGACCGTCCGGAAGTGGCTGGCGCGGGCCCAGGCCGGCGCGGGGCTCGCCGATCGGTCGTCGCGACCACGGCGTGTGCCGACCGCCACCCCCGCCGTCCTGGTCGAGCAGGTGGAACGGCTGCGCCGGCAACGATGGACGGGGGCGGAGATCGCCGCGCGGCTGCGGCTGGGCCGCTCGACAGTCGCCCGGCTCCTGACCCGGCAGGGCTTGGCCCGGCTGCGGGCGCTCGAGCCGGTCGGGCCGGTGCAGCGGTACGAGCGCGCCCAGCCCGGCGAGCTGCTGCACCTCGACGTCAAGAAGTTGGGACGGATCGGCCAGGTCGGCCATCGGATCACGGGCGACCGGACCGCCCGCGTGCGCGGGATCGGGTGGGAGTACGTGCATGTGGCCGTCGATGATGCCTCGCGCGTGGCCTACGCCGAAGTCTTGCCGGATGAACGGGGGAGCACGGTGACCGCGTTCCTCTGGCGCGCCCTGGGCTGGTATCGCCGGCAGGGCATTCGCGTGCAGCGCGTGATGACCGACAACGCCTTCGCCTACCGCGGGCACGCCTTCACCGCCCTGTGTGCCCGCCGCGGGCTGCGCCATGTGCGCCCCCGGCCCTACACCCCGCGCCCGAACGGCAAGGCGGAGCGGCTGATCCAAACTCTCCTGCGCGAGTGGGCCTACGTCCGACCATACGGCTCGTCGCACCGCCGACAGCGCGTCCTGCCCCTCTGGCTGCACTACTACAACTGGCACCGCCCCCACACCAGTCTCGACGGTCGGCCCCCCATCAGCCGTCTGCTCTCCGGGGACAACCTGTTGAGACTTCACAGCTAGGCCCGCGTCGACCGGCCCCGCGGCCCGGCGTGGCGCGGGAACATGAGAGCGAGGAGGTGCGGGTGGATGCGCGCGACGCCCGCGTGCTCGGCGTCCACGAGGTGACCGACCCGGGTGTGGTGGGTGAGGTGGAGGCGCCCTGAGACCCGACCCGGGCCGCGGCGAGTGCGCATGGCCTGAAGTCGTAGTAGGCTCCCCGATGGGGTGACGATCCCGGGGAGCGGCGGCCTCTGACCTTCGAGAGCTGGGAGCGGAACGTCTGGGCCCTCGCGCTCGTCGTCTTCATCGCCTTCGTCGGCTTCCAGTTCTTCTCGCCGTTCCTGCCGCTCTACGTGATGGAGCTGGGCGTCACCGATCCCACCCGGGTCGCGCTGTGGTCCGGGATGCTCACCGCGGTGACGCCGGCGGTCTCGGGCCTGCTCGGTCCGCTCTGGGGCAGCTTCGCGGATCGGGTCGGCCGCAAGATGATGATGGTCCGCTCGCTCGTCGGCTTCGTGATCATCGTGGCCGCGATGGGCCTCGTCACCTCGGTCACCCAGCTCCTGATCCTGCGCGTGCTCCAGGGCGTGATCGCCGGCTTCTCGATCTTCGCAATGGCGCTCGCCAGCGTGTCCTGCCCCAGGGAGCGCGTGCCGGTGGCCATCGGGCGCGTGCAGGGCGCGCAGCTCCTGAGCGTCGCCGTCGGACCCGCCGCGGGCGGCTACGTCGCCTCCCACTTCGGCCTCCGCTACGCCTTCTTCGTCACCGCAGGGATGTGCGCGCTGGCCCTGATCGGCCTCCTGGTCCTGTTCCGCGAGACGCGGGCCCACGGCGAGACCGGGCCCGTCGCGGCGACGCCCGAGGCCGGCTTCACGCTGCGGCAGGTCTGGACCTCCCGGGGATTCCCGCTCGTGCTGGGCCTCCTCTTCATCGGGC
>DASWAI010000128.1:0-4930 GCA_036391215.1 Gemmatimonadales bacterium
GGGTGCTCGGTCGCGTAGAGCTGGGCCAGGAGCCCGCCCCAGGAGTAGCCGAGGATGATGAGGCGGTCGAGGGCCCAGAGCTGCCGGAGCGCCTCGAGGTCGGCGACGTGCTCGCGCCAGCCGACCGGGACGTCCCTCGCCACCGGCGACCGCCCGCCGCCCCGCTGGTCGTAATACACCAGCTCCCGTCCCAGAGCGAGCGTGTCGAAGCCGGGGAGGAGGTAGCCGTGGTCGGCGCCGGGGCCGCCGTGGAGGACGATGACCGGCGGCCCCTCTCCCACCCGCCGCTCGAACAGGGTGACGCCGCGGACGAGGCGCGCTGCGGTTCGCTCGGCCGCGGCTCCGCTCACCGCTTGCCGCCGCCGTTCGCGTGGCTCAGAGCAGCACCGCCAGCGCGTCCGCGACCTTCCGCACCGCCGCCCGCTCCTCCTCCGTGAACGGATCCGGCTCGTCGCTGTCCACGTCGATCTGCCCCAGGATCACGCCGCCCCGGCGGATGAGCACCACCAGCTCCGAGCGGGTCCACGTGTTGCACGCGATGTAGTTCGAGATCGCGCGCACGTCGGGCACGTTCTGATCTTCGCCCGTGGCGACGGCGGTGCCGCAGACCCCCTGGCCCACCGCGATGCGGGTGTGGTCGGTCTCGCGCCCGGCGTACGCCTCCAGGACGAGGTCGCCGCCGTGCAGCATGTACATGTAGACCGAGGTGTAGGGCGCGCCGGCGGCGCGGATCCGCTCGGCGGCCAGCCGGAGCAGCGCCTCGCGGCCCACGTCGCGGGCGAACGCGCCGCGGAGCGCGGCCACCACCTTGTCGGCGTCGAGAATCGGCATCGTCAGCCTCCCCGGGTTCCGAGCGTCGCCCGGACGGTCGTCGTCGAGTCGCCCCGGCGGACCACGATGTCCACCACGTCGCCCGCCTTATGCGCGCGCAGGGCCTCGGCCATCGCCTCGAGATCGGGGATGTCGCGGTCGCCGATGCGGGTGATGACGTCGCCGCTCCGGAGCCCGGCCTGCTCGGCGGGGCTCCCCGCCCTCACCCCGGTGAGGCGGACGCCGCCCGGCGTGCCGGTCATGTCCGGGATCGTGCCGAGGTAGGCGCCGTAGCCGGGGGTGATCGCCATCGAGTCGGCGCCCGCGTGGGCGGTGACGCGCAGGTCCACGAAAGTGAGCGGGCGCCGCCGGTCGGCCAGCGCGGCGACCACCGCCTCGGCGAAGTCGGCCACGCGCTTGAGGCCGTCGGCGTTGATCTTCTCCCAGTCGTCCGTCGTGCGGTGGTAGTCCTCGTGCAGGTCGGTGAAGAAGTGCAGCACCGGCCGCTTGGCCGCGTAGAACGACGACTGGTCGCTCGGGCCGTACCCGTCCCCTAGGCTCTTGAGGTCGAAGCCCGCCACGCGGTCCAGCGAGTCGAGCAATCCGGGCAGCTCCCTGGCCGATCCGACGCCGTAGACGATGAGCCGGTCGTTCCGGAGCCGTCCCACCATGTCGAGGTTCACCATGGCGACCGTGCGGGCGATCGCCACGGCCGGGTGCTGCACGTAGAACGCCGAGCCCAGCAGGCCCTCTTCCTCGCCGCTGAAGGCCACGAACACGACGCTCCGTGCCGGCGGCCGGAGCGCCAGCACCCGGGCGATCTCGATGAGCGCGGCCGTGCCCGAGGCGTTGTCGTCGGCGCCGTTGTGGATCGCGCCCGTGCTGTCGGGGTCCAGCGCGAACGGGCCGCCCCGCCCGAGGTGGTCGTAGTGCGCCCCGACGACCACGGCCTCGCGGCTGAGCGTGCGGTCGCGTCCCGGCAGGATGCCGATGACGTTCCGGCCTGTGAGCCCGCCGATCGCGAGGTGGTATGCCGCCGGAGCGTCGGGCGAGACGACGAACTCCTGGAACCAACCGCCTGCGGGAGGCTTGAGGCCGACCTCCGCGAACCGGCGCGCCACATACGCCGCCGCGGTGTCGGCACCCGGGGACCCCGTCATCCTGCCCTCGAGCGCGTCGTCGCTCAGGTACTTCACGTCGTCGAGCAGGCGCGCCGGGGACTGGGCCGCGAGCGGCCCGCCCAGCGCGAGGGCGGCAGCCAGGGCGAGAGCGGTGCGCCGCATCTATCGGGGCACGAAGTCCGCGGCCGGCTCGACCGCGCGCGCGAACGCCGCGAGCAGCCGGGCGGCGCGGTCGAGGTCCTCCAGCGCCGCCATTTCGTTGGGGCTGTGCATGTAGCGGTTGGGCACGGAGACCAGGCCGGTCGCCACCCCGCGCTGCGCGGTGTAGATCGCGTCCGCGTCGGTGCCGGTGTAGCGCGGCGCCGCCTGGACGACGTAGGGGATCGACTCCCGCTCGGCGGCGGCCACGAGCCGGTCGAACACCACCGGGTTGACCGCCGACCCGCGCGAGAGGACGACGCCGCCGCCGAGCTTGATATCGCCGTGCCGCTTCTTGTCGGAGCCGGGATGGTCGGTGGCGTGGGTCACGTCCACGACGACGGCCACCTGCGCGTCGAGGCCCACGGCCGTGGTCCGGGCGCCGCCGCCGGTGGCATAGGCGATCTCCTCCTGGGTGGTCGCCACCGCCGTGACCGAGGCGGCCGGCCGGTCCGCAGCCAGGAGCCGGAGCGCCTCCAGCACGACGAACGCCCCGATCCGGTTGTCGAGACTCCGGCTCACGATCCGTCCGTTGGGAAGCTCCTGGACACTCGAGGCGAGCACGCCGGCATCCCCCACCCGGAGCCGGGCCTCCGCGTCGGCCCGGTTCAGCGCGCCCACGTCGATCCAGAGGTCGGACGGCTTCGAGACCTTCTCCCGATCCTCCTTCTCCTGGAGGTGGATGGCCGCCTTGCCGATGACGCCGGGCACGGGCCCCTGGCGGCCGAGGAGCACGACGCGCTGCCCCACGAAGACCTGGGAATCCCACCCGCCGATCGGGTCGAAGTGGACGTAGCCCTCGTCGTCGATGTGGACCACCATCAGCCCGATCTCGTCGATATGTCCCGCGAGCATGATGCGGGGCGTCCCGCCGGGGTTCACGGTCGCGAGCGAGTTGCCGCCCACGTCGGCCGCCACCCGATCGGCGAAACGGTCGGCCTCCGCCCGCCACGCGCGCGCCGGCCCGGTCTCGAACCCGCTGGGGCCGGGCGCGTCGAGCAGCATCTCGAGGAAGCGCCGCGAGGTCTGGTCCATGTGCCGCCTTTCGAGTCGGGAAGAGTGAAGATAGAACCCCGGGGCTCCGGTCGCCTCAGCCCGCGGTCGGCGCCGGCGCCGGAAGCTCGGCCGGCTCGACCAGGTGGAGCCGGCCCACGTCGATGCTCATGACGCCGCGCGGGTCGTCGTGGTTGAACACGTCGGCGAACCGCGCGCCCCAGACGATCTCGTGCGGCTTGTAGGACGTTCGGGTGTGGACCACCGCCGCGAAGGTCTCGTCATAGCCGGTCAGCAGGACGATGAACTCGGCGTCGTCCGCCAGCAAGGAGTCCCGGGTGGCGCTGCGGAGCGGGCTCGCTTGGTCGATCGGATGGACCACCGTCCACGCGGCCGGGAAGAACGACACCTTGGTCCGCTCCAGAGACAGCGAGTGGAAATTCCGGTACGGCTTGCCGTGGCGGTGCTCCACCCGGCTCAGCATCACCTGGCACTCCACTTCGAGGAGCTGGCTCCGGCGCTGGTTCACGACCCGGAACTGGAACGCGGACATCCCCCGGTAGGGCGCGATGATCGCCGAGCGGCTGAAGAGGAGCCGTACCGAGGGCCGGGAGAAGCGGGCGAAGATGAGCCCGGTCCCCAGCGCCAGGGCGGTGAGGCCGGTGAACGACTCCAGGGTCACGACCAGATGTGCGGCGAGTCCCACGGGGGCGATGTTCCCGTAGCCGATGGTGCCGAAGGTCTCCACGCTGAAGAAGAAGGCCCGCAGGAAGGCATCGCGGATGGCGAACGGCTCGAGGCTCTGGAGCGACCCGGCGCCGCAGAGGAGGAACAGCCCGGCGAAGAGCGCATTGACCGTGAGGTAGCCGGTCGCCGCCAGCAGCAGGAACCTGGGCCAGGACAGGTCCAGCAGCGCGTGGTAGAGGCTCAGGGACGACCAGAAGGGGAGCCCGTCGCGCACGACGTTGAAGCTGCCGTCGCGGTTGACCAGCCGCCGGCGGCTCCGCTGCGTTACGACCGAGCCGAAGCCCAGGTCCCGGTTCTCATCGCGATTGGCCATGATCTCTCCCGAACGCCCTAGCCCCGCCCGCGGGTTCCCTGCTCCGGCTCCGGCACGGTGGCGAGGCCGAAGCGGGCTGCCTCCAGATCCAGCTCGCGCTCCAGATCGAGCAGGACGTCGTCGCTGATCGCGCCGCGGTCGCGCAGGTCGATCAATGCCCGGCGCTCGGCGGCGAGCGTCTCGTACCGGGCTCGCTTGAACGCGGCCTCGGCGAGCGACGAGCTCGCGGGCACGTCCGCCCGCCGCTCCGCGATCGTCCGGGCGCGCGCCTCGTAATGACTGCGCAGGTCGGCCAGCTCCTCCTCCACCCCATGCTCCTGCTCCTGGAGCCGCTCCAGGCGCGCGAGCGCCGCTCGTACCGCGGCGTCGCGGGCATGGATCTCCTCGTGCTCCAGGGTCCGGTCTTCCGGCAGCCCGAGGCGGCGGACCAGCGGCCCGAGCGAGAGGCCCTGCAGCACCAGCGTCACCAGGATGACCGCAAAGGTGAGCAGGATGATCTGCTCCCGCAGCGGCAGCGGCTGGCCGTCGGCGGCGACCAGCGGCAGCGCGAGGGCGGCGGCGAGCGAGACTACTCCGCGCATGGCGGTCCAGGAGACGACCGCGACGGCTTGCCAGGGCGGCATGGGGTCGCGGGCTCGGAGGCTCGGGATCAGCCGGGGCAGCCAGGCGGCGAGAGGGACCCACGCGAGCCGGGTCGCGATCGCCGCCAGGCTCACGAGCAGCCCCTGCCACGCCAGCGCGCCCAGCT
>DASWAI010000129.1:0-8655 GCA_036391215.1 Gemmatimonadales bacterium
GACGGCGCTCGCCGTCTGGAGCGGGCGCATGGGGCCGATCGCGGTCGTGCTGACCACGCTCTCGTCGGTGGCGCTCCTGATCGCCCTGGCGGCCTGGGAAGCGTCCCGCCCTCGATGAAGCAGGTGATCGTAGTCAACGGCGCACTGGAGCTGCCCGCGGGAAAGCTCGCGGCGCAGGTGGCCCACGCCGCCGTGGCCGGCTTCCTGGCGGCGACCGATTCCGCGCGGCGCCGCTGGCTCGACGAAGGGATGCCCAAGGTCGTGCTCCGCGGCCTCGACGCCGCCGAGCTCGAGCGCCTGCGCGAGGCGGCTGGCGCGGCCGGCATTCCCGCGGAGCTCATCACCGATGCCGGGCGGACCGTGGTGCCTCCGGGCACGGTGACGTGCCTTGCCCTGGGCCCGGAGCAGAACCCCGCGATCGACCGGCTCACCGGAAGTCTCCCTCTCCTCTGACGAGCGGCACCGGCCTCTCACCATGCTCGCATACGCGTTCTGGCATTGGCGGCGGTCCGGGATAGGACGGGACGCGTACGAGGACCTGCAGCGGGCCTTCCACGCCGCGCTCGCCCAATCGCCCCCGCCCGGCTTCGTCGCGTCCCGCTGTTCGGCCATCCGCGACGCCCCCTGGGCGGCGGAAGGGGCCGAGGCCTACGAGGACTGGTACCTGGTGACGGGCTCCGCCGCGCTCGATCCCTTGAACGATGCCGCCGTCACCGCGTCACGCCGGGCCGCGCACGATGCCGCCGCTGCCGCCGCGGAAGGGGGAACGGCCGGTCTCTACCGCTTGCGCCGAGGCGCGCCGGTCGGTGCGCCGGGCGTCGCGGCCTGGTTCGACAAGCCCGCCGGGATGAGCCATGCGGCGTTGTACGACGCGCTGGATCACCTGGTCCGAAGCGGCTCGGCCGCGCTCTGGGGCCGGCAGATGGTCCTCGGCCCCACGCCGGAGTTCTGTCTCCAGAGCGAGCGACCCATCCCGCTGCCGGACCTTCCCGCGGCCCGCACCGTCCTCCTGCGGCCGGTGTGGCCCGAGTCATTCGGCGGGGCCGCGTGAACGAGGCGGACGCCGGCTCGATTCGGGCCGCCACCGGCGCGCACGAGATCGAGGTCGTCCGCGCGCTGTTCGCCGAGTATGCCGCGGAGCTGCCGGTGGATCTCGCCTTCCAGGGTTTCGCGGAGGAGCTGGCGACCTTGCCCGGCGCCTACGCCGGCCCGGGCGGCGTGTTGCTCCTGGCCTGGGTGGACGACCTCGCGGCCGGGTGCGTCGGCCTCCGGCCGCTCGCGCCGGGCGCCTGCGAGCTCAAGCGCCTGTACGTGCGGGCCGCCTTTCGGGGGCGCGGGCTGGCGCGCCGCCTCACCGCGGCGGCGCTCGCCGAGGCCCGCAGACGCCGGTATGCCCGCATCCTGCTGGACACCCTGCCGAACATGATCGAGGCCCAGAGGTTGTACCGGGCGCTCGGCTTCCGGGAGATCCGGCCCTACCGGGCGAACCCGGTGCCGGGAGCGATGTACATGGAGCTGGCCCTGTAACGGCCAGCCGGCCCCGGGAGTGGCACCGGGCGCGCCGCCCGCGTACACTCCGGGACACCATCACGAACCGGAGATCCGATGTCGAAGCGGGAAGACCAGCGCATCGCCAACCTGGCGAAGAAGAATGCCGCCAAGGTGGTGCCGCCCAGGCAGGACCGCGCCAAGCAGTTCGATCCCACGCTGCGCCAGGCCCAGCCGGACGAAGACGCGGAGACCAAACGCCTCTTCAAGGAAATGAAGCGCCGGGAATTCTGAGAGGGCGCCATGAACAAGCTGCTCGGCTTCATCGGAGCAACCGTCGGTGGAGGCGTGGGCTGGTGGCTGGGTGAGCGCGCGGGGATGATGACCGCGTTCATCGTGAGCATCATCGGCACGGGGGCGGGCGTGTACGCGGCCCGCCGCTGGTTCTCCGACTTCCTGGGCTAGCCCCCGCCATGGCGTCGCGCATCCCCGTACCTGCCGGCCTCCTCGCCTGCTGCCTGATCCTTGCCGGGGCGACCCCCTGCCGCGCGCAGACCGTAATCCCCCCCGACACGGCGCCCGCGCCGGGCCCTCCCGCCCCCGCTTCGACCGGGGCCCGAGCCGACGGCACGCGGAGTCCGGGGGACACGACGCCGAGCCGGGCGAACAACCCCGGCGGCGCCGCCGCGCCGACAGCACCCGCGCCGGCCCCGGCCCCGGCGGCCCCTGCCCCCCCGCCCTCGCCCCCGCCGCTGCCGGTCTCGACGGTGCCGAAGGGCGTCTGCACCGACCCCGCCGGCGGCGTGTCCACGGACGTGCTGTACGTGACGTTCCGGGCGCGGTCCAAGCCAACGGAGCGGGAGGCGGCACTCAAGCCGCTGCACGGCACGATCGTGGCGCCGGACCCCGACGACGACGCCTCGGCCTACGTGCGAGTGCCGAGCGACGGGAACGAGTTCGCCCTGCGCGCCATCGCGGATCGGCTGATCCGGGCCCCGGCCGTCAAGGAGGTGGGGCCGGTCCAGTGTCCCGCGGGCCCGTGAGCGCCGGGCTCGTCCCTCTCGCCACCGAACGCACCACCGCGGCAACCGACCTCCTGCTGGCCCTCGTGGTCGCCGGCGGAATGCTGCGGCTCCGCGGGGCCGCGCCGCCCGGGTGGCGCCGGGGCATCTGGCTCCTCGCGCTCGCGGCCTTCGGAAGCTCGGCGCTGATCGGCGCGGCCGTGCACGGACTGGCGCTGGACGGCAAAGTCGCGGACGCGCTCTGGCAGGGGCTCTACCTGCTGCTTGGCGTCGCGGTGGCGCTCTTCATCGCGGGCGCGCTGGCGGATTGGCGGGGAGAGACGGTGGCCCGGAGCAGGCTGCCCGGGTTGCTGATCGTCGCGGGCCTGTTCTATCTCGCCACCCGGCTCACCGGCGGGGACTTCCGCATCTTCCTGGTGTTCGAGGCGACCGCACTGATGTTCGCCCTCGCGGTGTACGGCACCCTCGGCGCGCGGGGGCGGGCGGGCGCCGGGACGGTCGCGGCAGCGATGGCCCTGTCGCTCGCCGCCGGCGCGATCCAGGCCATGACCTCGCTCTCGGTGCGCCTCGGGTGGGAGTTCGACCACAACGGCCTGTATCATCTGGTGCAGATCGTCGGAGTCGTCGTGCTGATTCGCGGCCTGGCGATCACGCTCCGGTAGTCCGGCCGCACCCTTGCCCGAATGCCGCCCCGCCTTCTACTTCCAGCGCAGCCAGCCGAGGAACGCGCATGACCCTGCGGCTTCGCGCCGCCGGCGCGGCCGACCTGCCTTTCATGCTCTCGCTCGCGTCCCGCCTCGCCGAGTTCGGCCTGCCGCCCTGGCGAACGGCGGCGCAGGTCGTGGCTGCGGAACGGCGCGCGCTGACCCGCGCGCTCGAAATCGGGGCGCCCGACGCCCCGGTCCTGCTCGCCGAGGATGCGGACGGCTCGCCCCTGGGCTTCGCGTACCTGGAGACGCAGACCGACTATTTCACCGGGCGCGCGCATGCCCACGTCGCCGTCCTGGCCGTAGCGGATCACGCTGAAGGCCGGGGCGTCGGGCGGGCGCTGTTGGACGCGGCGGAGGCGTGGGCCCGCCGCCGCGGGGACCCGTTCATCACGCTGAACGTGTTCGCTCGGAACGACCGTGCCCGGGCGGTGTACGAGCGGCTGGGGTACGGGCCCGAGACCCTGCGCTACGTGAAGCCGCTGGAGCAGGACGCCGCGCCCTGAGTTGGAGGAGCCGATGCCCGACCAGCCCGACCGCCCGATCAAGGATCATCCCGACGTCCGGGTTCCGCCCCCGCTGCTCTATTTCTCGGTCCTCGGCATCGGGCTCCTGCTCCAGCAGGCGGCTCCGCTGCCGGTGATCCCGCCGTCCGCGGGCCACCCGCTGGCGATCGCCTGCGCCGCGGGATTCGCCCTCCTGGTCATATGGGGCGTGACCTCGTTCCGGCGGGCCCGGACGTCCCTCGTACCCGTTCGCCCTGCGACCGCCCTGATCACCGACGGTCCCTTCCGGTTCACCCGGAACCCGCTCTACCTGAGCCTGGCGCTGCTCTATCTGGGGATCGCGCTCTGGCTCGGTGTTCTCTGGCCGGTCGTGCTGCTCCCGGCTCTCATTCTCCTGGTCCAGCAGGTCGTGATCCTGCGCGAGGAAGCGTACCTGGAGAGCCGCTTCGGCGAGGCCTACCGGGCGTACCGGGCCCGGGTGCGGCGGTGGCTCTGACTCCGATGGATTTCGACCTCGCCGACGGCCTCGCGGTGCTCCGGCGCACGCCCGCCGTGATCCGCGTCCTCCTGACCGACCTGCCCGACACCTGGCTCCGCGCCACGGAGGGACCGGAGACCTGGAGTCCGTTCGACGTCCTCGGCCATCTGATCGACGGCGAGGAGACCGACTGGATTCCCCGCGCCCGCGTCATCCTCGCCCGCGGAGCGAGCCCCGCCTTCGAGCCGTTCGACCGGTTCCGCCATCTGCGGCTCAACCGCGATACTCCCCCGGCCGAGCTGCTCGATCGCTTCGACCGGCTCCGAGCCGCGAATCTCGCCGTGCTGGAAGGCTTCCGCCTGACCCCTGCCGAACTCGCGCTCGAGGGCCTCCATCCCGAGCTGGGCCGGGTCACGCTGCGGCAGCTGCTCGCTACGTGGGTTGCCCACGATCTCGGCCATGTGGGGCAGATCGTACGGGTGATGGCCAAGCAGTACGGCGACGCGGTCGGGCCGTGGCGCCGTTATCTCCCCGTCCTCACGCGATAGGAGCGGCGGTGGGAGCCCCGGCCTGCCCGATCTGCGCGGAGCTCGCGGGCGTGACCGCGCCGCCGCCCGGCGGCGTCGTCTTCGACGACGGTTTCTGGGTGGTCACCCACCATCCGAAGCCGTATGCCGATCCCGGCGAGCTGATCGTGAAGTCCCGCCGCCACTGCGAGTCCCTGGGCGAGCTCACGCCCGAGGAGGCGGCGGTCCTGGGCCCGGTCCTCCGCGCGGCCGTCCACGCGATCGAAACGGTGGTCCGGCCGGAGCGGGTCTATGCCGCCTGCTTCGGCGAGCGGGTGCGCCACGTACATTTCTACCTCCTCCCCCGCACCCGCGCGATGCCGGCCGGGCACGTGAAGTCGGACCTGCACCGGAACGCGAGGATGCTGCTGCGCCGGGCGGGCCTCCTGCCGGATCCGGGCCGCGCAGCTCGGGCCCTGGCCGCCGCGCGCATCCGTGGAGCCTGGGGGTCGAGCGACCGGTCTTGACCGGCTCACCGGGGCCGTCGCTACCTTGATCTTTTCCGCCCGGATCTCGAGCCCCGAGGAATCCCATGTCTTCCGATCGCCTGCTCGCCGAGCTCCTCAACCGGAGCCGGCTGCTGGAATACGCTCTTGCCCACGTCGAGGCGGCCACCGCCGCCGGCGGCCGCCCCGCGCAGCGCGACGCGCTGAAGGCCCTCTACCACACCGCTCAACTCTTCGCGCTTGACTCTGCGCAGCTTCGGTCGCGCGCGGAGGCCGCCGGCATCCTGGCGGCGGGCAATGGCTACAACGATGACTGGCTGGTGATTCCGGAGCGGCAGGAGGAGGCCGCGACCGCGCCGGCGCCGGCCCCTCCGGAGCCGCCGGGCGGCAGCGAGAAGATCCTGGTCGTGGATCCGGACGAGGGGACGCGGGCCCTCGCGACCGCGATGCTCCGGGAGCTGGGCTATCGGGTCCACGAGACCCGGTCGGGCGAGGAGGCGCTGGGCCACCTCGCCGCCAACCCCGACGAGGTGCACCTCCTCGTCACGACCCATCATCTCCCGGGCATGACCGGCTCCCAGCTCGCGGAATCGGTCACCTCCTGGCACCCCCGGGCCCGCGTCCTCTACACCCAGGCGGACGCGCCTCTGCGCCCCTCCGAGCTTGCCCGGAAGGTGCGCGAGGCGCTGACGACGGCTGCGGCTAGCGGCGGAGTTTTCTCAGCAGCCTGAGGATCTCGAGGTACAGCCAGACCAGCGTCACGATCAGCCCGAACGCCGCGTACCACTCCATGTACGCCGGCGCGCGGCCGACGCCCTGCTCGATCCGGTCGAAATCCAGGATCAGATTGAAGGCCGCGAGTCCCGTCACGAACAGGCTGAAGCCGATGCCGATTGGCCCCCCCTCGTGCAGGAAGGGGATGTAGAGCCCGAGCATCGCCATCACCAGCGCGATCACGTAGAACACGGCGATCGCGAAGGTGCACGACACGACGACGGTCTTGAACCGCTCCGTGGCCCGGATCAGGCCCAGCCGGTAGGCCAGCAGCATCACGCCGAGCGTGGCGAGCGTGAGCACCACCGCTTGAACCGGCAGACCCTTGTACCGGAGGTTCAGGATGGCGGAGAGGGCCCCGAGAAGGAGCCCTTCCAGTGCCGCATAGATGGGCGCCGTGACCGGCGCGTGCTCCGGGCGAAAGATCGTGTAAAGTGCCACGGCGAACCCGCCCACGATCCCCACCAGAAACAGCGTTCCGAGCTTGTCCGGCTGGGCCAGCCCGGCTCCGGTCTGGAGCCACGCGAACGTCGCCGTGACGGTCAGGATCCCCAAGAGAATCAACGTCTTCGAGATCGTGCCGCCGAGCGTCATCGTCCCGGCGCCGGCCGCGGAGGCAGGCCGGAAGTCCGCGCGCGCGAATACCGGATTGGACGTGGTGGCCATTCACAGCTCCTTGGCGTTCGCTTGGGGGCGTTGCCGGACGAAGCACAAAGGATGCCCGCGGAGCCGGGCGGCCCCGCGCGAATGCGTCTCGAGGCCCTTAGTCGATCCTCCGTCCCGCCATGCCTACGATCATCCCGTCCTGGGCCGCGATTCCCAGCATCTCCCGCCGGACGCTCGCGGCGGTGGCCAGCACCCGCGCGGGGTACCGGGCGCAGCGAGGCGTCACCGTCCCCCGGACACAGCCATTATAGCGGCGGAGGGCCAGCCGGAGCGTCCGGTTCCGGACCACGTAGAGCCGCAGCAGCCGGGCGCCGTGGCAGATGTTGGCGTCCAGCTCTTTCAGGTCCGTGCTGGCGCACCCGTAGCTGCCCGCGTGCACCGGCATCACCTGCATGAGCCCGACGGCGCCCTGGCTGCTGACCGCGGCCGTGTCGAGCGCGCGGTTCTCTATCAGCAGCACTGCGGCGAGCAGGCTCGGGCTCAGGTTGAGGCGGCGGCTCTCCCGCACGACCGCCGCGGCCGCGCGGTCTGCGAGCTCGGGCCGGCGGGTGCGCCGCGCGAGCACCTGGGCCAGCGGTTCATAGCCCAGCCGGGTCGTGACCGCCCGCTCGAGCACGGTACTGTCCGCCCACCGGATGTGCGGGCGTGGCTTGGGCCGCGGGGCCGGCTTGGACGGAGCTGCGGCCACGACCGGCGCCGGGCCCGGATCGGGCGCGGGAGCCACCACCGCCTGAGACTCCGGGGGGATGGCCGCGGGGCCTCCGGACGCGCAAGCGGACACCGCGACCACCAGTGCGGCGGCAAGCGGGTCGAATGTCCGGCGATGCCCCTGTCGGTCGGCCATACGGTCTACCCTCCAGGACGGGCGTGGGGTCGTCGCGCAGTATCGGGGCCGGTAAGGACCAGTCTCAAGTGTTCCGAAGCTGGAGGTGCAGAAGAATTCGACGGTTACACGCCTCCGGCAGCGAGTGAAGCCCGCTGCAAGTCGTGCCGCCGGAAGCGCTCTTGGTGCCGTGGGTCGACGGGTGCAACTCCTGGCGTCTCCCCGGGCCGGCCGGCATTGTTACATTGGACCGGCCCAAAACCGCCTCGCGCGGTGCAACCTCCGGCCAGCGGGTCCCCCGGCCACCCTGGCAAGCGCCGACGCCAGGGCCATTCTGCGAGCCCGGCAGAGCCCGATTCACCCTTTACTCCGAGCGTTTCCATGCGCCTCATCCGTGGCCTCGGCCTCACTCTCTTGATCGGCGGGACCACCCTGCCGGCCGCTCGAGCGCAGGATCCGGCCCCGGACCGGAGCGCAGTGCTCGCCGTCGTCCGCCAACTGTTCGACGGCATGCGCGCGGGCGACAGCGCCGCCGTTCGGGCGACGTTTCACCCCCAGGCCCTGCTCGCGAGCGCGGCCGTTCGTAAGGGGGCTCCGGTTTTCGAAGTGGATACGGTGGATGCGTTCGTGCGGGCGGTGGGGGCACCGCACGACGTGATGTGGGACGAGCGAATCCGGGGCACCCGGGTCGAGATCGACGGCCCGCTCGCTTCCGTGTGGGCGGAGTATTCGTTCTATGCCGGCCCGAAGTTCAGCCACTGCGGCATCGACGCGTTTCAGCTCGCGCGGGATGGAGATGTCTGGCGAATCGTTGCCCTGACAGATACCCGCCGGCGCGACGGCTGCCCGGACCAGCCCGCGGGATGACCCCGGCCGCGCCATGTACCGCATCGTCTGGGAGTTCGAGCCGGATGCTGCCCGGCTGGCAGAGTTCGAGCGGGACTACGGCAGCGAGGGAGTCTGGAATGCCCTCTTCCGGCAGGGTGGGGGGTACCTGGGGACGGAGCTGGTCCGGAGCCCGACGGACCCCTCCCGCTACCTCACCGTGGACCGCTGGATCTCGCGATCCGCGTACGAAGCCTTTCGCGCGGCGTTTCGCGAGGAGTATGCCGCGCTGGACGCGCGCTGCGCGGCGTTGACCCGGACCGAGCGGCTTGTCTCCACGGCCGAGGAGCCGTG
>DASWAI010000130.1:0-32129 GCA_036391215.1 Gemmatimonadales bacterium
GGAGTGGAGCGGGAGTCGTTTTTCCAGCTGGGACGGCACCCCGCCGTGCCCGACCGCTTCCACATGACCGTCGCCGCGATCCGCTGCGCCTCGAAGGTGAACGGCGTCTCCCGGCAGCACGGCCAGGTCTCCCGGCATCTCTGGCGCGACCTCTGGCCCGGCCGGCCCTGGGAGACGGTCCCAGTGGGCCACGTGACCAACGGCGTGCACCTCCGCACCTGGATGGCGGCGCCGATCATGGACCTGCTCGACCAGCACCTGGGGCCCTTCTGGCTCGACCGCCGCGACGACCCCGCCCTGTGGGACCAGGTGCTCACACTCGACCACGCGCGCCTCTGGGAGGCGCACCTCGAGCTCAAGGGCATTCTCCACGACTACATCCGCGAAGACACCAGGCACCGCTTCGCGGGTCAGCACACCGACGCCGCCCAGGTGGTGGGGGCCGGGACGCTGCTCGACCCCAAGGCGCTCACGATCGGCTTCGCAAGGCGCTTCGCCACCTACAAGCGGGCGAACCTGATCTTCCGGGATCTCGACCGGCTGCGCCGGCTGCTCACCAACCCCTGGCGGCCGGTGCAGATCGTCTTCGCGGGCAAGGCTCACCCGGCGGACAATCCGGGCAAGGAAGTCCTCCAGAGCGTGTACCAGTTCACCCGCGACCCGGCGTTCGAGGGGCGGGTCGCGTTCGTCGAGGACTACGACATGCACCTGGCTCATCTCGTGGTCCAGGGCACCGATCTCTGGCTCAACCTGCCCCGCGTCCCGCTCGAGGCCTCGGGCACGAGCGGCATGAAGGCGGCGCTCAACGGCGTGCCCCAGCTGGGCACGCTGGACGGCTGGTGGAAAGAGGCATACGATGGACTGGCGGGCTGGGCCATTCCCCAGGCCGGCGACCAGGAGGACGCGGACGGCGCGGATGCCGAGCGGTTCTACGGCCTGCTCGAGGAGCAGGTGATTCCCCTCTACTACAACCGGGACGCACGCGGCGTCCCGCTGGGCTGGGTGGAAAAGATGCGGTACTCCATCAGGCTCGGCGGGGCACGTTTCACGGCCCGGCGGATGATGCAAGAATATGTCCAGAAGTACTACGCGCCCGCGTTCCGGGGAGAGCCGTCCGCCGACGACCCGCCCACCGGATGACGGGGAGCAGGCGACCGGGCGGGCCGCGAGCCCGGCGCCGCTGCTGACGCCCGGCGGCGATCCGGTCTCGGTCGTGCACCTGACGGCCGAGTATTTCCCCTATGCGCGCACCGGCGGCCTCGCCGAGGCCGTGATGGGGTTGGCGTCGTTCCAGCACGCGCGGGGCCTCCCCGTGACGGTGCTGATGCCCCTGTACCGTACGGTCCGCGACGAGGCGCCCGACCTCGAGGCCATCGGCCCGCCGATCCGGGTGCCCCTCGGGGCCCGGATCGAGGAGGCCAGAATCTTCCGGATCGCGGGAGACCCGCCGCCCGGACCCCGGGTCTTTTTCGTCGAACACCTGGGCTTCTTCAACCGGGCCGGCATCTACGGCGAGCAGGGTGCGGACTACCCGGACAACGCGCAGCGCTTCGCCTTCTTCGCGCTCGCGTCCTGCCTCGCGCTTCCGCGGGTGGCGACCGGGCCGCTGGTCCTCCACGCCCACGACTGGCACACGGCGCTCGCCCCGGTCTACCTGCGCACCATCCTGGCGGCCGAGCCATGGGCACGCGAAGCCCTGGCGGTCATGTCGGTGCACAATCCGGGGTACCAGGGTCACTTTGGTCCCGAGGCCATGCTCGAGATCGGGCTGCCGGCGGAGCTGTACAACTGGCGCCAGCTCGAATGGTACGGCAAGGTCAACTTCCTCAAGGGCGGCCTCGCTTTCGCCGACTGCGCGATCACGGTAAGCCCCACCCAGGCCGTGGAGCTCTGCACGCCCGGCGGCGGGTTCGGGCTGCACGAGATGTACAAGGCCCTGGGCGACCGGCTGGTGGGGATCCTGAACGGGATCGATCAGGAGGCATGGGACCCCGCGACGGACCCGCAGATCGTCGCCCGGTACCGCGCCGACGACCTCGAGGGCAAGCGCCGCTGCAAGGCAGGCCTCCAGCGCTCCTACGGCCTGCCCGAGCGGCCCGACACGCCCCTGTTCGGCATGACCGGCCGCCTGGTCCAGCAGAAAGGCCTGGACCTGATCCTCGAGAGCCGCCGGCTCCTCGCCGAAGACGCCCAGTTCGTCTTCCTCGGCAGCGGCGACCCCCGCTACGAGGAGGCGCTCACCGGGCTCGCGCGCGCGGCGCCCGGCCGGATCGGCGTCCAGTTCGCCTTCCGGGATTCGCTGGAGCACCGCCTCATGGCGGGCGTGGACCTGTTCCTTATGCCGTCGCTGTACGAGCCCTGCGGGCTCACCCAGATGCGGGCCCAGCGCTACGGGTCCCTGCCCGTCGCCCGGCGGGTGGGCGGGCTCGCGGATACGATCGAGGACGATGTCACCGGCTTCCTGTTCGACGCCTATGACGCGGCCGCGCTCGAGGAGGCCGCGTTCCGGGCGCTCGCGGCCTACGCCCGCCCGGCCGACCGGGCCCGCATGATGCGGGAGGCGATGAGCCGCGACTTCGGCTGGGAGCGGTCCGTGTCCGCCTACATCGACGTTTACCGGCGCGTCGTGGCCCGGGGGCCCCGCGTCTGACCGGAGCCCAAATGGACTTCGTCCTGATGCTGCACAGCCATCTGCCGTGGGTGCTGAACCACGGCCGGTGGCCTCACGGGAGTGACTGGCTCAGCGAGGCCGCGCTCGACACCTACCTCCCGCTGCTCGAGACGCTCCAAGCACTCGAGCACGAACGGGTGTCGTCGCCCGTGACCATCGGCTTCACGCCGGTCCTCGCGAACCAGCTCGCCAGCCCCGTCTTCGTCGAGGAGCTGGAAGCTTTCCTGGCCCAGCGGCTCGAAGCCTGCGAGCAGGCGGCGACCGATCTCTCCGCCAAGGAGCCGCAGCTCCTGCCGCTGGTGCGCTTCTGGCGCGATCGCTTCACCCGGATGCGCGATCTCTTCCGCGCCACGGGGAGCGATCTCGTCGGCGCCTTCAGGGAGCAGGAAGCGCGGGGACGAATCGAGATCCTCGGCTCCGCCGCCACCCACGGGTTTCTGCCGCTGCTCGCGCGGGACGAGAGCATCCGGCTCCAGCTCGCCGTCGGGGTGGCCGAGCACCGGCGCCTGTTCGGCCGCCACCCGGCCGGCTGCTGGCTGCCGGAGTGCGGGTACCGCCCGCGCGGCCCCTGGGCCCCCTGGCCCGGCGCCCCGCGCACCGGCGTGCGCCGGGGGATCGAAGAGCACCTGGCCGACGCGGGCCTCGGATTCTTCTTCGTGGACGCCCACCTCGCGGCGGCGGGCCGGCCGCTGGGACTGTACGGCGACCCCCTCACCGGCCCGCGCGAGGTGCCGGACGCGGAAGACCCGAGCCTGCTCCATCCGCAGCGGAGCGCATACCAGACATATCGGGTGTCGGCGGCGCGCGGCACTCTCCCGGTCGAGGTGTTCGTTCGCGACCCCCGCGCCTCCATGCAGGTGTGGAGCCGCCATCACGGATATCCGGGCTCGGGCGAGTATCTCGAGTTCCACAAGATCCGCTGGCCCGGCGGGCTCAAGCTCTGGCGCGTCACCGGCGACGGGGTCGACCTCGGCGCCAAGGGCCCGTACGATCCGACGAGCGCCCGGGCTCGGGCCGGTGAGCATGCCCGGCACTTCGCCTGGCTGCTGGGCCAGATCGCCGCCGATCCGGCCCCCGGCCCCGACGGCGTGATCGCGGTCCCGTTCGACACCGAGCTCTTCGGGCACTGGTGGTTCGAGGGTCCCGACTTCCTGGGCGACGTCTACCGCGAGCTGCCGAACCACGCGAACGTGCGCCCGGTCACGGGATCGCAGCACCTCGCCGCCCACCCGGCCCGCGCGGCCATCCGGCTGCCCGAGGGCACCTGGGGCGCGAACGGCGACTATTCCATGTGGCTCGGGCCCCAGACGGCCTGGACCTGGGAGCGGCTCTGGCCGCTGGAGCAGCGGTTCTGGGACGTCGCCGCGGACAGGCTCCCGGATCCCGCGGCGGCGGCGGTGCTCGCCCAGGCGGCCCGGTCGCTGCTCCTCGCCCAGTCGTCCGATTGGCAGTTCATCATCTCCACTGGCGCCGTGACGGACTACGGCGTGCGCCGGTTCACCCAGCACTGCACCGAGACCGAGAAGCTGCTCGCGGCCCTGACTCCGGGCAGCGGAACGTCGCTGGAGGAAGGGCGGGCGCTCGCGGCCACCCTGGACCGGCGCGATCACCTGTTCCCCGACGTGCTCCCGGCGGTAGCGGCCGCGCTCAGCGGCTCCCGGACCCTCGCGCTGGGCTGACATGGCCCCTCTCCGTTTCGTCTTCGGCCTGCACCTCCATCAGCCGGTCGGTAACTTCGACCACGTCTTCCAGCAGCACCTGGACGACGTGTACGCGCCGCTCATCGACCGCCTCGCGGGCGCGGATTTCCTCCCGATCGTGCTGCACGTCTCCGGGCCGCTCCTCGAGTGGCTGGAGGCGCACGCGCCGGGCTGGATGGACCGGCTGGGCCACCTCGCGACCGCCGGCCGCGTCGAGCTGCTCCTGTCGGGCTTCTACGAGCCGGTGCTGGCCTCCCTGCCGCGGCGCGACCGCATCGAGCAGATCCAGTGGATGCGGGAGGCGCTCCGGCGCCGGTTCGGGGTCGAAGCCACCGGCCTCTGGCTGACCGAGCGGGTGTGGGAGCCGGAGCTCGCGGCCGACCTCGCCGACGCGGGCGTGCGCTATGCGCTGGTGGACGACCGCCACTTCGAGGTGTGCGGCATCCCCGAGGAGCGGCTGCACGCGCCCTACTGGACCGAGTCCGACACCAAGCGCGTCGCGCTGTTCCCGATCGACGAGCGGCTCCGGTATCTCGTCCCCTTCCGGCCCCCGGAGGAGACGGCCGCCTATCTCCAGAGCCTCCGGGCCGCAGGGCATCAGCTCGCGGTCCTCGCGGACGACGGCGAGAAGTTCGGCGGCTGGCCGGGGACGCGGGAGTGGGTCTACGAGAAGGGCTGGCTCGACGGCTTCATGCACGCGATCCGCGAGCTGGTGAGCCGGGGGGAGGTCCGGCTCAGCACCTTCGCGGAGGCGCTGGCCGATGTCCCGAGCGGCGGGATTGCCTACCTGCCGACCGCGTCCTACCGCGAGATGGAATCCTGGTCGCTCCCGCCCGATGCCGCGCTCCGGCTCGGCCGGCTCGAGCACGACCTCGGCGAAGCCCGGATGGCCGGCCCGGACGGAGCCCTCGTGCGCGGCGCCCACTGGCGGAACTTCCTCGTGAAGTACCCCGAGTCGAACCGCATGCACAAGAAGATGCAGGCGCTGTCGACGCTCTGCCGCCGGCAGGATGATCCCCCCGAGGCGCGCCGGGCGATCGGCCGGGCGCAGTGCAACGACGCGTACTGGCACGGCGTGTTCGGCGGGCTTTACCTGCCCCACCTGCGCGAAGCGGTCTGGCGGAACCTCGCGCAGGCGGAGGCGTGCCTCCGCGCGGGCCAGGGGCTCGCCTGGGAGGTGCTGGACCTGGACGGCGACGGGCACGACGAGATCTGGGTGCATTCCGACCGCTGCTCGGTCGTGGTGAGCCCGTGGCGGGGCGGGGCCGTCGAGGAGCTGACGCTGTTCGGAGCCGGCATCAACTACGCCGACGTGCTCACCCGCAGGCTCGAGGCCTACCATGTGACCGCGCTGGAGCAGCGGGACGGCGCCGGTGACGCCGGCGGCACCCCGAGCATCCACGACCTCGAGGAGGGGATCCGGCTCACGGAGCGGCCGCCCGTGGACGCGGAGGAGCGTGCGCTGTTCGTCGACCGCGTCCTCCCGGCTGACCTCACGGCGGACGCGTATGCGCGCGGCGGGTACGCGCCCGTGCGCTCCTGGGCGCGGAGCCCGGCGCACTTCCAGATCGCGGAGGCGGGCCATGGAGTGGAGGTCCGGCTCAGCTTCCACGCGGACGGGGCGCCGTTGCTCAAGAGCATCCTGATCGCCGCCGACGGCCGGCTCACCGTCGCGTACGACTGGGGCGCGGCCCCGGACGGAGACGCGGACGGCGCGGTCTTCGCCCCGGAGCTCTCCCTGTTCCGCCCGCTCGCGCTTCGCTTCGATCCGGAGCCGGAGGTGTGGGCCTTCCCGGTGGAGACCGTGGCCAAGTCGGAGCGCGGCCTGGACCGCACCCGCCAAGGCGAGTCGGTGACGCCCCGCTGGCCGCTTCGGCTCGGCCGGGCGCGTCTCGAGCTCGGTCCCCTCGAGGGATAGGCCGCGCTATCTTTGCCCCATGCCGAATCCACCGCCGCGCTGCGTGACGCTGGGCCTCGTGCAGAGCCGCTGCACGCTCGACCCCGCCGAGAACCTGCGCAAGGCGATCGCGGGCGTGCGCGAAGCGCGGGCCAGGGGCGCGGAGATCGTCTGCCTCGAGGAGCTCTTCCGCAGCCCGTACTTCTGCCAGACCGAGGACCACGGCCACTTCGCGCTGGCCGAGCCGGTGCCGGGACCGACCACGGAAGTTCTGTCGAAGCTCGCCGCCGAGCTGGGGGTCGTGATCATCGCGTCCCTGTTCGAGCGACGCGCGGAGGGCCTCTACCACAATACGGCCGCGATCATCGACGCGGATGGGAGATATCTCGGGAAGTACCGGAAGATGCACATCCCGGACGACCCGCAGTACTACGAGAAGTTCTACTTCACCCCCGGCGACCTCGGCTTCATGGCCTGGGACACGACGTTCGGGCGGATCGGCGTCCTGGTGTGCTGGGACCAGTGGTATCCCGAAGCCGCGCGTCTCACCGCGCTCGCCGGCGCGCAGATCCTCTTCTACCCCACCGCGATCGGCTGGCTGCCCGCGGAGAAGGCGGAGCACGGGGCGCAGCAGCAGGCGGCGTGGGAAGCGATCCAGCGGAGCCACGCGATCGCCAACGGCGTGTACGTGTGCGCGGTGAACCGCGTCGGCCACGAGGGCCCCGCCGGCGGCGGGATCGAGTTCTGGGGCGGCAGCTTCGTCGCGGATCCCGGCGGCCGCATCCTGGCCAAGGCGGGCCAGGGCGAGGAGGTGCTGGTCGCCGCCTGCGATCTCGGCAAAGTGGACGCGACCCGGACGCACTGGCCGTTCCTCCGGGACCGGCGAATCGATGCGTACGGCGATCTCACGAAACGATACCGGGACTAGCAAGTGAGAGGTGAGAGGTAAGAGGTGAGAGGGGCGGTTCCGACGCTTCCTCCCACATTTCCCTCTCACCTCTCACGTCTCACCTCTCTCTCCATGCCTGACTCGCCGACGCCGGCCGACCTCGGCTTCCGCATGCCCGCCGAATGGGCCCCGCACCGCGGGACCTGGCTCAGCTGGCCCCACAAGGAGGCCTCCTGGCCCGGCAAGTTCGACGTGGTGCCCGGGATCTTCGCGCGGATGGTGACGGAGCTGGCACGACACGAGGAAGTGCACATCAACGTGAGCGGACCGGACATGGAGGCGGGCGTCCGCGCGCTCCTCGCCCAGGAGGGGGCCGCCCCGGACCTCGTACGCTTCCACCACAACCCCACCAACGACGCCTGGTGCCGCGACCACGGCCCGATCTTCGTCCAGCGCGAAGTGGACGGCCGGCGGGAGCAGGCGATCGTGGACTGGGGCTACAACGCGTGGGGCGGCAAGTACCCGCCGTACGACCTCGACGATGTCGTCCCCACCCGCATCGGCCGGGAGCTGGGACTCCCGGTCTTCCATCCGGGGATCGTGATGGAGGGGGGCTCGATCGACGTGAACGGGCGCGGGACGCTCCTCACCACCGAAGCCTGCCTCCTCAACCCCAACCGGAACCCGGAACTCACGCGGGACCGGATCGAGCAGTATCTGTGCGCCTACCTGGGCGTCGAGCACATCCTGTGGCTCGGGGACGGGATCGCGGGCGACGACACCGACGGCCACGTGGATGATCTGACCCGCTTCGTGGATCCGTCCACGGTAGTCACCGTGGTCGAGGAGGACCGAACGGACGAAAATTACGAGCCGCTGCAGGAGAACCTGCAGCGGCTCAAGAAGATGACCGATCAGGACGGCCGGCCGCTCCGGATCGAGCTCCTACCGATGCCCCGGCCCCTCTATCACGAGGGCCAGCGCCTCCCGGCCAGCTACGCGAATTTCTACATCGCGAACGGCCTGGTGCTGCTGCCGGGCTACGACGCGGAGCGTGACGGCGAGGCGCAGCAGACCCTTCAGCGTCTCTTTCCCGACCGCCGCATCGTCGTCATGGACTGCGCCGACCTGGTCTGGGGGCTGGGCGCCTTCCACTGCGTCACCCAGCAATGGCCCGCCCCTTGAGCGGACCGGTCAGGACTTCTTCCAGGCCCCCTGGAGCGCCGCGTGGCGCGCGCCGCAGCCGTCCATGCCCACACCGGAAACCTGGACCGAGTCCCCGCTGGCGCTGAACACGTAGCGCGCTTCGGCAGCGGCGCACTTCACCGCCGAGTCGGCCGGGAAGACCAGGGTGTCGCCCTTGAAAGCGGCCTTGCCCGTCATGTTGGGGCTGTCGGCCCAGCGAGGCGCAGGCAGCGTAAGATCGACCGTGCCATCGCTGGCAAGCTTCATCTGGACCTCACCTTCGCCGTACAGGTCCCGTTTGTAGCTGCCGGCATACTTCGACGCTCCTCCGGCGCACCCGGTCACTGCGACCAGCACGAGCGCTGCCAGCGACGATGCGACTGCGGCACCACGATACCCAACCGACATCACGTTACCCTCCTCTAGGGAACCTAAGGGAGCTTGGCGGCACGGGCTCGCCGAGGCGATTGGCGAGCCTTCATAATGTCGCGGCCCAATCCGACGCGCCAGTAGCGGGCGTCGAAACGCCGGACGCCGGCCGATCGCCTCAGGGGCCGCTGGCCTCCCCCCGCCGGCGCCAGGCCCCGCCGACTGCCGTACCCCAAACGGCCGGCTCAGCCGCCCCGAATAGCAGCCCTTCCAACAGATGGTCGGCGTCCAGGCCCGCCAAAGCCGGGGTTTCGAGGTCGATCGCCACCAGATCGGCCCACCGGCCGGCCTCGATCCGGCCGACCTCGACACCGAGCGCGGCCGCCCCCCCGGCCGTGGCCGCCTGAAGCAGCGTGCGCGCCACGTTCCCGGCGGGATCCGCCAGCACCCCTCGCCGGCCGAGCCGCAGCCGCTGTCCATATTCCAGCCACCTCATCTCCTCGAGAAACCCGATCCGGGCGTTCGAGTCGGTCCCGAGGCTCAGGCCGCCGGCGGCCCGGACCAGGTCGAGCACCGGGAGCCCGTCCCCGAGATTCGCCTCGGTGAGCGGGCAGACGCACACCGTACCCCCCGCCGCCAGAAACCGGGCCATCTCCCCCGGGTCGGTGTGGGTACAGTGCACCGCGGTCATGTTGCCGGCTGTCGCCAGGGTGTCGAGCAGGACCGCCATGGGTCGTCGACCGTAGGCGGCAAGACATTCCTCGATCTCGCCTGCCTGCTCCTCAACATGCATGTGGAACGGGAGGCCGCGCCGGCCGGCCCCGTCGTGCAGCGCGGCGATGTCCGGGAGCGGTACGGCCCGGATGCTGTGGGCCACCACGCCGAGGGTCTGGAGCCGGGGATCGCGTATCCGGTCCAGGCGGTCCATCTGGGCCCAATAGGCGTCGAGCCCGGCCGACCGGAACCGCCGCTGCGCCGCCGCGAGCGGACGGCCGACGGCGCCGCTGGCGTAATAGGCGTTGAGCAGGGCCAGGCGGATCCCGGCCGTCTTCGCCGCGTCCAGCACCACGGCGTCGAAGGCGTAGTCCGCCCCGTCGCCCGCATGATGGAGATAGTGGAACTCTCCGACGGTGGTGATCCCGGCGTCCCGCATCTCGCCGAACGCGCGCAGGTAGGCCCGGCGGGCGGCATCGGCGTCGAGCGAGCCGGCGAGGTCGTACATCTCGTCGCGCCAGGTCCAGAAGCTGCCGGCCCCGGCCGGGAACCGCTCCGCCCGCCCGCGGAGCGCGCGCTGGAACCCGTGCGAGTGCGCGTTGACGAAGCCCGGGAGGAGCGCGCGGCGCTCGAGGCGAAGCGTCGCGGCCAGCCCGAGACGGCCCACCGCGGTGATCCGGCCGTCGGAGCCCGCGGCGATCTGGACGCCCGGCTCGAACTGCGCCCCGGTCCAGGTGAGGTCGGCCTCGATGACCTGGGAAGTCACCGACTCACCCCGCCCGCGCGAGGCACCAGTCGCGGACCAGCGCCTCGAGCAGCCCGGCGGCCCGCTCGAACTCGGCCACCGGCAGCCACTCGTTGGGCTTGTGCGCGGCCTGGATGGTCCCGGGCCCGAAGACGACGCAATCGAGGCCCAGCGCGGCCAGCCAGCCGCCGTCCGTGCTGAAGGACACGGCGCGCGAAGCTCTCTGTCCCGCGAGCGCGCAGAGCGCGGCATGTATCGGGGCGGTCTCGGGCGTGGCCATGGGCGGGCTCTCGTTGATCGGTTCAAGAGCGTAGTTGCCGGCGCCCACGGCCCCCTCCACGGCCCGGCGGACCCGGTCGGTCACGTCGATCCCGGCAGTCCCCGGCAGCAGCCGGATGCCCAGCTCCAGCGCGCACCGGCCGGGAATGACGTTGAGGGCGGTTCCGCCGCTGATCGTGGCCAGGTTGAGCGTGGCATGGGGCACTTCCCCGAACGCGGCGGCCTCGGGCGGCGCCTCGGCCTCCAGCTCGCGCCCCAGCCCGACGAGCGCCGGGATCACGGCCCCCGCGAGTTCGATCGCGTTCCGGCCCGACCGAGGATACGCGCTGTGTGCCGCCCGCCCGAGGAGGACGACGCGCAGTTTCAGGTGGCCCTTGTGCATCCGCACCACCTCGAGCGAGGTCGGCTCCCCGATCACGGCGGCGCGGGGAAGCCGCTCGCCGGCCGGCCAGGTCTCGACCAGGCGCCGGGCGCCCAGCGTGCCCAGCTCCTCGTCATAGGTGAGCAGCAGGACCAGCGGGTGCTCCAGCCCGGCCGGCGTCGCGACGAACCGCTCGATCGCGAGCGCCAGAAACCCCTTCATGTCGCAGACGCCCCGGCCCAAGTAGCGCCCGTCCCGGCAGGTCAGCGCGAGCGGATCGCTGGCCCACTCGGGCTCCCCGAAGGGCACCGTGTCCATGTGCCCGGAGAGGACGAGGCCGCTCGCGTCGTCCCGCACCGGGCCGCGGGCCGCGACGATGTTGACCTTCGCGCCGTCGGGCGACTCGTTGCGCACAATGCGCACGCCGGGGCCGTCCACGCAGTCGCAGATGAAGTCCGCAATCCCGCGGTTGCTCACCTGGCTTCGCGAGTCGAACGCGACCAGCCGGCGGAGCAGCTCCTCGCGAGTCACGCCGCCCGCCAGCGCGTCACGCCGCCGATCACCGTCTCCACGCACGCGTTCGGCCGGAACTGGTAGAGCCACTGATTCACGTCGGGAGCGTCGATGACCGCGAAGTCGGCGGCCTTGCCGGGCTCGAGCGAGCCGGCTTCCGCCGCGACGCCGGCCGCACGCGCCGCGTAGATGGTCGCACCCTTGAGCGCCTCGGCCGGAGTCATACGCTGGAGCGTGCAGGCGAGCATCAGGGCGAGCGGAAGGTCCCAGCTGGGCGCCGAGCCCGGGTTGAAGTCGGTGGCGACGGCGACGGGAACGCCGGCGTCGATCAGGGCCCGCGCCGGCAGCGGCCGCAGGCCCAGATAGAGCGTAGCGAGCGGGAGACTGACCGCCACCACGCCAGCGTCGCGCAGGGCCGCGATCCCCCGTGGGGACACGCACTCGAGGTGGTCCGCCGACAGCGCGCCGACCTCCCCGGCGAGCTCGGCCCCGCCGCCGGCCGTGAGCTGGTCCGCATGGAGCCGGGGCGAGAGCCCCGCCGCCCGCCCGGCCAGGAGGATACGCCGGGCCTCGTCCACCGTGAACGCCGACTCCTCCACGAACACGTCACAGCAGCGCGCCAGCCGCTCGGCGGCCGTCGCCGGAATGATGCGGTGGGTAACGAGGGCGACATAGGCCGCCCGGCGGTCCCGGTATTCCGGCGGGACCACGTGCGCCGCGAGCAGGGTCGGCACCAGACGCTGGGGCCCCAGCTCGGCCAGCCGGGCGTAGACCCGGAGGAGGCGGAGCTCGGACTCTTCGTCGAGTCCGTAGCCGCTCTTGCATTCCACCGTCGTGACGCCGAGCGACAGCATCCCCTCGAGGAAGCCCGCCGCGCGCGCGGTCAATGCGGCGTCGGACGCGCCCCGGGTGGCCTGCACCGTCGCGGCGATCCCGCCGCCGGCCGCCGCGATCTCGAGGTAGCTCTCGCCCCGGAGGCGGCGCTCGAACTCGTCCGCGCGCCAGCCGGCGAACGCCAGGTGCGTGTGGCAGTCCACGAGGCCGGGGATTACGAGGCGCCCGCCGGCGTCGAGCTGCTCACCGCCGCGGAGCCGGACCGGAAGGTCCGCCTCCGGCCCCGCCCAGAGAATTCGCCCGTCCTCCCACGCCAGGGCGGCGCGGGGGATGGCGTGGATGTCGCCCTGGCCGCCTTCGGACCGGCAGGTGGCGAGCGACGCGATGTTGGTGAGGAGGGGCATCAGACCATCGGGAGGTCCACCCCGCGCGCTCTCGCCGTCTCGATGGCGGTCTCGTACCCTGCGTCCGCGTGGCGCATGACGCCGGTGCCGGGATCGGCCGTGAGGACCCGCTCGAGGCGCCGGTCGCCCGCGTCGGTCCCGTCCGCCACGATGACCATGCCCGCGTGGATCGAGTAGCCGATGCCGACCCCGCCGCCGTGGTGCAGCGAGACCCAGCTGGCGCCGCAGGCCGTGTTCAGCATCGCGTTGAGGAGCGGCCAGTCGGCGATCGCGTCCGACCCGTCCTTCATCGCCTCCGTCTCCCGGTTGGGCGAAGCGACCGAGCCGGTGTCGAGGTGGTCCCGGCCGATCACGATCGGCGCGCGCACCCGGCCCCGCTTCACCAGCCAGTTGAAGCGCCGGCCCAGCTCCGCCCGCTCGCCGTACTCGAGCCAGCAGATCCGGGCGGGGAGCCCCTGGAACCGGACCTTCTCCCGGGCCTGGCGGATCCAGCGGGCGAGCCCCTCGTGCTTGGGGAACGTCTCGAGCACGGCGTCGTCCGTCGCGGCGATATCGGCCGGGTCGCCGGAGAGCGCGACCCAGCGGAACGGGCCGGCGCCGCGGCAGAAGAGCGGCCGGATGAACGCCGGCACGAACCCCGGGATCTCGAACGCCTGCCGCATCCCCCGGCGATCCGCCACCTGCCCCCGCAGATTGTTGCCGTAGTCGAACGTCACGGCGCCCTTCCGCTGGAGGGCGAGCATCGCCTCCACGTGGACCGCCATCGAATCGAGCACCCGGGCCTCGTATCCCGCCGGGTCCCGCTCGCGCAGCTGCGCCGCCTGCTCCAGCGACACGCCCAGCGGGATGTACCCGACCCTGAGGTCGTGCGCGGAGGTCTGGTCGGTGAGCACGTCCGGCACGACGCCCCGCCGCGCCAGCTCCGGTACCACGTCCGCGACGTTCCCCGCCAGCCCGACCGAGAGCGCCGCCCCGCGCCGCTTGGCGTCGAGCACGAGCCGGAGCGCCTCGTCGAGGCCGGTCGCCAGCCGGTCGCAGTACCCGGTCTCCACCCGGCGCCGGATGCGCGATTCGTCCACGTCCACGCCCAGGAACGCCGCGCCGTTCATGGTCGCGGCGAGCGGCTGGGCACCCCCCATTCCGCCCAGGCCGCCGGTCACGACCAGCCGGCCGGCGAGCGAGCCGCCGAAGTGCTGCCGCGCACATTCGGCGAAGGTCTCGTAGGTTCCCTGGAGGATGCCCTGCGTCCCGATGTAGATCCACGAGCCGGCGGTCATCTGGCCGTACATCGTGAGACCGAGCGCCTCCAGCCGCCGGAACTCGTCCCACGTCGCCCATCGGGGCACCAAGTGCGCGTTCGCGATCAGCACCCGGGGCGCCTCGTCGTGCGTCCGGAACACCCCCACCGGCTTGCCGCTCTGCACCAGCAGCGTCTCGTCGTTCTCGAGCCGCCGGAGCGTCGCCACGATCTTCTCGTAGCACGCCCAGTTGCGCGCCGCCTTCCCGCTCCCGCCGTAGACGATCAGCTCCTCGGGCCGCTCGGCGACGGCGGGGTCGAGGTTGTTCATCAGCATGCGGAGCGCGGCTTCCTGGTGCCAGCCCTTGCAGGAGCGGGTCGTGCCGGTCGGGGCGGTGATCACGGGGGCGGACGCAGTACCGGTGGCCATGGCCGAGAACCTTATCTGCCCCGCACGGTCCCGCCAAGAGGCGGTCGTAGCGCGTCCCGGCCCCTCACTGCAACCTTTCGGGGCCCCTCCCGGTCCAACGCGGTACATGGCGACCCCAATCCCCGGAGCCGCACCGCTGCAGCGAGATCAGGCCATCGACCGGAACGACGCCGACGCGGTGGAGGCCACCCTGGCCGCCAGCGGAGACGCCAGTGCATTCGAGCGACTCTATCGCGCCCACGTCGCGAGGATCCACTCGCTGGTGCGCCGGATGCTGGACGACCAGGACGCGGACGAGGTCACCCAGGACGTCTTCGTCCGGGCCTGGCAGAAGCTCGGGACCTACCGGGGGGAGGCGGCGTTCGGCACCTGGCTCCATCGCCTGGCCGTCAACGTCATCCTCGGGCGCCGCCAGCAGCTGGGACTCAGGCGTGAGCGCTTCCTCCCCGACGACACCGCCCTCGAGGTGGTCGCGGGCCGCGCCGGGCCGCCCGAGCTCTCGCTCGATTTCGAGTCGGCCATCGCCCGGCTCCCCGACGGCGCCCGGCAGGTGTTCGTGCTGCACGACGTCGAAGGATACCGGCACGAGGAGATCGCGGGGCTGCTGGGGCTCGCGGTGGGGACCTCGAAGTCGCAGCTGCACCGGGCCCGCATGGCGCTGAGGCGCCATCTCAACGGCTAGCAGGAGCACGGCATGATTAGCGATCCCTGGACAACCAGGCTGTCCGACTACCTCGACGGCGAGCTGAGCGACGCCGAGCGGCGGGCGCTGGAGCGCCACTTGGGCGCCTGCCCCGCCTGTACCGCCGCGCTGGCCGGGCTGGTGCAGGTGATCGAGCGCGCGCGCGCGCTGCCGGACCACCCGCCGGCGGCGGATCTGTGGAGCGGCGTCGTCGCCCGGATCGCCGAGGCACCGAGTCCGGCGGAGCGGCAGGCGGTGCGGGGTCGCCGTTGGGCCTTCTCCCTGCCCCAGCTCGCCGCAGCCGCGCTGGCCGTGGCCTTCGCGTCGGGCGGCGCCGCGTGGCTTCTGGCGCGATACACGACGCCGGCGGCGGCCCCGGTGGCGGCGGCGCCCGCCCCCGCGCTGGCGGCGCCGGCGGTGCTCCCCGCCGGGCTGGCCGGCGCGAGATACGACGCCGCCGTCGCGGACCTGGAGCGCGTGCTGGCGGAGGACCGGGGCAGGCTCGACAGCACGACCGTACGCGTCATCGAGCAGAATCTGGCGGTCATCGACCGGGCGATCGCCGACGCGCGCCGGGCCCTCGCCGCTGATCCGGGCAACCCGTACCTCAGCACGTATCTCGCGCACACGATGCGCCGCAAGATCGACCTCCTCCGGCAGGCGGCGACCCTCGCCGCGAGCCGGAGCTGAAAGGAGACCCTGTGCTCGCTCTCGCCCTCGTCCTGCTCGCCGCGCCGAATCAGGACACGACCGTCGCGGTCCAGCGCGGCCAGCGGCTCGAGATCTCCGCGCAGACGGGGGAGATCGTCGTCCACACGTGGGGCCGCAGCGCCGTGCGCGTCCAGGCCACGGGCGGCAACCTCGGGCGCCTGAGCATCGATCAGTCGGCGGCCGCCGTCAGCATTCGGGGCTTTTCGGCCCGGGGCGGGCCCGCGCGCGTCAACTTCGATCTCACCGTGCCGGCCTGGATGAGCCTCCGGCTGTCGGGCGTGAACACGACCATGCGGGTGACCGGCGCCGAGGCGGCCGTGACGGTCGAGACCGTGAGCGGCGACGTGGAGGTCACGGGCGGGAACGAGCTGGTCTCGCTCCGCTCGGTGGAGGGCGCGGTGACGCTCTCCGGCGCGAAGGGGAAGCTCGACGTCGGGTCGGTGAACTCGGACGTCACGGTGCACGACGTGTCCGGGGATCTCCAGGCGGAGACGGTGAATGGCGCGGTGTTCCTGGAAAAGGTCCAGTCGGACAACGTGGAGGCCAATACCGTGAACGGGGACGTGGTCTACGACGGCACCATCCGCCCCAACGGGCGGTACCGCTTCGTCACGCACAACGGCGATGTCGCCATCGCGATCCCGGAAGGCACCAGCGCGTTGGTGTCGGTCTCGACCTTCCAGGGGGACTTCGAGTCGGCCTTCCCCGTGACCCTCACGGAGCGGCACGGCAAGCGGTTCGACTTCACCCTCGGCAGCGGCAGCGCCCGCGTCGACCTGGAATCGTTCGGGGGCACTATCCGGCTTGTCCGGCCCGGGGCCCTGCCCGCCCGGGCGCCCGGCGGTACCGGCGGGCACAAGGACCCCGACGACCAGGATTAGCCTTGGCCGGAAGGATTCGAGCCGCCGCATTTTGACAGGGACGCCAATTAGGGAGGGCCGAATCGGCTCTTAAGTGTCTTAATAGCGAACGCTCATCACGGCCTCCTATCTTCGGAGTCCAGACCCCGGCTCAACCGCCCCGATTTTAGACGCGGAAGGCGGCCATGAACCGGTCGATTCCCCCAGCTGAAGACAAGCCAAGCGATATACCCATATCGCATTACTTACCAATGTATTAAGTAGGCGCGCGCCGGCCGGTTCCCCTTCATGAAATTCGGCGCGTAACCGCCCCCGTCAATCGCCCTGTGCCGGGCGCAGCGATCGCTTGCACCTGCCAAGTTCAAAAGCCATACAGGCCTGGAATACTGCAATACTATTTGACGATACCGCGAAAAGTGCCGTAGCTGGCACACTCCTTGTGTCTGAGGTGGCCGGAAGTGTGTCCCGCGTCACCCTCGGCAGCACGGTTGTTCACCCTTTAGCGGCGGAGTTCGGCGATGAAGCTTCACACGAAATGGGCCCTCCTCGGCGCGGTCGCGGCGATGTCGCTCGGGGCGGCCTCCGCGCAGGCGCAGGTGGGTCTCACCTCGAGCGTCGCGAACGTGCAGATCAACGCGACCAAGAGCTCGGTGCTCACCGTGGCAGTCAACTCGGGCGGCACCCAGACGCTCGCCTCGCTGACCGACAACGCGGCCAACCCCTTCGCGTCGCCGGTCAACGTCACCACGACCTGGGATCTGAACGCCGGGACCAGCGTGGTCCTCGTCGGGTCCTTCGCCACGCCGGCACAGGCGCTGGCGAGCGGGTCGAACTTCATTACCTCGACCTACGTCAAGGGCAAGATGGCCACCGGCACGCCGACCACCTTCACGGCGTTCACCCAGGCCGGCGTGGGCACGATCGGGACCGCCGGCGGGAGCCTGACGCTCTTCACCCAGAGCGCCGCGTCCCTGGCCGGCAACCGGACCGACAACCTCGACCTCGAGATCGACCTGACCGGTCACGCGAACCTGGTGCCCGGCACCTACAGCGGCACGCTCAACCTTCAGGCGATCGTGCAGTAAGCGTCGTTCTCGCCGACGCCGCCAATGACTCCACCCCGCTCCTGGCTCCGCCTGCTCCTCCTCCCCGTCTTCCTGGCGGCGGGGGAGAAGCAGGCGGCTGCCCAGGTCGGCACGGTGTCGACGGCCAAGGTCGTTTCGCTCGCGGCCACCAAGACCGGCAAGCTCACGATGGGCGTGATCTCCGGCGCCGCGCAGACCCTCGCCAACCTGACCGACAACACCACCAACAACTTCCCCACGCCGGTCGTCATCCAAACCCAGTGGGACCTGAACCCCGGGCAGACCGGCAGCGTAAACGTCATCGGCTGGTTCAGCGTCCCGGCGCAAGCCCTCCACAACGGCGCCACCGGCACGAACATCCCGTCCAGCCGGCTCAAGGGACAGCTCTCGCCGGGCGCGCCGGCCCCGACGTCCTACCCGGCCGTGTTCACCGCCTTCACCCAGAACGCGGTGGGCGGCATCGGGACTGCGGGCGGCAGCCTCCGGCTCTTCTCGATCACGATCACCGGCGCGAACAAGACGGTTACCCGAACCGACAACCTGAACCTCCAGATCGACCTGACGGGCGCTGCCATCCTGCCGCCGGGCACGTACAGCGGGACCCTCAACATCGAAGCCGTGACCCAGTAGCGAGGCGTTATGCACCAGTTGGGCGCACACAATCGACTCGGGCCGCAGCTGCGTAGCGCCCGGCTGGCGCTGGGCCTGCTCGCGCCCCTCGCTCCCGTCGCCCTCGCGGCGCAGACGGTGAGCCCGCCGATCGTCGAGTACCAGGAGCGCGCCCGGGCGAGCTTCCAGCTCTCCAACGGCTCGATCTTCCCGCTCACGGTGGTGCTCGAGCCCCATGGCTTCGACATCACCGAGAACGGCGACGTGGTCTCGCTGCCGTTCGACACGGCGCGAATCCACCTCAAGCTCTCGGCGACCAGCTTCCGGCTCGAGCCGCGGGCCACCTACAACGTCTTCTACGACGCCACGGCGGATAGTCTGCCCGCCTGGTTCACGATCACCGCGGCGATGAGCGGCGCGCGGACCGACGACGGGCTCAATCTGCGGATCATCCTCCCGCACGTTGTCTACCTGAACCAGAAGCAGCCGCTCCGGAAGGAGGACGTCGTCGTCCGCCGGCTGGAGCTCGACCCTGGCACCAAGAAGGTCCGCGTCCTGCTCGAGAGTCTGAGTGCCAAGCTCGGAAGGGTTCTCGAGTTCAGCGTGGCGAGCGCCAAGGGGCAGAGTCGCTCGGCGGGAGCGTTCCCGCTGCTGCCGGGCCACCGCCGCTGGGCCGTGGTGGACTGGGATCTCGACCAGCCCCCCACCCGGGTCATGGCGCGGTTCGCCAAGTTCTCGATCGACACGACGCTCGCGCCGACGCCGCCCGCCGACCAGGCCGCGGCCGACACCCGAAGCCCCGATGCCTCGCGGAGCGGCAGCCCGCCGCCGGCCGGCAGCGACCGGCGCTGACCGCGCCGCCGCCATGGGCCCGCGGGCGTGGCTGGTCGTCGCGCTCGCCGCGGGCGCATCTGCCGGACTCCCCTCCCGCGCCGTCGGCCAGACGGTCGTCGAGATGCAGGGCGGCGGCTCGTCGCTGACTGGAGGCTACGGAGCGGCGGCGAACTTCTGGCGTGACGGCATGGACGGCTGGGTGGGCCTCGGCTATCTCGACGGCTTCCGCGTCGGCGCGTTCATGCGCAAGGCGGTCGGGAAGGACACGCTGCGCCTGGGCAACGACGCGCTGGTCATCCGCTACCCCACGGACATCTTCGGGTCGGGCATCAACCTGCTGGTCCAGGGCGCGAGCTACGCGCGGACCCAGGGCCGGACCTCGTTCGTCGCGTTCGGCGGGGCGAGCTCGGAGGGCCTCGCCGCTCCCGCGTTCTTCGCCGCCCGGGCGCAGGCGCCGATGGGCGCGCTGTTCGTGGAGCATCGGGCCTCGCCGGTGCTCCGGCTCACCACCAGCGCCGTCCTGGGCCCGACCCAGACGATCGTTCCCGGCGTGCAGTGGCAGCCCACCCCGGACGTGACGACCGCCCTCGTCGGCGGAGTGGGGGCCGGCCGGCCCTACGCCGCTGCCAGCGTGGTCACGCGGACCGGCCGCTTCGGCCTGAAGGCCTCGTACGTCTTCAATCCGGACCGCTTCCGCCGGGCGAGTGTCCCGGCCCCGCTCCAGACCGATGTCGACAAGGAGAACGTGGAGCTCACGTATCAGCTCACCCCCGACTTCAGCGTGGGCGTGAGCCGGCAGCATTTCGTGCAGGATTCGGCCGACGTGGCCGTGCCGAGCCACGCCTGGGGCAACTCGGTCTTCGTGGGGGGCCGGGTGGGCGACCTCCGACTCTCCGCGGGTCTCTACGATTCGCACACCGACAGCGCGACGAACCTGAGCTCGTTCGTGGGCGCGGGCCGCCAGGTCACCTCCTGGGTGGACGCCGAGCTCTTCGTGCTCCAGAGCCGGCCGGAGGGCCAGCGCGTGACGACGACGCCCATCCTGAACCTGCGCGAGCGGGTCTCGCCCAGGGTGGGCCTGATGCAACAGATCACGCTGAGCGACGGCCGGCCGCGCCTGCAGTTCGGGGGCAGCCTGCTCACCCCGATCGGGGAGTTCGGCCTCGACTACGCGATCGTGCACCAGCCCTTCCAGCCGTTCAACCCGTTCCGCAGCGCGCTCAACGTCACGGCGCGGCTCCAGCTGGGCCGCTACTCGACCAGCTTCGGCACCTACGTCCAGCCGGACGGCTCCGTGGACTACGCGGCGTCCGGGAGCACGTTCCTGTACATGGGGCAGATGGGCGGGGTGCAGCCGCAGCGGATCGGTGGGGGCGGCGCCATCGCCCGCTATGTCGTCCGCGGGCGCGTGCTGGACGAGACTGGACAGCCGGTCGAGGGCGCGGCCGTGGACTTCGGCGGCCAGGCGGTCTTCACCGATTCGCGCGGCGAGTTCCTGCTGCGCACGCCCCATCCTCAGCGCTTCCACCCGCAAGTCCTGCTCGACCAGTTCCTGCTGCCGGGGCACTGGCGCCTGGTCACCGAGCCGGACGAGGTGACCGCCGAGCCGGAGGACCGCGCGCACCCGGTCGAGATCCGGCTGGAACGCGTGGCCCCTCCCTCGCCGACGCCGCCCGCCGCCCAGCCCTAAGGCTGCCTCGGACGGCGGCTGGCGCGAGCCCGGGTGGCGTCTTTAGCTTCGCCGCCATGCATCCGGATGTCTTCACGGCCGCCTGGGCTACGGCTTGGCGCCAGGAGCTCAACGCGAGTCCGGTCTATCGGGAGAAAGCGGCGGGCTGGGAGGGGGCGGTCGCGCTGCAGATGAGCGCCGACCCCACGCTGGGCGTGGTCGAGGCACGAGCGGTCTGGCTCGACCTCCATCACGGCGCATGCCGCGATGCGCGCGTCGCCACGCCGGACGACCTCGCGGCGGCCGCGTATCTCATCGATGCGGAGCCGGCGGTCTGGAAGGACGTGCTCGGCGGGCGGCTCTCCCCGATCAGCGCGCTGCTGGGCGGCCGGCTTCGGCTGCTCCGGGGGAGCGTGATGAGCCTGATCCCCTATGTCGCCGCAGCGCAGGAGCTGCTCGTCACCGCCACGCTCATCCAGCGCCGGTTTCCGGATGCAGGATAGGGCCCGGGGAGAAACGACGCGGCGGCCGGTCCGCTGGACCGGCCGCCGGATCGGGACGGCGGGATTTGAACCCGCGACCCCTGCAACCCCATTGCAGTGCGCTACCGGACTGCGCTACGTCCCGTGCGGTTCGGAGGCGGAAGTGTAGCCGTCGCCGCGCTCCGAGGGAAGGGGCCTAATCGAGCATGCACCGACGCCGTTTTCTCGGCCGAGCCGCCCGCACCGCGGCGGCCTTCGGCATCCTCCGCCAGCTCGGCGCCTGCCGCGGCGGCCCCCGGCCCGCGCCCGCGGCCGGCGGCGGCGATGGATTCGCCGCGCTCCGCGACCGGTATTTCGTCCGGACGCTCGAGCTCAACCCGGTCACGTCCACCTATCTCGGCGGCGACGGGTACAGCCCGGCCCTGCGCGGCGTCAACGCCACCTTGCGCAACTGGCGGCCCGAGGCTCTGCGAGCCGAGGGCGCTTTCTACCGCGAGATCGAGCGGGCCCGCCAGGCGATCGACCCGGCGGGGCTCAGCCCCGCGGACCGGATCGACCACGCGGTGCTGGGCGCCCAGATCGCGTTCGCGCTGCACCAGCTCGACGACCGGCGCGCGCACGAGCGGGCCCTGGACACCTACGTCGTGGAGCCGTTCCGCGGCGTCGATTGGCAGCAGCAGCAGATGCGGGCCGGACCAGACGGGCAGCTCGGCACCGAAGCCGAGTGGGACCAAGTCGCCACGCGGCTGGAGGCCATCCCACCGTACCTGGCCGCCGCGCGGGACAACCTGATCGCCGGCAAGCAGGCAGGCAACCTCCCGGACCGCAGGCTGGTCCAGTACGACGGCATCGACGGCAGCGCCGCGAACGAGCAGTACTTCCGGACGACGCTCCCGCGCTCCGCGGCGGATTACCTCGGGCGCCGCCCCTTCGCTTCAACGATGCTGGCCCGCCTCGGGCAGGCCGGCGCGGCCGCCGCCGACGCGTTCCGCGATTTTGCCGGGTTCCTCAAGAGCACCTACGATCTCGCGGAGACGACGGACCGGTACGCCACTGGCGAGGCCGAGTACGACTGGCGGCTGGAGCACTGCCTTCACGTGGGCCAGCGGGCCGCGGACCTCTGGGATTACGGCGCCGAGCAGGTCGCGTTCTACGAAAAGGCGATCTTCGCCGTGGCTCGGGAAGTCGCGAAGGACGCCAGGCTCAGGCTGGACTTCGGAAGTGCCGCAGCCCGGCGCGCCGCGGTGCGCGCCGTGATGGACCACCTCTCCAAGGACTCCCCCACCAGCGACGACGAACTGCTCCGCTGGTATCGGGAGACGGGCGAGCGCGCCGTGGCGTACGGGCGGGACCGGCAGCTGTTCGACGTTCCGGCCGATTACCGGCTGGACGTGGTCTTCACGCCGCCCGTGCTCCGGAGCACGATCGACGCGGCCTACTACCCGGCCCCTCCCTTCAAGCGCAGCGGCGTGGGCCGGTTCTACGTCACGCCGACCGGCAACGATCCGGGCCAGCTCAAGGCGAACAATCGCGCTTCGGTGGCCGACACCGCGGTGCACGAGGGGTTTCCCGGCCACGACTGGCACTACAAGTACATGACGAAGCACGCGGCAGAGATCAGCAACATCCGCTGGCTCACGCCGGGGTCGGTCGAAGACTCGGCCTCCATGTGGGAGGACTCGATGGCGTCGGAGGGCTGGGGCCTCTACTCCGAGGAGCTGATGGCGGACCCGGCTCCCGGCCGGCCACACGGCTTCTACACGGCCGCCGAGCACCTCTACGAGCTTCAGGGTCAGCTGCTCCGGGCGGTGCGCGTGCGGGTGGACGTCGGCCTCCACACCGGACGCATGACGTACGATCAGGCGCTGGACTACTTCACCGAGCACGTCCAGTTCTCCCCCGGCGCCTGCGCCCGGGCGGCGCGCGACGCCATCGCGAAGGCGCTCTGCGCCACGGCGAGCCGCGCGATCTACCGTTACTCGAAATGGCCAACCCAGGCCCCCACCTACAACCTGGGCAAGAACGAGATCGTGGCCCTGCGGGACGAGGTGCACCGCCGGCAGGGAGCCGGGTTCTCCGCGCGCGCCTTTCACGAGCGGCTCATGCGCATGGGCACGATTCCCGTCGGGTACTATCGAGACGAGTTCCTCGGTTCGATCTCCGGGAGCTGAGCGCTCCGCCTTCCGCAGCGCGTGGCCGCTCGGGCCACGCCCGGGCCATTCGGCACGAGGCCTGCGTTTGAGGCGGGCGAGTGGCAGCCAACGGAGGCGGACCGATGTTCGACGACGACCCCAAACCTTGGGAGACCGAGGGCGATCTCCCGTGGGCCTCGGAAGAGGCCGAGTGGGAGGCCCCCGATCCGGAGGCCTGGCGCGGGGCGGTCCACCAGGGAGAGTGGCCTGAGGAGCTGGCGGGGCCCGAGTACTGGCTCTACAAGAGACTCGAGGAAGACGAATAAGGCGGGGAAACGGCGAATGGTGAGGGGGGCGTCGTCTTGGACGGCGCCTCCTCTTTTCTTGTCGCCCTTGGACGGCTACGGTTTTTGTTTGGGTCTGGCAATTCGCCTCCGCCTCGCGGACCTGGTGATCCAGGACACATATTCAAGCACTCTCGCACCGGCCGCTGCCCGAACCCGTGACCACACGCACCCCCAGGACACACGCGTCGCCCTCGGCGGCGCCGCCCGCCCGGCGTACGCCCGAGGATGAGCTCCGGATCAGCGAGGAGCGCCTCCGGCTTGCCCTGCTCGCGACGGAGACGGGGCTCTGGGAGTGGCACGCGGCCGGGGGGGCGCGCTATCTGGGGGAGGCCTGGACCGCCCTGCTGGGCCACGGCCCGGGCGACCTTGACGGCGACCTCCATCTGCCCGCGCGGCTGGTCCACCCCGAGGACCTGCCGGCCGCGCGGGCCCGGCTCGAATCCCACCTGGATGGCGCCACTCCGCTGTACGAAGCGGAATACCGCCTGCGTACCCGGGGCGGCGACTGGCGCTGGGTGCACGACCGCGGACGGGTCGTCGAGCGGGACCGCGAGGGCCGGGCGCTCCGCATGATCGGAATGCAAACCGACGTCACCGAACGGAAGGAGGCGGATGCCGCGCTCTTCCGCGAGCGCGAGCGGGCCCTGGTGACGCTCGCCTCGATCGCCGACGCGGTGATCACGACCGACGCCCGCGGGATGGTCGAGTACCTGAACCCGGTCGCGGAGCACCTTACGGGGTGGTCCCTGGCGGAGGCCCGCGGAGAGCCGCTCACGCGGGTGTTCACCGTGTTGCACGAGAGCACCCGGGAGCCGGTCGAGACGTCCGCCGAGCGGTGCCTGGACGAGGACCGCCCGATGGGTCTCACCAGCCATCTGCTGCTGGTGCGCCGCGACAGCGTTGAGTTCGCCATCGACGAGTCCGCGGCGCCGCTGCACGATCTCGAGGGGCGGCTCACGGGCGTCGTGATGGTCTTCCGCGACGCAACCCCGCAGCGCCAGCTGACCCGGCAGCTATCCCATCAGGCCACCCACGATCCGCTCACCGGGCTGATCAACCGGGGCGAGTTCGAGCGCCGCCTTGCACGGGTGGTCTCGAGCGCCCGCGAGAGCGAGGCGATCCACGGCCTCTGCTACCTCGACCTCGACCGCTTCAAGACGGTGAACGACACCTGCGGGCACGTCGCGGGGGACGCGCTGCTCCGGCAACTCGCCGGCGTGCTCCGGGGCGAGCTCCGGAGCCGCGACACGCTGGCGCGGCTCGGCGGCGACGAGTTCGCCGTGCTGCTGGAGCATTGCGAGCTGGAGCAGGCGCGCCGCATCGCGGAGGGACTGCGTGTCGCCGTGCAGAACTTCCGCTTCGCCTGGGAGGACAGCTCGTTCACGCTCGGCGTGAGCATCGGCCTGGTGGAGATCACCGCGGGCTGCACCGCCGAATCCGACGCGCTGCGCGCGGCCGACGCGGCGTGCTACCGGGCCAAGCACGCCGGCCGCAACCGGATCCATGTCGCCCGGCTGGAGGAGCTGACCCCGCCGGACGGGGCCCGGGTCGACTGGGCCGCCCGCATCACCCGGGCTCTGGAGGAGAGCCAGTTCCGGCTCTACGCCCAGCCGATCCTCCCGCTCGCGGGCCCGGGCATCGGCGGGCCGGGGTTCTGGGAGGTGTTCCTCCGGCTGGACGACGCCGAGGCCGGGCTGCTCCCCGCCGGGGCGTTTCTCCCGGCCGCGGAGCGGTACAGCCTCATGTCGGTCATCGACCACTGGGTCGTCCGCCACACGATCGGGCGCCTTGCCGGGTGGCGGCCCCGCGCAGGTCAGCCGGAGCTGCCCCCGTGCTGCATCAACCTGGGGGGCGATTCGCTCCGGGACGAAACGCTGATCGGCCTGATCCGGGAGCGGCTCCGGACCGACCGCCTGGCCCCCGGGTCCCTCTGCTTCGAGATCAGCGAGCAGGCCGTGCTTGCCGACCTGGCCCAGGCCGTCTCCTTCATCAGCGAGCTGCGCGAGCTGGGGTGCCGCGTCGCCCTGGACGATTTCGGCGGGGGGTTGTCCTCCCTGCACTACCTCAAGGCGCTCCCGCTCGATCTGCTCAAGCTGAGCGCGGCGGTGATCCGCGACCTCGAGGTCGACCCGCTCCAGGCGGTGGTCGCGCGGGCGGCGACCCAGGCGGCACGGGTGCTCGGCATTCCGATCGTCGCCAAGGCCGCGGATACGGGCGCCGCCCTCGACGCCCTGCGGGCCCTCGGGGTAGACTACGCGCAGGGATATGCGCTCGCCGCGCCCCGCCCCATCGAGGACCTGATCGCCGAGGCAGGCGCGTCCTGCCCGGTGGGGTGACGCCGAGCCACACGACTCTCAATGCGAGCCACGACCGCGCCGCTTCTCGCGGCCCTCTCTCTATGCGCCTGCACGGCGGAGCCCATCGCGCCGCCGAATCTGGTGCCGATCGCGAGCGTCACGGTGGAGCCGCCGAATCCGGTGGTCGGCGTGGGCGCGCAGGCACCGCTCACCCCCGTCCCCAAAGACGCCAACGGCAACACCCTGACCAACCGCGTCTTCACCTGGGCCACGAGCGACCCGGCCGTCGCCACAGTGGACGGGCAGGGCGTCGTCACCGGCGTCGCGACCGGCGCGGCGCAGATCACCGCGACTGCCGAGGGCCGGAGCGGCTCGGCGGCACTCACCGTCAGCGCCACGCAGGTCGCCTCGGTCGCGATCACGCCGCCCTCCGCCTCGGTGAACACCGGAGCGACCACCACGCTCACCGGTGCGGCGTTCGACGCGGGCGGCGGCCCGCTGCCCGGCCGCGTGTTCGCCTGGTCGAGCGCGAGCCCCGGGATCGCGGCCGTGACGTCGCTGGGGGTCGTGCACGGCGTGGCGCCCGGAACCGCGACGATCACCGGCACGTCCGAGGGCAAGAGCGCCACAGCGACGGTGACGGTGGTCCTGGCGCCGGTGGCGAGCGTGACGATCACGCCCGCCAGTGCGACCGTCGGCTTGGGCGGATCGCTCCAGCTCGCCGCGACGGTCAAGGACGCCGGGGGCAATACCCTCACCGGCCGCGCCGTCACCTGGCAGAGCTCGAACACCCTGGCCGTGACCGTGAGCGGCACCGGGCTGGTCCGCGGCGTGGGCCAGGGCGACGCGACGATCACCGCGACATCGGAGGGCGTGAGCGGCACCGCCGCGATCGGCGGGCGGCTCCGGTTCGCGAGCGTCAGCGCGGGCCAGGACTTCACCTGCGGCGTGACCCCGCTCAAGACCGTCTTCTGCTGGGGCCGGAACGCCACGGGGGCGCTGGGGAACGGCACCACCAGCAACAGCACCACGCCGGTTCCGATCACGATGCCCCCCGGCGTGCTGTTCGATTCCGTGAGCGCCGGACAGGACCACGCCTGCGGGCTCGCCACCACCGGCGCCGTATTCTGCTGGGGCGGGAACGCGTTCGGCCAGCTTGGCAACGGCGGGACCAGCCCGCAGACGACGCCGACGCTGGTGTCGGCTCCGGGCGTGACCTTCGCCTCGGTCAGCGCGGCGGCGCAGTTCACCTGCGCCCTCACCACGGGGACCAACGCGACGATCGACTGCTGGGGGCTCAACTCGTCGGGTCAGCTGGGCACATCGATAGACGCGGGGACCTCGACCCCGAACCCCGCACCGCTCGAGGTGACGGGCGGGCCGTTCCGGGCCGTGAGCGCCACCCAAGGGCATGCGTGCGGAATCCTCAGCGGCGGCGCGGACGGCACGGTGGTCTGCTGGGGCCTGAACGACGCGGCCCAGCTCGGCCGGGGCGGCGGTACCAGCCCGCCGTTCGACCAGATTCCCCAGGCGATCTTCGGCTCGGTTCGCTATGCCGAGGTGAGCGGCGGATTCCGCTTCGCCTGCGCCATCGAGTCGGGGACCACGACCGCGGACTGCTGGGGGCTCAACGACGTCGGCCAGCTCGGGACGAGCACGTCCAGCACGGTCCAGTCATCGCCGGTGGCGGTGAACGGCGGCCTCCGGTTTGCCCAGCTTTCCACCGGGCAGGGGCTCGCCTGCGGCGTCGTATCCACTGGCCAGGGCTACTGCTGGGGCGACAACACCTTCGGCCAGCTCGGGATCGGTGGGGGACCGACTCCCGTCCAGCCCGGACCGCAGGCGGTGACGGGGACCCTCGCGTTCGCCGCCATCGACGCCGGGTACTTCCACGCCTGCGGCGTGACGACCGGCAACCTGGCCTGGTGCTGGGGCCGCGCCCAGGACGGCCTCAACCCCGACGCGAGCGCGCTCGGCAACGGCGCAACCGGCGTGAGCGGCGCGCCGGTGGAGGTGACGGGACAGGAATGAACGTGAGGTGACACGTGAGAGGTGAGAGGGGGCCGTCGTGACCGGGAGCCCCCCCTCACCTCTCACCTCTTACCGCCGTCAGCCTCCCCAGCCGGCGCAGCGCCGGCACCCTCCACGCCGTCACCGCCACGACCAGCAGCGTCACCGTGCCGCCGAGCACGACCGACGGAACCGTACCCAGCAGGCGGGCGGTAACCCCGGACTCGAAGGCCCCGATCTCGTTGGACGATCCGATGAAGATGGCGTTGACCGACGCCACCCGGCCCAGCAAGTGCTCTGGCGTGGAGAGCTGGAGGAGGGTGGACCGGATCACGACGCTCACCATGTCCACGGCGCCGCTCACGGCCAGCAGCATCGTAGAGAGCGCGAAGCTCCGGGAAAGCCCGAATCCGATCATCGAAAGGCCGAAGAGCGCGACGACGGTGAGCAGCGTGGCCCCCGACCGCCGGAGCGGCCGCCGGTGCGCCAGGACCACCGACGTGAGGACCGCCCCCACCGACGGCGCCGCCCGAAGCACACCGAGGCCCTCCGGACCCGCGTGCAGTATGTCAGCCGCGAAGACGGGAAGAAGCGCCGTGGCGCCCCCGAACAGCACGCTGAAGAGATCCAGAGTGATCGCGCCGAGAAGAATCGGCTCGCCTCGCAGGAACCGGATTCCGGCCCCCACGCTTTCCGTGACGGATTCCAGGGCGGGCGGCCGGGCCGACCCCGTGTGGCGCAGGCTCGCGATCCCCAGGAAGGCGACGGCCGTGAGCGCCAGATCAAGGGCATACGCAGAAGCGGGACCGACGAACCCGTAGAGCAGCCCGCCCAGCGCCGGTCCCACGACAGCGGCGAGCTGCCAGATCGAGCTTCGCCAGGCGACGGCGCTGGGATAGAGCTCCCGCGGCACCAGCTCCGCACCGAGGGCCTGCCGCGCCGGCTGGAGGAAGCTCCGCGCGACGCCGCTCATGAAGATCACGGCGTAGATCGGCCAGACCCGGCCGCCCGTGAACACCCCCCGTGTCAGCGTGAAGCCGAGCAGCGCGCCCGCGCAGGCGACCATCACGAGCGTGGCCAGCGCGACGACGCGGCGCCGGTTTACCCGGTCGGCGATATGTCCCGCGAACAGCGCGAGGCTGATGAACGGGAGCGCCTCGGCGAGCCCGACGAGGCCCAGAGAAAGCGGGTCCTTGGTGACCGCGTAGATCTGCCAGCCCACCACGACCACCTGCATCTGGGTGGCCACGGTGAGCGCGAGCACGCTGCCGACGAAGCGTCGGAAGTCGGGAAAGCGGAAGACGGCGTACGGGTCGTGCGCGCGCGGGGCGCTCGGGCCCTCCGTCATCCTCCGGCGCCGCCGCACTGGAGCGGCTGGCCAAGCGGGGTGGGATCCACGATGAACGCCGTCGTGTCGGCCACGCCGCCCATGCTGCCGAAGACGAACGCGCTGCCCGGCGCGACGCCGAGCACCAGCGCGGAGTCGCCGCTCTGGGGCGTGACGGTCACCACGAGGCCGTTGCTGCTCCGCCAGGTCACCGGGCGGATGCCGGGGGCCAGCGCTTGGCCAAGAGAGTCGTAGGCCGTGAGGGTCAGGAAGGTCGTGAACCCCTTCCGCAGGCAGACGGCGTCGGGGACGACGTTGACCGAGAACACCAGACGCCGGATCACCAGGTTGGCCGTAGCCGTGAGCCCGCCGGCCGTAGCGCTGATCGTCGCCGTGCCCGGGGCCACCCCGGTCACCGTGCCGAACGCGGAGATGCCGGCGACCGCCGGCGCGCTCGACTGCCACCGCACCGCGCGGCCGGAAAGGAGGTTGCCGGCGCTGTCCCGCACCTCGAGACCCATGACCAGCGTGTCGGCCACGAAGATGGTATCCTGGCCGGTCGAGATGACCAGGCTCGCGACCGGCACGAGGCCGGGTGGCGTCGGATCGACCAGTTGTCCGCCGGCGCAAGCTGCGACCCCGAGGGCGATCAGGGCGACGGATCCCCAGCGAATCACGTAGCGGCTACCCCAGGAGGAAGTGGGAGCGAGGTGGATGCGTAATGCAAAGATCGTCCAATCGTGCCAGAAACTGAAGCCGTGCAACCGGCGCGGGTTGGCGGCGGGCCGCGAGGGCGTTCGGCGCTGCGGACCTTTGCACCGGCCCCGGCCCCGGCATAAGTCCTTTTCCTGCCGCCACAAGACCGCTCGATCGGCGGTGCCCGATACCGGCCTGATTTGTGCTTGATCCCCAGTGACCGTCATTCCCCTCGACCGATCACTGCAACCACCGAGCCTTCGATGTCCCCGGCATCCGTTGCGTCAGCCGACAGCGCCCCCGCCAACCACGCGTTCGACCGCGCCGCCCTCGCGATCCTCGGCACGATGGTCTCGCTGATCCTCGCGCTCACCGCGGTGCTGATCACGGTATCCGCACCCGGACCCGCGCCGGCCGGCCCGGCGCCTACAGCGCAAACATCGCCGCCCCAGCACCGAGCATGAGCAGGGTCGCAAGGCCCACCACCACGCGCCCGAGCCGCGAGCTCGGCTGGCCCGCCATCAGCCGGTCGTCCACGGCGACGGCGAGGATGCCCACCAGGAGCAGCGGCGCCAGCAGGCCGTTCAGCACGGCGCTCCAGTAGAGCGCCCGCACCGGGTTCACGTCGAGGAAGTCGAGCGCAATCCCGCCGAGCATCGCCAGCACCACGATCACGTAGAACATCGGCGCGCTCCGGAACGGGCGGTCGAGCCCCTGCCGCCAGCCGAACGTCTCGGCGAGCGCGTAGGCCGCCGACCCGGCGAGCGTCGGGATGGCCAGCAGCCCCAACCCGATTATGCCGGCGGCGTACAGGCCGGCGGAGAGGTCCCCCGCGAGAGGACGGAGCGCGAGCGCCGCCTCGCGGGAGGTTTCGACGTCCGTGATCCCGGCGCGATGGAGGGTCAGGGCCGTGGTCAGGATGATGAAGAACATCACCAGGTTCGAGAAGAACGTCCCGACCCCGACGTCCATCTTCCGCGTCCGGATCTCGCGGGGGCTCGCCCCCTGGCGGCGGCCGAGGGTGAGGCGTCCTTTGGCTTTCTCTTCCTCGACTTCCTGCGAGGCCTGCCAGAAAAAGAGGTAGGGGCTGATGGTCGTGCCCAGAATCGCGACGAGCGTGCTCCATTCCGCCCGGCCGGTCGGCACGTGGGGTACGAACGTGGCACGGGCGACGGCGCCCCAGTCCGGGTGCAGCGGGACCGCGGCGAACACGTACGCCAACAGCACGAGCGCGAGCCACTTGAGCACTCGCGCGATGCTGCGGTAGTGGAATCGGATCGTGGCCCAGGCGAGAAGGACCGCGAAGGCCACGACCCAGTAGTGCGAGTTGATCCTGGAGAACAGCTCGGCGGCGTCGGCCATGCCGGACAGGTCGGCGCCGACGTTGATGGTGTTGGCGACGAGAAGGGCGCCGGCGCACGCGACGACCAGCCAGCGGGGAAACTTGCGGCGGAGCCCGGCCATGAGCCCGCGGCCCGTCACCATGCCGATGCGGGCGCACATCATCTGGACCGCGGCCATGAGCGGCCAGGTGAGCGGTGCGGTCCAGAGGATGGAAGTGCCGAGCTGCGCGCCTGCGATGGAGTAAGTGGCGATGCCGGAGGGATCGTCGTCCGCTGCCCCGGCCACGAGGCCGGGCCCGAGGGCGTCGTAGAAGCGGCGGAGGGCCGAGCGGCGGACGGGATGAGTGCGGGGCGGCTCGGCGGCGTCGGTCATTCGGGCGAGGCCTCCCCACATATGCAGAGCGCCCGCGCTGGCGGCGGGCGCTTCATGTGCGTTGGAACCGAGCGGAGAGCCACTGGTCGGACTTGAACCGACGACCGCCCGATTACGAATCGGGTGCTCTACCGCTGAGCTACAGTGGCGGGACGACTGGTGACCCTGGATGCCCTGGCGCGGATTCGAACCGCGACGCCTTTCGGCACTACCCCCTCAAGATAGCGTGTCTACCAGTTTCACCACCAGGGCGCGGCCCAAGATTTTAGCGTCGTGGCGGGGGAGGGTCAACCCTCGGCGCTACTTGGTGCTGGTGATCTGCTGGCTCAAGGGCGCGCTCGCGCTCGGGGCGAAGGTGGTAGTGCCCTGATAGCAGGCGAGAATGGTGTGCGTCCCCACTGTCAGGTTCTTCTTGGAGAGGGTCGCCACTCCGCTCGAGTTGAC
>DASWAI010000131.1:0-5906 GCA_036391215.1 Gemmatimonadales bacterium
GCCAAGATGCTTCCCGTCTTTCGTGCCGGGCTCGGCGGCCCCCTGGGCGGCGGGCGCCAATGGATGGCGTGGCTGTCGGTGGAGGACGCGGTCGGCGCCGTGCACCACGCGCTGTTCACCGACGCGCTCGACGGGCCGTTCAACGCGACGGCGCCGGCGCCGGTCACCAACGCCGAGTTTGCGACCACGCTGGGCCGCGTGCTCCACCGGCCGGCCGTGCTGCCGGTGCCCGCCGCGGCGCTGCGCCTCGCGTTCGGCGCCATGGCTGACGAAACCATCCTGGCGAGCGCGCGCGTGATGCCGAGTCGGCTGCTCGCGTCGGGCTTCGCGTTCCGGCATCCCGCGCTGGAGGATGCGCTGCGCTTCGAGCTGGGCCGCTTCGCCGACGCTCCGGGACCGTCTAAGATTCCGCCATGACCAACGCGAGAGCCGTCGTGCTGCTGAGCGGCGGCATGGACTCGGCCACGGCGGCGGCGATGACGAAGGCCCGCGGCTTCGAGCTGTACGCGCTCAGCTTCCGCTACGGCCAGCGGCACGCGCTCGAGCTCGAGGCGGCCCGGCGGGTCGCGGCGCACCTGGGCGTGGCGCGCCACGCGATCGTGGAGATCGATCTCCGCGCCTTCGGCGGCTCGGCCCTGACGGCCGAGATCGCCGTCCCCAAGGACCGGCCCGCCGAGGCGATCGGCTCGGGCATTCCGGTGACCTACGTGCCCGCGCGCAACACGATCTTTCTGTCGTTCGCGCTGGCCTGGGCGGAAACGCTCGGCGTCACGGACATCGTGATCGGGGTCAACGCGCTGGACTACAGCGGGTATCCCGATTGCCGCCCGGAGTACATCGCCGCGTTCCAGCACCTGGCCAACCTGGCCACCCGCGCCGGCACCGAGCTCAAGCAGCGGTTCACGATCCACACGCCCCTCATCCTGCTGGCCAAGCGCGAGATCGTCGAGCGCGGCACGGCGCTGGGCCTGGACTACGGCCTGACGCTGAGCTGCTACGACCCGTCGGAGGCGGGGGAGGCCTGCGGCCGCTGCGACGCGTGCCAGCTCCGGCTCAAGGGGTTCCGGGAGGCGGGGCTGGAAGACCCCGGGAAATACCAGACCGCCGGGCGCGGCGAGCGGTAAGCTCGGACGATGGCATACTCGGTCAAGGAGATCTTCTACACCCTGCAGGGCGAGGGGGCGCAGACCGGACGGCCGGCGGTGTTCTGCCGCTTTGCCGGGTGCAACCTCTGGAGCGGACGCGAGGCCGACCGGGCGCGCGCCGTCTGCACCTTCTGCGACACCGACTTCGTGGACACCGACGGCCCCGGCGGCGGCCGGTTCGCGACGGCGGACGCGCTGGCGACCGCGGTGGCGGCCGCGTGGCCCGCCGGCGCGGGGGGCACCCCGTTCGTGGTCTGCACCGGGGGCGAGCCGCTGCTCCAGCTCGACGCCGAGCTGGCGGGGGCGCTCCACCGGCGCGGGTTCGAGATCGCGGTGGAGACGAACGGCACGCGCCCGCCGCCGCCCGGCCTAGACTGGATCTGCGTGAGTCCCAAGGCCGGGGCGGAGCTGGTGGTGCGCGCGGGCGACGAGCTCAAGCTGGTCTATCCGCAGACGGGGGCGGAGCCCGAGCGGTTCGAGCCGCTCGCCTTCCGCCATTTCTTCCTCCAACCGATGGACGGCCCGGCGCGGGAGCGGAACACCGACGCCGCGCTGCGCTACTGTCTCGCGCATCCGCGCTGGCGGCTCAGCCTGCAGACGCATAAGCTTCTCGGCATTCCGTGAGCAGGGCTCCCGCCAACCGTCTGCGCATGCACGCCTATTCCGACCGCATCAACCACGCGTTCGCCTTTGCCGCGAAGCACCATCGGGGCCCCGGGTCCGCATCGCCCGGCAGCCTGGGGCATCCGGCGAACGTGGCCGTGATCCTCGCACGCTACGCCTGCGACCAGCCGACCCTGGTCGCGGGGATCCTCCACCACGTACTCGAGGACGCAACCCCGGACCGGCGGGAGGTGCTGGAGCACAAGGTGGCGGACAAGTTCGGTCCGGTTGTGCTCGCGATCGCGGCTGACGCGTCTGAGCCGAGATACACGTCCCGCGGCGAGGAGCGGCCCTGGCGCGCCTGCAAGCACGATTTCCTGGCGCACCTGGCCGTGGCGGAGCCGCGGGCACTCGACATCATCGCCGCCGACGAGATCCATCGGTGTGGATCGACGATCGCGGCGCTCCGGCGCCTCGGTGCGGAGTATCTACGAGCCGTCTCGCAGGCGAGCTCGGAGGAGACGATCTGGTGGTACCGCTCCATGACGGAAGTGCTCGCCTCCCGGCCGGACTGGCCGCAACGCGCCATGCTCGAGGAATTGCGGGCCCTCGCCGCGGACCTGGTCCGTGGCCTGCGGGAACGGGAAGAAGAGCGGTGAGGACGGCCCCGCTCCGGCGCCTGGCGCCGGCCCTGGCGCTGGGCGCCTTGACGGCGTGTCTCGGCCTGCCGCCCGCGCCCGCGCCGACCAACCCGATGCGGTTCGTCTCGCTCAACGACGTGTACGTCGCCGACACGCTGGCGGACGGCTCGGGCGGGCTGGCCCGCGTGGCGACCATCCTCGACCGGGTCAAGGCGGAAGGGCCGACCCTGTTCGTGCTCGCCGGCGACTTCCTCTCCCCGAGCCTGCTGAGCAAGTACTACTCCGGCCGCCAGATGATCGATGCGCTGAACGCGGCGAAGCTCGACTACGCCACGTTCGGCAACCACGAGTTCGAGCTGTCCCGGGACACGCTGGTCGCCCGGATCCACCTGGCGAACTTCAAGTGGCTGTCCGCCAACTGCCGGGAGGCGAACGGCGACGCGTTCCCCGGCGTCTTCACCTGGGACACGCTCCGCCTCGCGGGCCGCAAGCTGGGAATCTTCGGGCTCACGCTCCAGGGCGACTACCCGGCCTACGTCCGCTGCACCGATCCCGACAGCGCGGCGCGGTTCGTCATCGACACGCTGGTCCAGCAGGGGGCGGAGTTCCTGGTGGCGCTCACCCACCAGACGGTGGAGGCCGACCGCGCGCTGCTCAATCGCGAGGGGCGCCTCGATCTCGTCCTGGGGGGCCACGAGCACGAGCACATGACGGTGGCCATCTCGAAGCGCTACATCCTCAAGGCCGACGCCAACGCCCGCAGCGCCCAGTTCGCCACGGTCTGGGGCAGCAAGGGCCAATGGCGGGAGGCGGTCGCGCTGCTTCCGGTCACGCCGACGGTCGCCACGCTCGACACCGCCGTGGCCCGGGTCGTCGCGGGCTGGGCCGATAGCCTGCGGCGGCGGCTCGGGCCGGAACGGGACTTGGGCACCATCCAGGCCCCGCTCGACGCGCGCGACCTGGTCCAGCGGCGGAACGAGACCCCGCTCGGCGACCTGGTCGCCGACGCCATGCGCGCGGGCATGAAGACCGACGCGGCCTTCCTCAACGCCGGGGCGATCCGCATCGACGACATCCTCTACCCGGGACCGCTCACGAACTACAAGCTGGAATCACTGTTCCTCTTCGCCGACGAGACCCGGGTGCTCGTGGTCCCCCTCACGGGCGCGCGCGTGCGCGAGCTGCTCGAGCACAGCGTGTCCGACGGGGTCATCGGCAAGGGCGGGTTCCTGCAGGTGTCCGGCGTGGCGTTCGCTTACGATCCGGCCCGCCCGTCAGGAAGCCGGATCGTGGGCGACGTGGTGCGTTCCGATGGCGAGGTGATCGGGCCCAGCGCCAGGCTCCGGGTGGCGCTGCCGGCCTTCATGGCCTGCAGCGGCGGGGACGGCTACCGCGTGCCCGAAGCGGCGGCCGCGGCGTGCGCCGCGCAGAGCACGGCCCCGCGGACCGTGGACCTCGTCGCCGCCTACGTCGCCGACTCGCTGCACGGCGCAGTGGCGCCGCCGCCGGGCGGGCGGATCACCCGGCGCTGACGGGCCCGGGGGACCTCCCCGACTCCCCTACCGCCCGGGCGCTAACTATCTTAGGGGCCAATGGGTTTAACACCTACCCCGTCCGCGCTCGCCTCCCTACCCAGCGCCTTCGCCGCCGCCTGCCGCCTATCCCGGACGGACGGCGAGCTGCTGGAGCGCTGCCGCGTCGCGCTGGTGCAGCGTTTCCAGAGCGAACGCATCTGGTTCAACCTCGCGGCCCCCGAGGGGGAGATGCCCCGCGTGGGGCCAGCCGAGGGCTTCGACGAGGCCATCGAGGTCGCCCGGCTCAAGAGCGGGGAGACCGAGGCGGTGGTCCTGGCGGACCCCTCGGTGGCTCCCGACATGCGGGCGGCCGCCATGCCGCTCGTGCTGGGCCTGAGCGTGGTGTTCGAGCTGCGCGGCATCCTGCTCGACCGCCAGGCCGCCCTCGACGACGCGGTCTTCCAGCTCCGTGCGCTCCGGCAGGTGGCCCGGCTCCTGTCGTCGGTCCATTCGATCGAGGAGACCGAGCAGCTCATCCTGGACTTCATGGCGGAGGTGTTCTTCGCCTGGTGGGCGTGCCTCTACCGACCGGACGGGACGGTCTACTCGCCCAAGGTGTCGCGCTCCCTCGGCGACCGGCCGCAGCCCGTGCCCATCGACCGGGCCGCGCTGGACCAGGCGCTCCCCACGGGGAGCGCGTCGGTCGGGGCCGACGACGTGGGCGTCGCGACGCTCGTGGGCCAGGGAGCGGAGCTGGTGGTGCCGCTCGACGCCGGGTCGGAGCGGATGGCGGTGCTGGTGCTGGGCTCCCGGATCAGCAACAAGGGCTACGCCCGCGCCGAGCTCGAGCTCGCGGGGACGCTGTCGTTCGCGGCGGCGATCGCGCTCAAGAACTCGGAGCTGGTGGAGCAGCTCCACAGCGCCGCCACTACCGACGAGCTGACGGGCCTGTACAACCGCCGGGCGCTGGAGGAGCGGCTGGGCGCCGAGATCTCCCGCAGCCTCCGGCACCAGCTCCACACCAGCGTCCTCCTGCTCGACCTCGACCGCTTCAAGGTGGTCAACGACACGATGGGCCACGCCGCGGGCGACCGTCTGCTCGTGCTCGTCTCCAACGTGCTCCGACAGCAGGCCCGGGCGCTCGACGTGGTGGGGCGGCTCGGCGGCGACGAGTTCCTCGTCATTCTCCCGATGACCACGCCGACCGAGGCCCAGGTCTTCGTGTCCCGGGTGCAGGCCAGCCTCGACGCCCTGGCGCGGTCCCACCCCGAGTTCGGCCACTGCACGCTCAGCATCGGCATCGCGGAGTCGCCGCGGCACGGCACGACCGTGAGCGGCGTGCTCGCGGCGGCAGACACGGCGCTCTATCGGGCCAAGCGCGGCGGCCGGAACTCGGTCGAGGTCTCCGACGTCGAGGTGGGGGACGACTAGCGTCCCGCGAGCCATGCCCGATCCGGAGTTCACGCTTCTCGGCGACGCCTGCTGGCTCGACTTCGTCAACACGACCCGCGGGCGCAGCGCGGCGCCGCCCGATCTCCTGCCCGACCCCGCCGCCTACCACCGCTGGACCAAGGCGCAAAAGCTGACGTCGGACGTAGAGACGATCCCGTTCGCCGAGATCCTCGCGTTCCGCCGCGAGCTCGTCCGCCTGGCCGAGGCGCTGCAGGCCGGCCGCCAGCCTCCCGCCTCGGCGATCGCCGCGATCAACGGCCGGCTGGTGCAGCAGCCGGGCCACGAGCGGCTGGTGCGGACCGCCGGGGCCTGGCAGCTCGCGTTCGCGCCCGACCGCCCGCCCGCGGCGCTCGACGCGATCGCGCGCTCCGCGGCCGCCAGCCTCGTGGACCGCGCCCGCACCATCCGCCAGTGCGCCGCCGACCCCTGCTCGCTCCTGTTCCTCGACGCGTCGCCGACGCAGAGCCGCCGGTGGTGCAGCGCGGTCGAGTGCGGCGGGCGGGGCCGGATCGAGCGCCGCCGCGGCCTGCAGCGGTGACCGCTCCCGATCC